>NZ_JBSKHT010000004.1:0-34626 GCF_057128745.1 Pseudomonas rosaeacicularis
TTTCGAAAAGCTGGCGGCCTAATACTCCTACGTGATGGTCCAAAAAAACTGGACCACTACAAGTTCGCTCCTACAGGGTAGGCGCCATGCCGATGGGTCGGAAGCGCCACGGCCCTGTTGGAGACAAAGCCCGCGATGAGGGCCGCATCGGTCGAGCCGTTGACTTGAGGATTCACAGACTCTGTAGGAGCCAACTTGTTGGCGAGGCAGTTTGCGTGGCGTGTCAGATGCGACGCCTCGCGAACAAGTTCGCTCCTACAGGGTAGGCACCATGCCGATGGGTCGGAAGCGCCACGGCCCTGTTGGAGACAAAGCCCGCGATGAGGGCCGCATCGGTCGAGCCGTTGACTTGAGGATTCACAGACTCTGTAGGAGCCAACTTGCTGGCGAGGCAGTTTGCGTGGCGTGTCTGATTCGACGCCTCGCGAACAAGTTCGCTCCTACAGACCCGAGCGTTACGGAAATCCTCGGCAGATACGAAACAGGTGGGAGCGGACCTGTCCGCGAAGGCGATGTTTCGGGCGCTGGAGATGTATTGAATTTAGCGGCCCCTTCGCGGACAGGTCCGCTCCCACTGGTGCGGGTCAGACCGATCGCAAGCGCCTCGGTGCCACAGGTACGCGTCGCTGCAGATTGCCCGCTTGAGACAGTAACGCTGGTGTCAGCTAACTTACCCATTTCATTTTCGCGGGAAACCGCGCGGTAAAAACGGTGCCCTCCTGCGCGCTGGACGTCACGGTCAACGTGCCGTTGTGGGCGGTAGCAATCTGAGAGGCGATGTAAAGCCCTAATCCCAGTCCTTCACCCCGCTGACCGGCTTCGGACCGCGTAAACGGTTCGAACAGCAGCGGCATGAGTTGAGCGGGAATCGGTGTTCCCTGATTGACTACGCAGATCACCACCTCATCCTCTTGGTGAAATACCCTCACCTCAATCGGCATGGTGGGCGCGCCATGGGTCACTGCGTTGCCCAGCAGGTTTGAAAGCAACTGAGTAATGCGCAGCGCATCGCAATAAATGCCGGCAGGCACTTCCAGAGAATGCCTGATCACCGCATGAGGATGCGAGGCCTGCACCTCATCCAGCGTCAACTGCAGCGTGTGTGCGAGATCGTCCGTCAATACCCGTCTGACCGGAATCCCGCCCCCCAAGCGCCCACGTGCAAAATCCAGCACGTTTTCGATTAGCACTCCCATGCGAATCGAGCTGGTACGGATGGCTGTGATCAGATTCAGCGAGCGCTTTTCAGTGGTTTTGCTTTGCAGTAATTCAGCGCTCATCTGTATGGCGCTCAGGGGCGTGCGCAGGTCATGGCCCAACACCGCCATAAACTGCTCGCGCAGCATGCCGTGTTCAGTCGCCGTTGCCAGCGCCGATCGTGTGGCATCGAGATTGCCCTGGGTGTCCAGATTCATCGCAATCAACTGGGCGAACAGCTTCAGTGTCTCGACGATGGCCGGCCCTTCCAGATTGGCGGGCACTGAGTCGATCGCGCATAACGTGCCGAAAAACTCACCATTGGCTTTGATGATAGGAATGGAAATGTAGCTCTCCAGGCCATAGGTCAGAGGCGTGTGATGGGTGGCGAAAATCGGATGGGTGCTGGCATGGCCGAAAATGACCGGCGTGCGGTGCTGGCGGATTTCATGACAAATGGTTGATTCCAGTACCAGTTCGCCACCGGGTTTCAAACCGAAATCAATGGAATCATCGACCGCGCACGCGACCCAGTTTTTGTCCGTGACGCGTGCGACAGCGGCAAAGCGCATGCCGGTCAAATGTTTGACCATACTCAAAATGACGGGAACGGCGTCGATAGCGTGCACAGCTTCGATGTCTGCGGAAAACGCCGAATCGGTCATGGGTTTGAACTCAGTCAGGAAAGGAAAATATGGCAGTGAGCACTGAATTATTTCGTGACTTACTGTATCTGATCCGGAACAGCCCATGCCATTAAAACAATGGCATACACACAACGGCGCACCTGCAACGCCGCTTTTCAAGCGGTGTCAGCAGTGCGCCGGCAGACAGATCCGCGACAGAGTATTGATGTATGAAAACAGGGAAAAGCAGTGCCGGCCCCATCGGTTTGAGAGACATCACCATCGTCGACGACGCCAAGGTGCGCAAAGCGATCACAGCCGCTGCGCTCGGCAATGCCATGGAGTGGTTCGATTTTGGCGTCTATGGCTTTGTCGCCTACGTGCTGGGCAAGGTGTTTTTCCCTGGCGCTGACCCGGGCACCCAAATGATCGCAGCACTGGCCACGTTCTCGGTGCCTTTCTTGATACGGCCGCTGGGAGGATTGTTCTTCGGCGCACTGGGCGATAAATACGGCCGCAAAAAAGTCCTGGCCGCGACCATCGTCATCATGTCCCTCAGCACCTTCGCCATCGGCCTGATCCCCTCCTACGCCTCGATCGGCATCTGGGCGCCGATCCTGCTGCTGCTCGCCAAGATGGCTCAGGGTTTTTCGGTGGGCGGGGAATATACCGGCGCATCGATCTTCGTCGCCGAGTACGCCCCGGACCGCAAACGCGGCTTCCTCGGCAGTTGGCTGGACTTCGGCTCGATTGCAGGTTTTGTGCTTGGCGCCGGCGTTGTGGTGTTGATCTCCTCGATCATCGGCGAGGACAAATTTCAGGAATGGGGCTGGCGTTTGCCGTTCTTCCTCGCCCTGCCCCTTGGCATGCTGGGGCTGTATCTGCGGAACGCTCTGGAAGAGACGCCGGCGTTCCAGCAGCACGTCGATGATCAGGCCAAGAACAAAAAAGCTGGCACGGAGGTCCCGCGCGCTACGTTCAAGGAAGTGGCGACCAAGCACTGGCGCAGCCTGATCACCTGCATCGGCGTGGTGGTGGTGACCAACGTCACCTATTACATGCTGCTGACCTACATGCCCAGCTACCTGTCGCACAACCTGCACTACAGCGAAAACCATGGCGTGATGATCATCATCGCGATCATGGTCGGCATGCTGTTCGTGCAGCCTTTCATCGGCATGATCAGCGACAGGATTGGCCGCCGCCCCTTCATCGTCTGCGGCAGTATTGGTTTGTTGTTGCTCGCCATTCCAGCGTTCATGCTGATCAACAGCGGCAAAATCGGGCTGATTTTCTCTGGCCTTCTGATTCTGGCTGTGGTGCTCAACTTCTTCATCGGCGTGATGGCTTCGACCCTCCCCGCCATGTTCCCGACCCACATTCGCTACAGCGCCCTGGCCAGTGCCTTCAACGTCTCGGTGCTGATCGCAGGGCTTACCCCGACCGCAGTAGCCTGGCTGGTGGAAAGCACAAACAATTTGTACATGCCGGCCTACTACCTGATGGTCGTAGCGGTGATTGGCCTGATCACTGGGTTGACCATGAAGGAGACGGCGAACATGCCGTTGCGCGGCGCAGCCCCGGCGGCTTCCGACCTCGAAGAGGCAAAGGAACTGCTGCAAGAGCACCACGACACCATCGAAGAAAAGATAGAAGACATCGACGCGCAGATCGCTGAACTCCAGGCCCGACGCAAAGCGCTGGTGGATCAGCATCCACGCATCAACTGATCAGGCGCGCTTGACCTCCCTCAAACCCCCATCCCGGTTGGGCTCGTCGCAGTGGCCCATCGAATGTCAGTATTGCATCATGAGACGCAATGGAAAGTGGCCTGTGAACAGGAGACGTGATCAGTGAAGCCGTTTGAGATTCGTGAACTGAGAACGACCGACAGCCAGGCATTGCTGGCATTCGAAATCGATAATCGCCAGTGGTTTGAAGCCCACATCGAAGCGCGAGACCCCTCGTTTTACTCGCTGGCAGGCGTGACCGAACACATCGAGAGCTACTTGTCGGACTTTGCCAGCGGCGCCTGGCACCCGTTTGTGATCGAAGGTACGACTGGGAAAATTGTCGGTCGGGCAAATCTCAAAGGCATCGACTCGATCGGGCATACCGCGCAAGTCGGCTATCGGATTGGACAGCGCGCTTGTGGGCAAGGACTGGCAACAATGGCGCTCAGACATGTGATTGAGGTGGCGCGCGAGCGTTGGGGACTGACGCAACTGGTGGGTTATGCCTATCCAGAAAATAGCGGTTCGATAACTGTGCTGGAGCGATGCGGGTTTTTACCTGAAGCTCCGCCTTCGCATGAGAGCATCAGTGATGAACGCCGATTTGTTCTGTCGTTGTAGGGGCAGTTCATTATGTGGGACCGGACTTGTCCGCGAATGCGAGGGTGACGACGATCAATACTCGTCGGTCAGGACGGCCCCTTCGCGGACAGGTCCGCCCCCACGGAATTGGCGTTGTTCAGGCCTTCTCGGGTAACGCCAACATACGTTGCCGAACCACAGCGGTAAAAAGCGGGTACGTGTCCTGCACATCTGATTCAATAGCGCGAGTTCCCCAGCACGCAAGCATCCGAAAGCTGAGTAGAAACCCGTGAATCGTCAAAAAAAATTGCAGCAGCTGTTCAAAGCCAAGGCCAAAAAAGCCAGTGCCAAACTGGCTCCGGTCAACAAATCCAGATACATCAGCAAAGCCGACCGCTTGAAACTGGCGGCTGAGTCCAGTGATGAGTCGATTACGCCATCTGACGCCTAATCACAACAGGCAACTTTCTGTCAGGTCAGAGACGGGCAATGAAAAAAAGTGAGCTGCCGGTCAAGCTCTGCGTGGTGTGCGGATTGCCATTCACCTGGCGCAAGAAATGGGCGCGCTGTTGGGATGAGGTGCGCTATTGCTCGGAGCGTTGCCGGCGACACAAGCATCAATAGCCGCGTCATGCCGTCCATCATTGCGCGGGCTCAACGCTGAACAGCGACGCACTTGATCTCCACCAGCAATCCAGACTTCGCCAGCTCGCTGACGCCGATGCAGGTCCAGGCGCAAGTGCCTCTTGGAAACACGCTGTCTTTTACGCGTCTGAAAACGGCCATGTGCTGCTGCATATCGACGTGGTAGGTGGTCATGTCGACCACGTCCTCGAAGGTGCAGCCTGCACCAGCCAAGACTGTGCGCACATTTTCCCAAGCCCGAAGAAACTGCTGCGCGGGATCGGTGATGACCTCAAGTTCATCGGTACGTCCCACTTGGCCTGCGCAGTACACAGTCGGGCCTACTTTCACCGCCGGCGCGTAGCCTGCACGCTCCGACAAAACCTTCATCGATGACGGGACGATGAGCTGACGGTCATTGCTGATTGGGATATTCATAATTCACACGTTGGCATTAGATAGAAAGATCAGATCTTTTCAGATATCTCGATCAGGTTCAGATCCGGGTCACGAACGTACACCGAGCGAATTGGCCCCGTCGCGCCGGTCCGAGGTATCGGGCCTTCGATGATCGGCCAATTCTGCTCATTCAGATGCTCTATCACCTGTTCCAAGGTCATGCTGGCAATGAAGCAAAGATCCAGCGCGCCCGGGACGGGAAGATGCGCTTTGGGTTCGAACTCATGGCCGCGCACATGCACATTGATTTTTTGCTCACCGAAGCGAAACGCCAGCCGGCCTTGACCGAAGGTTTCCAGATGCATGCCCAGCACCCGGGTATAGAAGTCTTTGCAGGTATCGACGTCGCAGGTGGTCAGTACCAGATGATCGAGATGGTCAATCACAAACGCACTCCTTGGGATGGAAAATAGGTGTTGTGTCTTTGGGAGCAGTGTTCGGGATAAGCGCATGACGTTGTGCGTCGTTGCTCAGGATGGCGCAATGATCCTCCGGAAAACAGCCAGTGTGAACCAATCCGCAGCAAATTCTGTCCATCGCTTACGTCACTACAAAAAAGGAAACATGCAATGAAATCATTGACTCAGTTGTTCGCAGGCCTGGCAATCGTTACCGCGATGGCCGCTTCACCGGCGTGGGCCGATCAGCCGGGCGCTGACTGGATCAGCCAGGCCCAGGTTGAGACGACGCTCAAGGCAGCCGGTTATACGCAGATCACCAAGATCGAAGCCGACGATGGTCATTGGGAAGGTGAAGGCCTCAAGCAGGACGGTATGAAATACGAATTTCATGTCGATCCACACAGCGGCAAGATCACCAAAGACCAAATGGATCACTGATCCCGCGGTTCGTCATTAGGCCATCGTTTCAGATGGCCTATAGATAAACCATCCCCCGGAGAATGGGGTCCACAGAGCGCCGACCGTGTTGCGCTGTAGAAGCGCTTGCCCGTGATTGCATACGCCCTGTCGAAGGCGAGTTCTTTGACAGATCGCTATCGCGGGCAAGCGCGCTCCTACAATGGAAAAGCGCCGATTGACTATCCCATTCATTCGCATGACCGACAAAGACGGGACGGTTGATTCCGGCCGCAGGCCGTAGGAGTTCAGCTTGCTGACGATGGGGCGCGCAGCGGTCCCGATTCAGGCACCTGCGCAACGCCAGGCACATCGCGTGCTCAGGATTGGCTGCCGGTGCCCGGCAGATCGCCTGCAAGCAAGGCTCCTTCGCCTTAGGCAGAAGCAGATAGGCATTGTATTCGGCAGAAGCGCACGTGCGCTCGCGCAAAAGCCCCGTACCTGATTGTTCCCACGATGGCTCAGGCCACCTTTTCCAGTTCAGCGAGCAGTTCTGGCGTGAGCACAAGATCGCTGGCAGTGAGGTTTTCGCGCAGGTGCGCCACCGACGACGTGCCGGGAATCAACAACAGGTTCGGCGCGCGTTGCAGCAACCACGCCAGCGCTACCCGTAACGGTGACGCGTTCAACCGCGCGGCGACGCCGGAAAGCGTGTCCGACTGCAACGGGGTGAAGCCTCCCAGCGGAAAGAAAGGTACGTACGCGATGCCCTGCTGACCGAGATCAGCGATCAATTGCTCGTCGGCGCGATGGGCCAGGTTGTAATGGTTCTGGACGCAGACAATCGGCGCGATGGCCTGGGCCTGCTTGATCTGCGGTGCGCTTACGTTGCTCAGGCCCAGGTGACGAATGAGACCTTGGCGTTGCAAATCGGCCAGCGCGCTGAACCCCTCTTCGATGGACTCTTCCCCCGGCGAATGCATGTTGCCCCAAGCCCGCAGGTTTACGACGTCCAGCGCATCGACTCCCAGATTGCGCAGGTTGTCGTGCACCGCCCGGGTCAGCTCGGCCGGACTGTGAGCCGGGTTCCAGGAAGCATCCTCGCCACGCACCGCGCCCACTTTAGTGACGATCACCAGGTCAGCGGCGTAGGGATGCAGCGCTTCGCGGATCAGTTGGTTGGTCACGTGCGGACCGTAGAAATCGGCCGTATCGATGTGATTGACGCCGGCAGCCACCGCTGCGCGCAGCACCGCAAGCGCTGCTTTCGGATCCTTGGGTGGCCCGAAAACGTTGGGACCGGCCAGTTGCATGGCGCCATAGCCCATGCGGTTGATCGTCCGGTCGCCCAGTAAAAACGTACCTGCCTTGCTTGCGTCGCTCACGGCGTATGCCTCAATCAATGGGTGTGGGGCTGACTATAGGCGTTGACCACTGAGCTGATAATCGGGTGCAATCGGCACGGGTTGTACGGATGAGCGAACAATGGCAGCTGATATTCAAGACTTGCTGGCCTTCGTGGCCGTGGTAAACGCTGGGGGATTTCGCGAGGGCGCGCGGTCGAGTGGCAAATCGGCTTCCAGCCTGAGCGATGCCGTTCGGCGCATGGAAGCCCGATTGGGCGTGCGCTTGCTCAACCGCACCACGCGCAGCGTTGCACCCACCGAAGCGGGCGCACGACTGATGGAGCGCATCGTCCCGGCGTTGGGGGAGGTCGAATCGGCACTGGATGTGGTCAACGACTTTCGGGACCGACCTTCCGGCACCCTCAGGCTCAACGTGCCCGTCAGCGCCGCACGGTTGGTGCTGCCGGCGATCATCACGCCGTTCTTGCAGGCGCACCCCGACATTCGACTGGAGGTGGTGACCGAAGAGAGCTTTGTCGACATGCTCGCGGCAGGCTGTGATGCCGGCATTCGCTACGATGAACGGCTTGAGCAGGACATGATTGCGGTGCCGATTGGCCCGAGATTCCAGCGCATGGCAACGGCTGCCTCACCGGCTTACCTGCGTCAGAGGGGCCGCCCCGAACATCCCCGGGACTTGCTCGATCACGCCTGCCTGCGCGGGAAATTCCCCAGCGGTTTGTTGCCGCTCTGGGAGTACGAGCGCGACGGCGAGGTGGTTCAGGTCAACACCACCGGGCCACTGACCGTGCGGATCGGCGGCGCAATGGATCTGGCGGTGCAGGCGGCGCTGGATGGTTTGGGCATCGTGCACTTGTTCGAAGACTGGCTGCGGCCCCATCTGGACAGCGGCGCGCTGGTGCCGGTGCTCGAACCCTGGTGGCAAACGTTCAGCGGACCGTTTCTCTACTACCCGGGCCGCCGTTACCTGCCCTCCCCGCTGCGGGCGTTTGTGGACTTCATCAAGGCAGATTCAGCTTGAGACAAATGTCCAGAAAAGCTGGATACGAGCGCCGATAAAAATACGCTGATGTCAAACGCTCAAAAGCAATCGCCCAAGGTCATAGCTTGAAGACGCAACCCGAACCAGTGATGACTGTCGGCGAGCCCGTGGTAAAAAGCGCGATGGCAACTCTAGAGGGTGGAACCGCAGTTTGAATGGCAAAGAAAATAGTGGCGGACTGTTATGAGTGATTTTATCGACCTTCCAGCCGGGGGCGGCAACATGGGGCAGCTGCTTCGTGAGACCGACTGGTCGTCTTCCAGCATCGGCCCGCGCAGCAGTTGGTCTCCCGGATTTGTCGCCTCGATGAGCATGATGCTCAACTCAGCCGAAAGCGTTTTTCTGGTTTGGGGGCCTGAGCAGCTGCTGTTTTTCAACGACGCCTTTCACGCAGTTCTGCCAGGAATCCCCGAAAAAGCGCTCGGCCGGCCGGTCTCCTCGGTGCTGGGCAGTGCGTGGGACGAGATGTCTCCCTACGCCGAACAAGCGCTGGCCGGTAACAACAGCCGGATCAAGAACCAGTTTCTGACCATCAGTCGCAATGGCCTGAGCGAGAACACCTGGTGGTCGCTGTCCTTCAGTCCGCTCTACAGCGACACAGGTGTGGTGGTCGGCCTTTTTTGCCAGATCGATGAAACCACCGAACAGATTCGCGCAGAAGCCCGACTGGATGAAAGTGAAGCGTTCACGGAGCGGGTGCTCGCCAGCATCAACGACTGCATCAAGGTGCTCGACCTGGACGCCAAACTGACGTTCATGAGCGAAGGCGGCCAACGCATCATGGAGGTGAGCGATTTCAACGCCATTCGCGGCTGCCCGTGGCCGGATTTTTGGCAGGATCAGGGTAATCTCGATGCCAAAGCCGCGGTACTCGCCGCCAAACACGGCCAGAACGCCAGCTTCATGGGGGCCGCCCACACCATGGCCGGCAACTTGAAGTGGTGGCACGTCCAGGTAAGCCCGATTTTCGGCAAGGACGGCAAACCGGAGAAGATTCTGTGCGTGTCCCGGGACATGACCAGCTTGCGCGAGGCCGAAGACGCGCTGCGGGCGCTCAATGAATCGCTCGAACAGCGCGTGCTGGAGCGCACCCGGGATCGGGACCGCATGTGGCGGTTGTCCGCTGATCTGATGCTGGTCGCTCGCTTCGACGGCAATATTTTTGCGGTGAATCCTGCCTGGAAGCAGGTGCTGGGATACTCGGAAGTCGAGCTGGTGGACACGCCGTTTTTAGCGTTGGTGCATCCGGATGATCTGGCCCTGACCACCGCCGCTGCCGAAAAGATGAGCAAGGGGCAGGTGTTTTCCGGATTCAAGAATCGCTATCGGCATGCGGACGGCAGTTACCGGATGATCGCGTGGACAGCAGTGCCGGATAACCAATTCATCCACGCGGTGGGTCGCGACATCCAGGAAGAAGAACAGGCCAAGCAAGCGCTGCAACAGTCTGAAGACGCGCTTCGCCAATCTCAGAAATTGGAAGCCATCGGGCAACTGACAGGCGGTGTCGCCCATGACTTCAACAACCTGCTGACGGTGATCAAGTCCTGCGCGGACCTGCTCAAGCACCCTTCTCTGCCTGAAGCGCGACGGGTGAAGTACGTTGAAGCCATCTCCACTACCGTGGATCGCGCGGCGCGGCTGACCGGTCAACTGTTGACGTTTGCTCGACGCCAGGCCTTGCACCCCGAAGTATTCAATGCCGGACACAGCGTAATGCGTGTCGGCGAGATGATGGACAGCCTGACGGGTTCGCGGATCAAGGTCACGATCACGCTGCCTGACGAGCCCTGCTTTATCAATGCCGACGGCAGCCAGTTCGATACGGCGCTGGTGAACATGATCGTAAATGCCCGCGACGCCATGAGCGGAGACGGTACTCTGTCGATCGTCGTGGGTAGCGCGCAGTCACTGCCCTCGGTTCGATCTCATCCAGTGCGGCCCGGCCGCTATGTGACGGTGTCGCTGAGCGATACGGGCTCGGGCATACCGCCTGAAAAACTGGAGTTCATCTTTGAGCCGTTCTACACCACCAAAGGCATCGGTCAGGGCACGGGGCTTGGGTTGTCTCAGGTGTACGGGTTCGCCAAGCAGTCAGGCGGCGAAATCTTGGTCGAAAGCGAATACGGCAAAGGCAGCACATTTACCCTGTATCTGCCCAGCGCAGTACCGGGCAGCGAGGTGGATGAGCAGGCAGCAGAAGCCCAGTCCATTGCCGACCTGGAGCTGTGCGTGCTGATGGTGGAAGACAACCATGACATTGGCGTTTTCACGTCGCAGACCCTGGAACAGCTGGGGTTCCAAGTACTGTGGGTGGCTGACGGGCACGCAGCCCTGGAAGCACTGGCCAAACATCCTGAAAGCTTTCAGGTGGTGTTTTCTGATATCTCGATGCCGGGCATGAGCGGTATCGAACTGTTTGGCGAGATACAGGCGCGCTTTCCGTGGCTCCCGGTGGTGCTGACCACCACGGGCTACAACGATGAATACAGCCAGCTTGGCAATGAACAACACCGACGCTTTGACGTGCTGCAAAAACCTTACTCCACCGAGGCGCTGTCGGCATTGCTGCACCGTGTGGTCAGGGATGGGGTGCGTTGAATCATTTCCCTGCGCAAACATTTCTCTGTAGGAGCCAACTTGTTGGCGAGACGATGTCGCCGGCGTGTCAGATCGGGCGTCTCGCGAACAAGTTCTCACCTACAGGGTCACGCCTGAGCCCTTGCGCATGAAAACAAAACGAAGGCATAAGCTCATAACCATAAGGTATTTAAATAATATTTCTTAGAACTCTATGATTGGATTCAGGCGTCCATTAGCCATCATCCGATCACGAGTCTGCCATGCCCCCATCTCTTCGTAACGCCAGGACGTTGCTCCGTCGCCCCCTGTTAGCTGGACTTATCACGGCCTTGACCTGCGCCGTTGTGCTGCCGGCGCAGGCCAGCGATACGGTGCGCATCGGTTATCAAAAATCCTCGACGCTCATCACCCTGCTAAAAACCCAAGGCACGCTGGAAAAGGTACTCGGCGCTGACGGCATCGACGTTTCCTGGCATGAGTTCCCCAGCGGTCTGCCGTTGCTGGAAGCGTTGAACATCGGCAACGTCGACATCAGCGCTGATGTGGCAGACACCGTGCCGATTTTCGCCCAGGCCGCGCAGGCCAAGCTCACCTATTTCGCTGAAGAAACCCCTTCGCCCAGCGCTCAGGCCATCGTGGTGCGCAAGGATTCGCCGATTGAACAACTGTCGGACTTGAAGGGTAAGAAAATCGCCGTGACCAAAGCCGCCGGCACTCACTACCTGCTGATTGCGGCACTGAATAAAGTCGGGCTGGCGTTCTCGGACATTCAGCCCGCCTACCTGTCGCCGGCTGACGGTCGTGCCGCGTTCGAGAACAACAAGGTTGACGCCTGGGTCACCTGGGAACCCTTCCTCACCAGCGTCCAACGGCAACTGCCAACCCGTACCCTGGCGGACGGCACAGGGCTTGCAAGTTATAAACGCTACTACCTGACCAGCACCCCCTACGCCAAGGCGCACCCGGACGTGCTCAAGCAAGTGTTCGCGCAACTGCAACAGGCCGGCAGCTGGATCAAAAGCAACCCGCGTGACGCGGCGCAGGTGCTGGGCCCGCTGTGGGGCAACCTCGATGTGGCAACCGTCGAAGCCGCCAATGCACACCGCAGTTATCAGGTACAAGCCGTGAACGCCGGTCAGTTGGGTGAGCAGCAGAAAATCGCCGATGCGTTTTTTGCCGCAGGCCTGCTGCCCAAGGCAGTGGATGCCAAGGACGTCGACATCTGGAAGCCGTAAATCCGATCGTCGCGCGCAACAAACCCGCGCGCGACGCCGTTAATTCCACACTTGAGCATTCTGAATGAAAGGTCTTAAAACGCTGTCACTGCCTGCTGTGTTGGGCTCTGCTGTGCTGTTGAACGCGCTGTTCAGCTTTTCCGCTTGCGCTGGCCTGCTGGAAAAAGGTCGTACGCAAGGCCTGACCGCTGGCATCGCCAATGAGCAGCCTTACGCTTACATCGGCACCGACGGGAAAACCGTCGGCGCCAATGTCGAGATCCTGCAGGCGATTCTGGGCAATCTGGGCATCAGCAAAGTCGACTTACCTATTACCGAGTTCGGCTCGTTGGTGCCAGGTCTGGCGGCCGGTCGGTTCGATCTGATCGGTGCCGGGCTGTTCATCAACCCGGCGCGCTGCAAAGTGATAGGTTATTCGAACCCGGTCACGCGCTCAGGTGGTGCGTTCATTGTCAAAGCCGGCAACCCGCTCAAGCTGCACAGCCTCAAGGACGTCGCCACCAACGGCAAAGCGCGTCTAGCAACCCAGCCGGGCAGCAATCAGGTGCAGGAAGCCAAGGACAGCGGCATCGCCAGCGCCAACGTGGTGCTGTTCGACAAGGACACCGAAGCCCTGGCGGCCTTGCAAGCGGATCGAGTTGACGTGGTTTATTTTCCGGATGCCGAAATCATCAGCCTGGTGAAAAAAGCCAACAGTCCAGCCATCGAGCGTGCCCTGCCGTTCGATCAGATACCCGACGCCGAAGGCAAGCCGACCTGGAATTACCACGCCTACGGCCTGCCGAAAAACGACCCTGAATTCACCCTGGCCTTTAACGAGCAACTGGCCAAACTGCGCGCCTCCGGTGAGCTGCTCAAAATCCTGCAGAAGTACGGCTACACCGAAAACGAACTGCCGCCTGCCGACGTGACCGCCGAGCAACGCTGCAACCGTTAAACCGCACTGCCGAGTCTTGAGCCTGCGCGCGACGTCACGGACTGACGAGGCGCAGGCTTGAACAACCCTGAGCACATAACGGGCCCCACCCCATACGAGTACGGCCATGTTGATCGATCCCAATGCCGTGGAAACGGCAGGCTTCATTGCGCGTCAGTTGGCCAATGGCGCGCTGGTTACGCTGCAAATCACCTTCTTTGCGCAAATCGTGGTGGTGGTGATGTCCTTCGTCATCGCCTTGATGCGCCTGTCGCCATGGCGAGCGCTGCGCTGGATTGCCACGGTCTACGTCGAAATCCTGCGCGGCATCTCGGCCCTGGTCCTGCTGTTTTATCTGTTCTTCATCCTGCCGCTGTTCGGCATCAGCCTGTCGCCCATGACCACCGGCATCCTCGGATTGGGCCTGACCTTCTCAGCTTACGGTTCGGAAATCGTGCGCTCGGCGTTGACCAACGTCAGCCGTGGCCAACGTGACGCAATCAAGGCGCTGGATTTTGATTCGATCACGGCTTTTCGCCGGATAGTCCTGCCGCAGGCCCTGCCCTTCATGCTGCCGCCCTTGGGCAATCAACTGGTCGAGCTGCTGAAAACCACGTCGCTGGTGTCGTTGATCACCCTGAGCGACCTGACGTTTTCTGGTGGGCAACTGATCACCACCCTCGGCCAGCAGACGCTGATCTGGAGCATCGTGCTGGTGTGCTATTTCGTCATGGCCTGGCCGTTGAGCTGGCTGGTCAAGCGCTATGAGCAGCGTGTGACCGCATGGCGTCAGGGGGCCGCGTCATGAATTTCGATTACGCATTCGCCTGGTCGATCATTCCAGAGCTGTTTCAGGGCCTGTTGGTCACGCTGCAAGTGGTGATTCTCGGGTTTGTCCTGGCCGTAGTCCTTGGTTTGGTGCTGGCCATCGCGCAGCGCTCGAGACTGGCGCTGATTCGCCGGCTGAGCACGGGGTATTTGAGCTTCTTCCGGCACACGCCGTTGATGGTGCAGTTGTACGTGCTGTTTTTCGCCTTTCCGTTGGCGGGGATCACCTTGCCCGCCATCTCCACCGGCGTCATCGGTCTTGGGCTGTATTACGGCGCCTACATCGCCGAAGCCTATCGCGGCGCCATCGAAGGCGTGCCGGCCGGTCAGTGGGAAGCCGCCCGTGCGCTGGATTTCGACACGGCCACGACGTGGCGGCGCATCGTCCTTCCCCAAGCACTGAAACCGATGCTGCCGATCCTTGGCAATTACTTGATCGGTATGTTCAAGGAAACCCCGCTGCTGGCAGTGATCACCATTCCCGAGCTGTTCCAGGCCGCCAAGCAGATCGCCGGCATGACCTACCGCTACAACGAGCCCTACACGGTCATGGCCCTGATGTTCCTGGCGATCAGTATTCCGACGTCCTTGCTGTTCAAATATTTCGAAAGGCGCAGTCATGTCTGATCTTGCACACACGTTTCCCGCTGCACCGCCGCAGATCATCCTCAAGCAAGTGGTGAAGAATTTCGGCAGCACACGGGTTATCGATCATTTGGACCTGAGTATTCCACAGGGCCAGAAAGTAGCGTTGATCGGCCCCAGTGGCTCGGGCAAATCGACTGTCTTGCGCCTGATCAAGGGCCTGGAAACCTACCAGAGTGGCAGCATCGAAGTGGCCGGCGCGCCGGTGCCGAACAAGCAATCGGGCTGGCATTGGCCCGGCTCGAAAAAAGCACCGGTGGTGCATCGCGTGGGGATGGTGTTTCAGCAGTTCAACCTGTTCCCGCACCTGACCGTGCAGGAGAACATCACCGAAGCGCCGTTTCGGGTGTTGAAACTGAGCCGCGAAGAAGCGCTGGCCCGTGCCGAGGAATACCTGAAACTGGTGGGCCTGAGCCACAAGGCCGATGCTTACCCAGGGCAGTTGTCCGGTGGTCAGCAGCAACGTGTGGCGATTGCCCGCGCCCTGGCGATGCGCCCGCAGGTCATGCTGTTCGATGAAGTGACGTCAGCGCTGGACCCGGAACTGGTCGGCGAAGTGCTGGCGGTGATTCGCTCGATTGCCCACGCACAGCACATGACCATGCTGCTGGTGACCCACGAAATGAAGTTCGCTCAGGACATTGCCGATCGGGTGCTGTTCATGGAAGGCGGAAAGATCGTCGCGGACGGCACGCCCGAGCGGATTCTGGTGGACCCGGACAACGAGCGTACTCGGCGCTTTCTCAATCTGGTGGAGCAGCGCTGACAAGAGAGGGCGGAAAAGGCAGATGAACGGTGGGTGGTTGGGTCAACGGTGGGCGACCGCTGTTCCATTCGTCCGAGACATGGATAAAGAGTTAAACGCGCTGCGTAATCGCCAATCACATGTTGTGCGAGGCGATGTCTCGCTCTATCAATAACAAGAGGTGCGTAATCATGGCTAACACCGGAAATTCGAACCCAGGCAATTTCGCCAATGATCGCCAGAAGGCGTCAGAAGCAGGCAAAAAAGGCGGACAGGGTTCGGGCGGCGGTAACTTCGCCAACGACAAGCAAAAAGCGAACGACGCCAACAAGGCCGACGCCGGTAAAAAAGGCGGATCATCGGGTGGTGGCGGCACTCGTAAGTCCTGACCCCTGAAGGAGCGAACGAGGGCTTGAGCCCTCGTTCAGCTAATCAGTTTTAGACGCTTTATCGGGATCAAACAACGGTACGGTCGCGTCGCGATCCAGCTGTGACCCTGGGTCTTCACTGCCATCAGGTTCGGCTTCGATCAACTCTTCATCTTCTTCCTGATGAACAGGCTCATCTTTGGGCAACATAGATATTCTCCTTGGTCGAATTCGACTTCAAACAACTCACCTACTTATCCGCCACTGACTGTCCAGTGTACCGCCCCTTCCGGAAACACCACCTGCGACACACTGTGGGCAATGCCGCAGACAACTGAATCTTCCGCGCGAATTACTTTTTCCTCTGCTGATAGACAGTTGGCAATGTCCAGCGGTTCTGCTGCGCCCTGGGTTTCGTTGAGGAAGATGCTGACATAGCGCTGAAGGTCGTTATCCAGACTGCTCAAGTATTCCCGAAGCCTGGAGTGATCCACCGAACTCTGGTTGAAGTACCAGTTCATCGGATGAATCAGAAACCGCGAATGCGGGCTGGCGATGCGCTCTGCGGCGGCCAGGTACATGACAATGCCCATGGATTCGATATTGCCGGCGTTGACGGCCCGGATCGGCACGGTCAGCGACTTGAGGAAGGTGTACACGGTAAAGCCGAAATTGGTGCTGCCGCCGGTGGTGGACAGGTTCAGCAGCAATGACGTGGCGCCCTGCCCCAAAGCTTCCAGGCAGCGGTCGCGGAAATGTTCGGTGGTCGCCTGATCGATCTGGCAGTGGAAATGAATGATGTGCTCAGCCATCTAGCGGCTCCCTCTTACAACTTTCGGCCTGGATGGGTGTTTGTCTGCGTTCGATCCGATGAGTGTAGTTAAGTGCCGTGAGTTGGTTGCTGGTGCAGCTTTTGATTCTGGCCGAAGGCCGTGGGGGCGGACCTGTCCGCGAAGACTTTTATTCAGGCGACAGATATTCGCCGGGCACAGCGCCCCATTCGCGGACGGGTCCGCTCCCACGGGTGGCATTTATGTTCCGTCACTTACTCCTGCGGCGCGTACTGCATGTCGCCGTTGCCAAACGACCAGTCCTCGCGTTTGACGTCGATCAGGTTAATCCACACGTCCTGCTTGCTGATGCCGGTACGCTCCTGAATACCTTCGGCCACGGCTTTGTAGAAGGCCTTCTTCACCTCGATGCTGCGCCCGGCGTTCCAGGTGATCTGGATGAAAACGATCCCCGGCGTGTAGGAAACGCCGAGATATCCCGCGGCCGGAAACACCAGTTCATCACTGGCGTGGCGATTGATGATCTGGAATTTATCGTGATCGGGCACGTTGGCAGTGCTGCGCATGGCGTCGTACACGACCTCACTGATGGCCGTAATGTGGGCCGCTGGCGTATCAGCGGCGAGGTCGATGCGGGCGAGTGGCATTGGAAATTCCTTGCAGTAGAGGGATTGTTAAAACTAGGCTCAATTATTGAAGCCAGCAAGTGGAATCGCTGCTGACATCGAACTCCCCCACCGCTACGTGATCACTTACACACTTGGGCATTCGATTTTCACCTCTTTTCCTACAGGAACATCCCCATGAGTCTGAAAGACAAAATCATCGGCCGCCTTGGCTTCGGTGCCGCTCCGCTCGGCAACATGTTTCGCGAGATCAACGAAGAGGAAGCCTTGGCAACGGTGCAAGCGGCCTGGGATCAGGGCATTCGCTACTTCGACACTGCCCCGGTCTACGGCGCGGGCCTGTCCGAGCAACGGCTCGGCGCCGCGCTCAAGCAGCACAACCGCGACGAGTACACCGTGAGCACCAAAGTCGGCCGCCTGATCTCCGATGAACTGGACAGCGGCGCACGCAGCGGTCCGTTCAGCCACGGTCTGAGCAACAAGATCGTCACCGATTACTCGGCCGACGCAACGATGCGTTCGATTGAAAGCAGCCTCAAGCGTCTGGGCACTGACCGTCTGGACATCGTTTTCGTCCACGACGTCGCGCAGGATGCCCACGGCGATGAGTGGATCGAGCATTTCAACATCGCCCGCAAAGGCGCTTTCCGCACGCTGGCCTCGCTCAAGGAACAAGGCGTGATCAAGGCCTGGGGCTTGGGCGTCAACCGGGTCGAGCCCTGTGAACTGACGTTGGACCTGACCGAAGCCCAGCCCGACGGTTTTCTGTTGGCCGGCCGCTACACCCTGCTCGATCACGATCAACCGCTGCAACGGCTGTTTGCCAAGGCCAAGGAAGCCAATGCCGAATTCGTCGTCGGCGGTCCTTACAGTTCCGGCGTGCTGGTGGGCGGCAAGCATTTCGAGTATCAGGAAGCTTCTCAGGCGATGCTCGACAAAGTCGCGCACATCCAGGAAATCGCCCGCCAGTATCAGGTCGATATCAAGTCGGCAGCGTTGCAGTTTGCGCTGGCCAACCCGCTGGTGGCTGCGGTGATTCCGGGGGCCAGTCGTCCCTCGCGGATCATTGAAGACGTGCAGGCGCTGAATGCGTCGGTGCCGGATGGTTTCTGGCAGGCGATGCGCGATCAAGGCTTCATCGCGGCTCAGGCGCCTTTGCCGTTCAAGGATTGATGCCACCCTTGTAGGAGTGAGCTTGCTCGCGATCAGGTCAGTGCACTCGACACATGTGGTGCGCTCGGGAACCGGATCGCAGGCAAGCTTTTTCCTACAGGCCTTGTACCGAATGCCATATTCAATAAGTATCAACTCAACACTATCTATATATTTTTAATTCCTTTGCCACAGCGATAGGCTTTTGCGACTGGGTCCAGCGGACGTTCAACCGCCAGACCCAGCCAACAAAACCAATAAAAAATCAGCTGTGACAGTGGGAATCAAAATGCATAAGCGCCCCGTTTCGCTCGGCCTCACCTCGGCCGCCTTTGGCTTGACCCTCGCCTGCCCAGGTTTTGCCGAAGCTGACTTTTTCGAAGACAGCAAAGCCGATCTTGAATTTCGCAACTTTTACTTCAACAGCGACTACCACCAGGACGGCGCCAGCCAGTCCAAGCGTGACGAGTGGGCGCAAGGTCTGCTGCTCAATGTCGAGTCAGGATTCACCCAAGGCCCCGTCGGGTTCGGTGTCGACGCCATGGGGTTGTTCGGGCTGAAGCTGGATTCGGGACCGGACCGGCGCAATACCGGCCTGCTGCCTGTAGGCGAGAACAAGGCGCCGGACAATTACGGCCGCTCCGGCGTCACCGGCAAAATGCGCGTGGCCAAGAGCGTGCTGCGGCTTGGCACCTTGATCCCCAAACTGCCCACCGTACTGCCCAACGACGGACGCCTGCTGCCGCAAACCTTTCACGGCGGGCAGGTCACCTCCAAAGACATCACCGACATGACCCTCAACCTCGGCCGGCTGACCAGCAACACCGAGCGCAATGACAGCGGCCACGAAAACATCGAGGCCGAAGCCAAGGGCATCAAGGGCGGTCGGCCCAGCGACACATTCGACTTTGCCAGCGCCAGTTACAACTGGACCAAGGGCCTGAACACCTCCTACAACTACGGCGGTCTGGAGAACAACTACAAGCAGCACATCGTCACCCTCACCCACAGCTTCCCGATCAGCGCGTCGCAGTCGTTCAAAAGTGACCTGCGTTATGCGCGCTCCACCGAAGACGGCAACACCAACGTCGATAACACGGCCCTTGGCGCCAAATTCACCTACAGCGTCAGCGGCCACGCATTCGGCGTGGCCTACCAGCGCATGAACGGTGAAACCGGATTCCCGCACCTGGCCGGCACCGATTCGTTCCTGGTCAACTACGTGATGATTTCCCCGGACTTCGCCAACCCCGAAGAACGCTCGTGGCAGACCCGCTATGACTACGATTTTGCCGCCCTCGGCCTGCCCGGCCTCACCTTCATGACCCGCTACCTCAAGGGCGACAACTTCGCGCGCGGGGCCAAGGAAGGCACCGAATGGGAACGCAACACCGACATCGCTTACGTGTTCCAGAGCGGCGCCCTGAAAAACCTTGAGCTGAAATGGCGCAACGGCAGTTACCGCAGCAACGGCGGCAACGAAATCGATCAGAACCGGGCCATCGTCAGCTACACCCTGCCCTTGCTTTAGCCACATCCGTTACATCCTGCGCAGCCAACACCCACAGCATCTGCCAAACCGGAGTCCTGAAATGCCCACAACAAAAACCCTGCTGCACCTGGCCGTCGCTTATGTGCTCAGCGCCAGCTACGGCGCCTATGCCGCCAATACTGCCGAACTGCCCTGCGCCACCACTGAACAATGCGCGGCTCAGGCAGCGAAGATCGGCGCCACGGTCGACAAGTCGAAAAACAAAGACAGCAAGACCGAAAGCCAGTTTTCCTGGCTGAACCGCATCAATAAGGCGTCCATCGTGATGCTCACCGAAGAAGGCATCGTCAAACCCGAAATGGGCCAGAAGATCGCCACAGGGGTGCGTTTCGCCATCGATCAGGCTGACCAGCCCAACGGCAAGCGCCCCAGTGATGTGCTGCAACTGGAGCAGATCATGACCGACAAGATCGGCCCCGAAGCGTCGCTGATTCACTCAGGCCGCAGTCGTCAGGACATGCTCGCCACCTACCGACTGGCCAAGCTGCGTTCGGACGTGCTGGCTTATGACGAGGCGATGAACGCCACCCGCAAACGCCTGCTGGATTTGGCTGAGAAGAACGTCGATACGCTGGTCCCGGCGTACACCAACGGTGTGCAGGCGATGCCGATCAGTTACGCCCATTACTTGTTGGCGTTCGAGGCCTCATTCGACCGCGATGGCCAGCGGGTGCGCGAGCTGTATCAGCGACTCAATCAGAGCCCGATGGGCACCGCAGTGCTGGCCAACTCGGCTTATCCGCTGAACCGCGAGCGCATGGCCGAGTTGCTGGGTTTTGACAGCGTGCGTGAGAACTCGCTGGATTCCAGCCAGGTCTCGACCTACGACATCCCGATCGAGGCGGCGAACATTGCCTCGTCGTCAGCCATCCGCGTTGGCGCGATGATTGGCGACATCCACACCCAGTATCACCAGATCCGGCCGTGGCTGTTGCTGGATGAAGAGTCCACGTACACCAGCAGCGCCATGCCGCAAAAGCGCAATCCGGGGCTGTTGATGCGTGCGCGGGAAACCTCATCCGATGTGGTCGGGCTGGCGCAAACCGTGACGTTGCGCGCGCACAACGTCACCACTGGCATGACTGACTACAAGTTTGCGTTCGATTCCCTGGGAGTGTTCGATTCCGCCCACGATATGTTCGGCGCCATGGACGCGGTGCTTGATGCGTTGCAGGTCAACCCGCAGCGTGCACTTGAGGAGCTGGAAAACGAGTGGACCACCTCTATGGAGCTGGCCGACACCCTGGAGCGTACGCAAAAAGTGCCGTTCCGCATCGGACACAGTTTTGCCTCGTTGATCGTTACCGAGGCCCGGGCCAACGGCCTGACGCCGAAAACCTTTCCTTACGATCACGCACAGAAGCTCTACGCCCAGGCCGCCGACAAGTACAAATGGACGCCCAACGTGCTGCCGCTGGATGAGGCTACATTCCGCGCGGCGCTGTCGCCGGAAAACATGGTCAAGACCCGTAAAGGCACCGGCGGGCCGCAGCCTGAGGAGGTCAAACGCATGCTCGCCGAAGCGCGCAAGACCCTGGACGCCGACCAGACCTGGCTGCGCGAGCGCCGGGAAAAGCTGACCAGCGCCGAAGGCAACCTGGACCGCGCGTTCGAGAAGCTGTTGTCGTCCAAGGGTTAATCTCTGTCGAACCGCACCTGTAGGAGCCAACTTGTTGGCGAGGCGTCCGTCCCGTGAACCTGATGCATCGCCTCGCGAACAAGTTCGCTCCTACAGGGGTCAGCGCTCCTGCAGTTGTTCGTGTCACTCCGTCCTAATGTGAAAAGCCTTTTCACATGCCCTTCACCCGCCATTCACGATCCCCCTCCTAAGCTCGCGCCTCGATCAATGCCGTCTTGCACGCGCCTCACGACGCCGAACAGCTGTGTCTTTGGTCGATCCGCTCCTCCTCCAAAACTGGACCTGAAAATCCCATGGGCCCAACGCTGATACACCGTTTAACCACACGTCCCGCGTTCTTCAACGCCATGGTTGCGTACCGTCACGCCCTGCTGATGGCCTGCCTGTTAGCGATGACCCTGGCAGGTGTTTCGTACGAATTGAGAAAACCCGCTGCGCCCCTCGACCTCGTTGAAGGCAACCGTCTGCTCACCTCGGGGTTCTACGCCGGCTGGCAACGGGGTGATCTGGTGGTGGTCATGCGCCATGTCGAACGCTGCGATCACTCGACCAATCCATGCCTGGCTCAGCCCGACGGCATCACTCGTAAAGGCAGCGATGTCGCCACCGCCCTCGGCGCCTCGATTCGCGCGATGGATCTGAGCAGCACCGATCTCTACAACAGCCCTCTGCGCCGCACCGAACAGACTGCGCAAGCGGTGTTCAATCGCATCACGCCCGCGCAGGACTGGCTGATCAACTGCCGCAAAACCATGCTCGACGATGTGCTCAAGCACAAACTCGATCACCGTAATCTGATGCTGGTGACCCACAGCGAATGCATCGCGCAGCTGGAAAAATCACTGAATGTCGCAAGCCCCGACTCGCTGGATTACGGCGCTTCGTTGATCGTGTCAGTCGATCCCAGGGATCAATCGGCCCACGTGCTGGGCACTGTCGATGCGCGAAGCTGGAACAAAGTGGTCGCCGGTCGTCCATAACGCTGCTCGCAATCCCCACTCAAGCCAAACCCTGCACGGGAACTGAACGTGAACCACACTCGCAATCGCTTCTACCTGATCAATCTCGGGGTACCGCTGTTGATCGCTTTGGGCTTGTTCCTGGCGTTTGATCTCACCCGCCTGGACATATTGATCAGCGATTCGCTGTACAACACCACGACCCATGAGTTCGTGCTGGGACACAACAAGCTCTTTGAAAACATCACCCATCGCTGGGCGCGGATCATCCCCAACTGGACTGGGGAGGCGGCGATCATTGGCGCGTTGCTTTCGTTTGTCTGGCCGCTGTTTAGTGCCGACAAACACAGCCGTGTTATCGCCTGGCTGGAGCGGGTCCGGGTTGCGCCCGTTCTCAGATTCGCTGCACGCCATCGTCGCGACTTACTGTTCGTGGTGTTCGCCTTTGCGATCAACACGGGCTTTATCCACTACTTCAAGAGCCACACCAGTGTGTTCTGCCCGGTGGAAACCACGCTTTACGGCGGCATAGAGCCAAAGACCGAATGGTTTGAAAACTTCAATTTGCTGCACGAAGCCGGCAAGGGTCGTTGCTGGCCGGGGGGTCATGCATCAGGCGGTTTCACGATGATGGTGTTGTACTTCGTCGCGTTGCGTTACCGCTGGCGGCATGCGAAGAAACTGCTGGCCTTCACCGTGATGCTGGGTGTGATCTTCGGCACCACGCGGATATTCCAGGGCTGGCACTTCATGTCTCATACGCCATGGGCTGGCGTTATCGTCTGGCTGTCATCGTTCGGCACTGCGATGGCGTTCTACGGTCGCGCACGACTGGACCCTCATTACGTGGCGCCAAACCAAGTCACGGCCGTACCGTCTGCCAGCTGAGTGATTGGCGTCCGGATCGACTTCAGGCCGACCCGGACGCAGGCTCCAGCCGGACTTCAAAGCAGCATCCCGCTGGCTCCCGACTGGTCAGGGTCACGGTCCATTGCTGATTGGCGCAGATACGCTGCACCAGCGACAACCCCAATCCCAGCCCTTCCCCGCGCTGCTCATCGCCCCTGACAAACGGCTGAAACATGGCCTCGCGTTTCTCCTCCGGAATGCCGATCCCGCTGTCCTCAACGGTAAAACCTTTAGCGTTCAGCGTCAGCCGGATAAACCCCTCGTCGGTGTAATGCCAGGCGTTGCGCAGCAAGTTGCCCATCACCGAGCGCAGCAGCGTGCCGTTGTACAAATCCTCGGAGTGCTCGTTTGACAGGCATTCAAAGCGAAGTCCTTTCTGCGCAATGGGCGCCTGCCACAGTTCGTTCAGCTCTTGGGCGACTTGTGTGATCGTCGTCTGCCGACCCTCCTGGGAATGCCGTCCCTCGGTTCGCGCCAGCAGCAAGAAGGTCTCCACCAACTGCTTCATGCCCAGCGTCGCATTGTTGATGCGGGTCACTTGCTGGCGAGAGCGTTCGTCAAGCCCCGGATACTCCAACAACAGCTCGCAGGACGAAGCCAAGACCATCAACGGCGTGCGGAACTCATGGCTGACATCGCTGGTGAACAGTTTTTCGCGCCCCAGCGTGCCGCGCAGCCGGCCCAGGGTTTCATCAAAAGACATCGCCAGCGCCCCGACTTCGTCGTTGGCGTAATCGTCGGCCAGGGTCGGCGCCAGCTCCAGCAGCTGATCGCGATGGCGAACCTGCCCGGCCAGCCGCGAAACCGGCGCCATGACCCGCGACGCCAGCAAGCGCCCCAGCAGTACCGCCAGCAATACGCTCAGGATGAAGCCGACCAGCACGATGCCGAACAGAATCCGCTCACGCTTTTCGAACTTGCGCTGGTCGCGCAGCAGCACGTACCGGCGCTCTCCAACGGTCTCCACGAAGGCGTAATAGGCTTTCTTGCCTCGGGTAAATTCCTGAAATCCGGGGACCAACCCTTTCAAATCGTCGGGCATGGCGAAGTCGTCACGACCATCCTGGGCATAGAAAAGCTCATCCTTCTCAGGACGATGGCGCCACTCGCTCATGTCGTCCATCACCAGCAAACGGTGCAGGTTGCCGCCCAGGCTGATGGTCGCCAGTTTCTTTTCCACCACATGCACGGCGGCGATGATACCGATGGCGAATACACCGGCGACCACGGCGCTCATGAGCGCGAAAACGATCACAATGCGTTGCTTCAAGCTGTGTTTGATGTCCATGGATTTCCGTGCAAAAGCCGATACGCCTGTACGCTCGCGACACATCCTGACTGTGGCCGGTGGTGGTCACGGGCAAGCAGGTGTTGGTCGCGAAGGCGGATTATCCGGCCTTGCATGTCATGGTTTTGTCAAAAAACTGCGTGTTTGGCATTACCGGGCAGCATCTTCGCCCGTGCGCAGGGTTGGCCGCAGCGTCCACATCAGGGATGCGCACCCGAACATCAGCACACAAGTGGCGATGAACACCACCGGCATGCCGTAATGCCCGCCCAGATACCCGCCCGTCAATGGCCCCAACACCTGACCGACGTACTGGCTGGACGTCGAGTAGCCCAGCATTCGTCCGGCCACCGCGTCGGGTACGCAATGCCGGATGATTGCGGCAATGCACGGCAGCAAACCGCCTAACGCAATGCCCATCACAAAGCGCAAGGCTACCAATTGCCAGGCGTTGCTCACAAATGCCTGCGGAATCAAAGTCGCCGCCGCTGCCGCCAGACAAATCATCACCACTTTCCAATGGCCGATCCGGTCCGCCAGTTTGCCGATGGGCGAGGATGACAGGACGCTGGCCAATGCTGTGGCCGACATCACCAATCCGGCCATGAGCGTGACGTTTTCGGTGTGCAGCTGAGTCAGGTAAACCGTGATGATTGGCTCGATGGACATGATCGAAAACATCACCAGACACGCCACCACCAGCATGGTGATGACGGGCGCTTTGTCGCTGATCGCCTGCCACGGGCGGACAGCCGCAGGGCGTTTGTCACCGGCAGCGCGTTTGGACCGTGGCGCTTCTTTCATCAGAAACAGGGTGGCGAGGAAGGTGATGAAGATCACCCCGCCGGCGAGAAAGAAGGTGTTGCGGATGCCGATCAGCGGCGGCAGGAAGCCTCCAATCAACGGGCCTGCGAGGTTGCCCGCCATGATCCCCGAGGACAGCATGCCCAATGCCCAGCCGGTGCGATCCTTGGGCGTTTGCGTCGCCACCAGTATGGTCGCGCCCGAGGCATAGCCGCCGAGCAGCCCGGCCAGCAAGCGCAAGCCCACCAGTTGCCAGATGTTTTCTGCCAGACCGATCAGCGACATCGCGATGGCCATGCCCAGGCTGGCGCGGATCAGCATCAGTTTGCGGCCGTACCGGTCACCCAGCCGCCCCCACAACGGCGCGGTCAATGCGGCAGAGAAAAACGTCGCGCCAAAGGCCACCCCCGACCACTGCACGATGGCGGCCTGATCACTGACGCCCAGGTGTTCGACGTACAACGGCAAGAACGGCAACAGGAGCGTCATGGCGACGATAGTGGTAAACGCGCCAAACACGCACACCACCAGATTGCGTTTCCAGTGCAGCTCGGCCAGTGTTTGCTCGGAAGAGGACATTTGTGATCCACATGCTCGATGAAGAACGTCACGGTAGTGGTTCAACTCAGATAAATAAAATTCATGTTTTTTATGTGGTGGATTCCAGGCAGGAATACCCAGCTGCATCCTGTAGGAGCCAACTTGTTGGCGAGGCAGGTGCTGGGGAGCGCTTGGCACACCATGACCTCAGCTTCGCGGGCAAGCCTCGCACCAACGGACTTGGCGGTGACTGAGATCCCCGGCAGATACACATCCTGTGGGAGCGGACCTGTCCGCGAAGGGGCCGGTACATTCAGCAGATACCTATCCTCTGATGAAAAGTCTTCGCGAACAGGTTCGCTCCCACAGGTTTTGTGTCGGCAGTGAACATGCCCTTCTCCGTCTATGGTATTTACCGCAGACTCATCAGCTCATTCCCAGCACACCGGACGCCCCGTGGATCGTATTCAGGAAATGACTATTTTCGTGGCAGTGGCCGAGCATGCGAGTTTTGCGGCGGTGGCTCGGCACTTTGTGGTGTCCACCGCCACGGTTACCCGCGCTGTTGCCCAGCTTGAACAGCGACTGGGTACGCTACTGGTGGTGCGCACCACCCGGCAGTTGCGGCTGACCGAATCGGGCCTGCGCTTTGCTGCCGATTGCCGTCGTTTGCTGGCGGACCTGAACGACGCCGAGAGTTCCGCCGCCGGGATTCACGCCAGCCCTCGCGGCCTGTTGACGGTCACCGCGCCGCAAGTCTTCGGTGATCTGCATGTCACGCCGGTGCTCGCTAAATACCTGACGCTGCATCCTGATGTGGAGATTCGCGGGCTGCTGATGGACCGTGTTGCACCCATGCTCGACGAAGGTATCGATGTGGCCGTGCGCATCGGCCATCTGCCAGATTCGTCGCTGACTGCGATCAATGTCGGCAGCGTGCGGCGAATGGTCTGCGCCTCGCCTGAATACCTGGCCGCACATGGCAGCCCGCAGCATCCTCACGAGCTCGTCGACCGCAC
Source organism: Pseudomonas rosaeacicularis (assembly GCF_057128745.1). NCBI lineage: Bacteria > Pseudomonadati > Pseudomonadota > Gammaproteobacteria > Pseudomonadales > Pseudomonadaceae > Pseudomonas > Pseudomonas rosaeacicularis. The sequence continues at coordinate 27,027 of NZ_JBSKHT010000004.1, forward strand.
GACCATCAGCGCCGTCATGGCCGAGCGCAGCAGCAACTGGGTGTTCAACATCGGTGGCCAGCCACAGTCAGTCGATGTCCGTTCACGCCTGTCGCTGACCTCTTTCACCGCCGCGATCCACGCCACCGTCGACGGTTGGGGCTTGACCCAGGTGCCGTCTTATCAAATCCGCGCGCATTTGAATGCAGGTCGCCTGTGCGCGGTGCTCGAAACGTTTGAACTCCCGCCTTTGCCGGTGCATGTGGTGTACGCGCAGGGCCGTAAAGGCTCGTCAAAGGTGCGCTCGTTCGTGGACTTTTGCGTGACTCAGTTACGCGCGGATCTGGCGTCGAGCGTTACAACACCTGAAACGGTGGATTGAAACTTCTGGTGGTTCCCTGCAACCGGCGCAACCAACACAATGGCGCCTTGTCTGCCTGTCACTTCGCTCAACGGAGCCTTCCTGATGAATCGCCAGCCCATCAAGTTCTACCGCGCCCCACTGTCCGGGCACTGTCATCGCGTCCAGTTGATGATGAGTGTGCTGGGTCTTGAGTACGAAATCATCGAAGTCGATCTGGCTGCAGGTGAGCATAAAAAAGCGCCTTTTCTTGCGCTGAATGCCTTCAGCCAGGTCCCGGTGATTGACGATAACGGGGTGGTGCTCGCCGATTCCAACGCAATTCTCATTTATCTGATCAAGCAACATGGCGGCGCTCAGTGGTTGCCGGACGATGCAGTGGGTGCTGCGCAGGTGCAACGCTGGCTGTCGGCGGCGGCTGGGCCGGTGGCGTATGGCCTTTGCCGTGCGCGTCTGGTGACCGTGTTTGGCGCGCCGTACGACGCTGACGAAGTGATCGCCCACAGCCATCAGTTTCTCAAGGTCATGGAGCACGAACTGAGCGCGCGGGAGTGGCTGGCCGGCGAGTCGGCGACGGTTGCCGACATCGCCAACTACGCCTACGTCGCGCATGTGCCGGAGGGTAATGTGTCGCTGGACGCCTACCCCAACGTCCGCGCCTGGCTCGAACGAGTGGAAGGCATCAGCGGCTTCGTGCCAATGGGCAAGTCGGTGGCGGGATTGGTAAACGCCTGAACGCCAACGTTGGTACAGCTAACAGACCGCCATCGCAGCCTTCGGCAGCTCCTACATGTCCGCCGCAAGATGCCGGGGCAAAGCACAACCCGTGGGAGCGAACCTGTTCGCGAAGAGGCCGGTACATCCGATACATCTGTCGCGCCTGACGAATCGCTTTCGCGGACAGGTCCGCTCCCACGGGGGCCGAGTCGCTGCATCTGGCTCAAACCCTGTAGGAGCTGTCGAGCAGCGCGAGGCTGCGATCTTGGTGGGTCAGGCAGGCCGCCATCGCAGCCTTCGGCAGCTCCTACATGTCCGCCGCAAGATGCCGGGGCAAAGCACAACCCGTGGGAGCGAACCTGTTCGCGAAGAGGCCGGTACATCCGATACATCTGTCGCGCCTGACGAATCGTTTTCGCGGACAGGTCCGCTCCCACGGGGGCCGAGTCGGCGCAGCGGCCTCAAACCCCTTCATTTATCCAGCGCATGCTGCGCCGCTTGCTCGATCAGCGCAGCGACTTCTTTGGGGTGGGATTCATAGACGGAGTGGCTGGCCCCGGCCACTTCGATGGTGTGGCTGTTGGCGCGCTTGGCGTACATGCGCTCAAGGTCCGGATTAATGATGCGATCGGCCTGGGCCACCGCGTACCAGCTGGGTTTGGTTTTCCAGGCAGCGACTGTGGCGGGCGTGGTGAACACCGATGCCGAGGTGAGCGCCTGGGCGTTGGCTTCGAATTCGGCCTGGGCTTTGGGTAAGTCGGCGGCGAAGTCAGCGGGGTAAAACGCAGGATCGAGATAGAGGAAACCGTCATCGGTTTTCTTTATCGCCTTGGTCGCGTTGGGGTACAGCTTGCCATTGGCGGCTTCAGTTTCCCCCACATCCAGCGCGTGGGCGGCGATGTAGACCAGACCTGCTACGTGGGCGTCTTCGCCGGCGTTGGAGATCACCGCGCCGCCGTAACTGTGTCCCACCAGAATCGTCGGTCCGTCCAGCATCGCCAGGATGCGTTTGACAGCGGTCACGTCGTCGTTGAACGAGGTCAGCGGGTGGGCGGCAACTGACACGTGATAGCCGTCTTTGACCAGGATGTCGTACACCGGTTTCCAGCCCGCGCCGTTTACGAAGGCGCCGTGCACCAGCACGATGTTGTGCACCGGCGCGGGCGCGGCTTGGGCGCTACCGATGGCTGCCACTGCCAGGGCAACAGCGGCGAAGAATGAGCGGATGTTTATTGCGTTCATGGTTTAAGTCTCGGCTTGGGGTTGGGCTGGACACAGAGGCTGTCCAATCAGTCACCCAAGCCAGACGCACGCCGTGAGGGTTTATTCCCTCCCGCTCAAAAAGACTATCGAAGTGGCCGCCCAAGCATCACTGAACATGATGTCCTGTATTGACGCTGACCATTTCTGCCCCGCGCGCCAGGCGCATAGCATCACAGCCATCAGCAACCCCTTCGACGGTTGCTCGCCTTTTCCACGAGCGTCTGGAGCCTGTCATGAAAACCATAATGTTTGCCGCATTGTCCCTGTTCAGCGTCATGGCATGCGCCGCTGACACCCTTCCTTCAACTTCGCCGCAAACCAACTCGCAGTCCGAAGAATATGACTACAGCCAGGACCTGGACATCGCCAAGGTCGTGCGCCTGAGCAGTCAAGCCAACACCGCGACGGAGTGCGGCCCGGTGATTGCCCACATGGTCTACGTCGACAGCAAAGGTGTGACGCACAATCTGCAATACACCCGGCTGGGCGACGGTTGCCAGAACGGGTGAACCTGGCAGGTCGTCCAATCGGGATTGATAAGCTTCGCCACAGTGCCTTTCGGGGTAGCGGCGAACGGCGCAGCGGTGCATGCTCCGATAGCCACGATCATCAAATGATGAATGATCATGGCCTCGCAGCACGATCACCCGGCGACAGTGGCCGGGCCATATGACTGCCGCGTTTTCCATCAATTGACTGAAGGAAGTCCCGAGTGAACCCAACCTCTCACCAAGTGAAAGTCGCCGAGCTGATCGTCGACGCCATGCGTCAGGGTCAGAAAATCACCGAGATCCGTCCCGAATACGTCCCTGCCGATGCAGCCGGCGCTTACGCGCTACAAGAGCAAGTCCTGCGACTGCGGGACACGTCGATTGGCGGCTGGAAGGTCGGCTCCAAATCCCCGACAGGGCCGATTCAAGGCTCTTTGTTGCCAAACGATGGTTTGTTTGCCAGCCGCAGTCAGCTGGAATACCTCGAATACCCGTCACCGATTCTGGAACTGGAAATCGCCTTCCGCCTGAGCCGCGAGTTCGCCCCGCGCGACCAGCCCTATTCCGACGAAGAAGTATTGAGCAGCATCGGCTCCATGGGGACTACGGTAGAAGTGGTGTCCAGCCGGTTCAGCGCCTGGCCGAAGATCGAGCCGCTGTTGGCACTGGGTGATCTGCTCAACCATGGCGCGTTGATCGTTGGCGAGTTCATCGACTACGACGCCGATTTCCCGTTTGTCGAACCCGCGCTGACGTTCACCTACGCCGACGAAGATATCGTCCCCGGCGACGGCGCCAATCCGGCGGGCGATCCACGGCGGTTGTTGCCGTGGCTGGTCAATCACTACACCTCCCAGGGCAAGACGCTGACCCCGGATATCATCATCACCACCGGTTCCTATACCGGCATGTACCTGACCAAAGGCCCGGGTCTGGGGCTGGGTGAAATCCGCGGGCTGCCGCCGATTTCATTCGAATTCGTCTGAAAACAGTTCGAAATGATCGTTCCCACGCTCCGCGTGGGAGCCATCATCATCGTGTCGACTCCAGGACCGTGTCAGGTCCAATACCCCGGTCGGTTGTAGACCTCTTTCAAGAACGCGATAAAAAACCGTACTTTCGCCGGCAGGTAATGCTGTTGCGGGTACACCGCCTGGATGTCGTAACTGGGTAGCGCGAAGTCATCGAGCACCGTCACCAGCGCGCCGTTTTGCACTTCGCTTTGAATCTCCCACCACGACCGCCAGCTCAGGCCCAGGCCACGCTTGGCCCAGTCGAACAACAATTCGCCGTCATTGCAGTACAAATTCCCGCCGACCTTGATCGCTACCTGCTTACCGTCGCGCTGAAAGGTCCAGCCCCGGTGCTGTCCGCCCTGCAGGTTGAACGACAGGCAATTGTGCTCGGCCAGATCCTCCAGCGTCTGTGGAAAGCCGTGCTCGGCAAAATAAGACGGCGCGCCGCACACCACGCGTTTGTTGGCGTACAGCTTGATCGCCACGTAATTGGGGTCGAGCACTTCGCCGATGCGGATGCTCATGTCGTAGCCCTCCTGCACCAGATCCACCACGTTGTCGGTCAGGTTGAACGACAGCTGCAAATCCGGAAACCGCGCCTGAAATTCCGGTGCATGGGGTGCCACATGATGCCGCCCAAACCCTGCTGGCGCGGAAATCACCAAGTGCCCGCGCACGCTGCTTTCGTTCTCGCTGATGCTGGCGTCCAACTCCTCGAACGAGTGCAACACCGCCCGCGCGTTTTCAAGATAGGACTCCCCCAGATCGGTGAGCGTCAGGCCTCGGGTGGAGCGGTGAATCAGCTTCACCCCCAGTCGCTCCTCCAGCGCGCTCAAGCGCCGGCCCATGATCACCGGCGTCACGCCCTCCACTAACGCCGCTGCAGCGAAACTGCCTCGGGTCGCTACCAGCACATAACTGCGCAGCTCTGTGTAGCGGTCCATTCGATACTCCTGATACCGATAGAAAGGATAAAAACTGCTATTCACTTGGGATAGCTTTCAATTCAGTCTGCTGACATACAAAAAATAACGAATCAGGAGACTACCAAATGACCCTCATGAGAGCCATCGAAGCTGCCGTTCTGGTGATGCGCCGCGAAGGGGTCGATACCGCTTTCGGTATCCCCGGCGCTGCCATCAACCCTCTTTATGCTGCGTTCAAGAAGCTGGGCGGCGTCGATCACGTACTGGCGCGCCACGTTGAGGGCGCCTCGCACATGGCCGAGGGTTATACCCGTGCCGTGGCTGGCAACATTGGGGTGTGTATCGGCACCTCGGGCCCTGCCGGGACAGACATGATCACCGGTTTGTACTCAGCGTCTGCCGACTCGATCCCGATCCTGTGCATCACCGGCCAGGCGCCTCGTGCCCGGATGCACAAAGAAGACTTCCAGGCGGTGGACATCGCCGCCATCGCTGCACCGGTCGCGAAATGGGCGACCACGGTCATGGAACCGGGCCAGGTGCCGTACGTGTTCCAGAAGGCGTTTCAGTTGATGCGCAGTGGTCGTCCCGGCCCGGTGTTGATCGATCTGCCGTTCGACGTGCAAATGGCGGAAATCGAATTCGACATCGATGCCTACGAGCCGCTGCCGGTGGTCAAGCCGCAAGCCAGCCGCAACCAGATCGAAAAAGCCCTGGCGATGCTCAACGCCGCCGAGCGCCCGCTGATTGTTTCGGGCGGCGGCGTGATCAATGCCGATGCCTCCGAAGCGCTGGTGGAATTTGCTGAGCTGACTGGCATCCCGGTGATCCCGACGCTGATGGGCTGGGGCACGATCCCCGACGATCACCCGCAGATGGCCGGCATGGTCGGTTTGCAGACGTCCCATCGCTACGGCAACGCGACGATGCTGGAATCGGATCTGGTGCTGGGTATCGGTAACCGCTGGGCCAACCGCCATACCGGGACCGTTTCGGTGTACAGCGAAGGTCGCAAATTCATCCACATCGACATCGAACCCACGCAGATCGGTCGCGTGCTGATGCCCGATCTTGGCATTGTTTCCGACGCGGGTGCGGCGCTGAACATGCTGCTGGAAGTCGCCCGGGAATGGCACACCGCCGGCAAGCTCAAGGACCGCAGCGCCTGGCTCAACAGCTGTCAGGAACGCAAACGCACGATGCAGCGCAAGACCCATTTCGAGAACATTCCGGTCAAGCCGCAGCGCGTGTACGAAGAGATGAATCAGTACTTCGGCAAAGACACCTGTTACATCAGCACCATCGGTTTGTCGCAGATCGCCGGGGCGCAGTTCCTGCACGTCTACAAACCGCGGCACTGGATCAACTGCGGTCAGGCCGGGCCATTGGGCTGGACCATTCCCGCCGCGCTGGGTGTGGCCAAAGCTGACCCGAGCCGCAAGGTGGTGGCGCTGTCCGGCGACTATGACTTCCAGTTCATGATCGAAGAACTGGCCGTCGGCGCGCAGTTCAAGCTGCCGTACATCCATGTGGTGGTGAACAACTCGTATCTGGGGTTGATTCGTCAGGCGCAGCGCAACTTCGACATCGATTTTTGCGTGCAACTGGGCTTCGACAACATCAACTCGCCTGAGCTGGAAGGTTACGGCGTGGACCATATAGCGGTCGCCGAAGGGCTTGGGTGCAAGGCGATTCGCGTGACTGATCCTGCGCACATTCAGGCGGCGTTCGCTGAAGCTACCAGCCTGATGCAACAGCACCGGGTGCCGGTGGTGGTCGAGATCATTCTTGAGCGCGTGACGAATATATCCATGGGCACCGAGATCAACGCGATCAACGAATTCGAGGCGCTGGCCGAAACCCGCGCTGACGCCCCCACTGCTCTCAGCTTGATGAATTGACTGATAGGTCCAAGGAGTCCGCCATGCCACGTTTATGCGCCAACCTGTCGATGCTGTTCACCGAACTGGACTTTCTGCAGCGCTTTGAAGCGGCGTCCAATGCAGGGTTCAGCGGCGTTGAGTATTTGTTTCCTTATGACTTCAGCTCGGCGCAGATCAAGGCCGAACTTGAGGCCAACGGCCTGACGCAGGTGCTGTTCAACCTGCCTGCCGGTGACTGGGGCAAAGGCGAGCGCGGGATCGCTTGCCATCCTGATCGCACTGAGGAGTTTCGTGCCGGTGTCGATCTGGCCATTGCCTACGCCAAGGTATTGGGTAACACGCAGATCAACTGCCTGGCAGGGATTCGTCCTCAGGGCGTCGATGAGGCGTTGATCGAAAAGACCCTCGTCGACAACCTGAAATACGCCGCCGACAGGCTCGAAGCCGAAGGCATCGATCTGGTGATGGAGATGATCAACACCCTCGACATCCCAGGCTTCTACCTCACGACAACGAAGCAGGCCCTGGCGATTCGCGAGAAAGTCGGCAGTCGCAATCTGTCGCTGCAATACGACATCTACCACATGCAAATCATGGAGGGCGACCTGGCCCGGACCCTGGAAAAACACCTGCCGGCGATTCGTCATGTGCAGTTGGCCGACAACCCGGGGCGGCATGAGCCGGGCACCGGGGAGATCAATTATTCGTTCCTGTTCGGGCATCTGGACCGCTTGGGTTATCAGGGCTGGATTGGCTGCGAATACAAACCCCTGACGACGACCGAGGCCGGGCTGGGCTGGCTGAAAACCCACAATTTGATTTAAAGCGGATAGCCACTGTAGGAGCCAACTTGTTGGCGAGCGCTTCACGCGGTGTGTCAGGCACAACGCCTCGCGAATGAATTCGCTCCTACAGGGTTTAGCAGGCACACCACCGATTCTGTAGGAGCCAACTTGTTGGCGAG
>NZ_JBSKHT010000004.1:34636-174244 GCF_057128745.1 Pseudomonas rosaeacicularis
CGCCTCGCGAATGAATTCGCTCCTACAGGGTTTAGCAGGCACACCACCGATTCTGTAGGAGCCAACTTGTTGGCGAGCGCTTCACGCGGAGTGTCAGGCACAACGCCTCGCGAATGAATTCGCTCCTACAGGGTTTAGCAGGCACACCACCGATTCTGTAGGAGCCAACTTGTTGGCGAGCGCTTCACGCGGAGTGTCAGGCATGCCGCCTCGCGAATGAATTCGCGCCTACAGGGGGTAGCGCCATGCAATCAATTTTCAATAACAAAGGACAACTCTCATGGCTAACATCGGATTCATCGGCACCGGCATCATGGGCCAACCCATGGCGGAAAACCTGCAGAAAGCAGGTCACCAACTGTTCCTCTCCAACCACTTCGCTGCCCCGCCCGCCTCCCTGATCGATGGCGGCGCGACGGTGTTGAGCAACCCCAAAGAAGTGGCACAGGAAGCTGAATTCATCATCGTCATGCTGCCCGACACCCCGCAGGTGGACGAGGTGCTGTTCGGCGAAAACGGCATCAGCCAAGGCACAGGCGCGGGCAAGGTGGTGATCGACATGAGTTCGATCTCGCCCTCCGCGACCAAAGTCTTCGCCGAGAAAATCAACGCCACCGGCGCGCAATATCTGGATGCGCCGGTGTCCGGCGGCGAAGTCGGCGCCAAGGCTGCAACGTTAAGCATCATGGCCGGTGGCAACCAAGGCACCTTCGACCGCGCCCTGCCGTTGTTCCAGCGGATGGGCAAGAACATCACCCTGGTCGGCGGCAATGGAGACGGCCAGACCGCGAAAGTCGCTAACCAGATCATCGTTGCGCTGAACATTCAGGCCGTGGCCGAAGCGCTGTTGTTCGCTTCGAAAAACGGCGCGGACCCGGCCAAAGTACGTGAAGCACTCATGGGCGGATTTGCCTCGTCGAAGATTCTCGAAGTCCACGGCGAACGCATGATCAAGGGCACCTTCAACCCGGGTTTCCGGATCTCGCTGCACCAGAAGGATCTGAACCTGGCCCTGCAAGGCGCCAAGGAACTGAACCTGAACCTGCCCAACACCGCCAACGCCCAGCAAGTGTTCAGCACCTGCGCGGCCCTTGGCGGCAGTGATTGGGACCACTCGGGTTTGATCAAGGGCCTTGAGCACATGGCGAATTTCTCGATTCGCGGGGATCACAAGCCGGATTAATGATCCGCGCAGTGCATGATTCTGTAGGAGACAACTTGTTGGCGAGACGTATTCATCGGTGGATCAATAACGCCGCCTCGCGAACAAGTTCGCTCCTACAGAGGACCGCGTCAGGCGAGAGAAATGTACCGGGTGTAACGCACTCATCGCGAGCCCCCACCCCACAAAAACCAAAACGCCCCCGCAAGACATCTTGCGGGGGCGTTTTTTTGGAGCTTCAGTTGCTGCGAGGAGTTACTCCTCGATAGCACCCGGCACTGGTTTGAGGATCAACACCGCCAGCGGCGGCAGGTTCAGCAGCAGCGAGAACGGCTGGCCGTGAGCCTTGGTGTCGTCGGTGCGCACGCCACCGCCATTGCCGACGTTGGAACCGGCGTAGGTGCCAGCGTCACTGTTGAGCAACTCGGTCCACTTGCCGCTGAACGGCACGCCAATGCGATAGCCTTCGCGCGGCACCGGCGTCAGGTTAGCCACCACCAGCACCGGCTCGCCGTCCTTACTCCAGCGCAGGTAGGCGTAAACGCTGTTGGTCGAGTCATCGCCAATCACCCACTGGAAACCTTGAGGCTGACAATCCTGATCGTGCAGCGCTTTCTCCGACCGATAAAGCCGGTTCAGATCGCTGACCAACGTGTGTACGCCCTTGTGCTCGGCATACTGCAAGAAGTGCCAGTCCAGTTCGGTGTCGTGGTTCCATTCGCGCCACTGGCCGAACTCGCAGCCCATGAACAACAGCTTCTTGCCCGGATGCGTCCACATGAACGCCAGATAGGCCCGCAGGTTGGCAAACTTCTGCCAGCGGTCGCCCGGCATTTTGTCGATCAGCGAGTGCTTGCCGTGAACCACTTCATCGTGGGAGATCGGCAAGATAAACCGCTCGGACCACGCGTACACCAGACCAAAACTCAACTCGCTATGGTGGTGCGGACGGTGAATCGGATCTTGCTCGATGTAATGCAACGTGTCGTGCATCCACCCCATGTTCCATTTGTAAGTGAAGCCCAGACCGCCCTGCTGGGTAGACTGCGACACACCGGGCCAGGACGTCGATTCCTCGGCGATGACCAGCGCGCCCGGCGCCTCGATCGCAACCACATCGTTCAGATGGCGCAGGAAATCGATGGCTTCAAGGTTCTCACGACCGCCGTAACGGTTCGGCACCCACTCGCCGGCTTTACGCGAATAGTCGCGATACAGCATCGACGCCACCGCATCCACCCGCAAGCCGTCAATGTGAAAATGCTTGAGCCAGTGCAGCCCGGACGCCAGCATGAAACCGTGAACTTCGGTGCGGCCCAGGTTGTAGATCAGCGTGTCCCAATCCTGGTGAAAACCTTCCTGCGGGTTGCCGTATTCATAAAGCGCCGTGCCGTCGAATTGCGCCAGACCGTGGGTGTCGGTCGGGAAGTGAGCCGGCACCCAGTCGAGGATCACACCGATGTCGTTCTGGTGACAGGCGTTGACGAACGCGGCGAAATCGTCCGGCGAGCCGTAACGCGCAGTTGGCGCAAACTGAGACAAGAGTTGATAGCCCCATGAGCCACCAAACGGGTGCTCCATGATCGGCATCAGCTCGATGTGGGTGAAGCCCAGTTCCTTGATGTACGGAATCAGCTTGTCAGCCAGTTCGTGCCAGTTATACGGGCGATCCGGCTCGTCTTCCTCGCCGTGGTGCCACTGCCACGACCCTGCGTGCAGCTCGTAGATCGACAGCGGCGCATCCAGGCCGTGTTTTTGACCACGGGTCTGCATCCAATCGTTGTCCTGCCAGTCGAAACGCAGCGGGGTTGCCACTCGGGACGCAGTATCGGGCGGCAGCGTTGTCGCCAGAGCCATGGGGTCGGCCTTAAGTGGCAAGATGCCGTGCTGGCCGAGAATCTCGTATTTATAGGCCTCGCCCGGCGTCAGACGCGGAACGAAAATCTCCCACACACCGGACGGATGACGCTGACGCATCGGGTGACGACGGCCATCCCAGCTGTTGAAATTACCCACCACCGAGACGCGACGGGCATTAGGTGCCCAGACAGAGAAGCGCACGCCGTCCACGCCATCAACGTTGACCACCTGCGCGCCAAACGCGCTGCTCAGGTCGCGGTGGTTGCCTTCGGCGAACAGATACAAATCCATTTCGCCCAATAGCAGACCGAAGCTGTAAGGGTCTTCGGTGATCTGCTCGCCGGTCGCCCAGCTGATCTTCAACAGATACGGCTGACGCGTCGGAAAATGCCCGGCAAAAAAGCCCGGCTTGTCGCTCATCGTCAGTTCGCCCAAGTCCTCGTGGTTGTCGCGGGACAACACGCGAACGGCCAGAGCATTGGGCAGGTAGGCACGGATGATTTGTCCGTTTTCGCCATCGCTGTGCGGGCCGAGCATGGAGAACGGATCGCGGTGTTCGGCGCGGATCAACGCGTCCATGTCTACAGCATTGGGCAACACATTGTGGTTGCCTTTGCCGAATTGGTCAGACGCACTCATTTTCACTCTCCATCAGACAATGTCAGCAACCCACGCAAGCCTTGCAACGGCACGGACAACCAGGTCGGGCGGTTTTCAGCTTCATAGGCCACTTCATAAGCAGCTTTTTCCAAGGTGAACAGAGCCAGTGCAGCGCCCTCGCCCTTGGCATCTTTCCAGTCATGGGCCATGTCCGCCGTGGCCTTGCGGTAGCCATCAATGAACGCTTCACGTGCCTGGGTCAAATAAGTTTCAGCTACATGCAGACGCGCCGTTGTAGCTTCCGGCGAGTTGTCCGCACTTTGGGCGTTGCGTACGGCCATGGCGGCAGCGTAGTCGAAAGAACGCAGTACACCGCTGACGTCTTTGAACGGGCTGTATTTGGCGCGACGCTCCTCGAGCGGACGTGCTGGCTCACCCTCGAAGTCGATCAGGTAAGCATCACCCTTGACCACCAGCATTTGCCCCAGGTGCAAGTCACCGTGAACCCGCATGCGCAAGCCGCCCACGGTGCGTTTGGCCAGGGTCTGCACCTGCGCCAGCAGCGGTTTGCGCTTGCCCAACAGCTCGCTGACCAGTTCCTGATCATCGGCTTCCAGGGTATTGCGATGCTGTTCCAGCAACTGCAATGCACGTTCAACCTGAGCGCTGACGCTTTTCGCCGACGCCTGACTGTCCTTGACGCTGGTGGTCTCGGCTTTGAAGTCAGGATTGTCAGTCGCGGTGCTCAATACAACGTGCATCTCGCCCAAGCGTTGACCGAGCAGCCCGGCAAAATCCTTGAGTTCCAGCAGTGCATTGGCGTGCTGTTCAACCTCCGAACGCCCCCGAGTCATTTCATCGCGCACTGCGCGCTCGAGGTTGTTCTGGGTCCATTCCCAGGCATCGCCCTGATTGCTCAAATAACCCTGGGCAATCATCAGCAAATTGCTTTGCCCTTCGGGATCGACCCGGACCACGGCGCCCAGCAATGGCGAGATGTGTTTGTATCCGGCCTTGGTCAGAAACGCGCCCATTTCCAGTTCCGGGTGCGTGCCGGCTGCGACACGGCGAATCATTTTCAGCACCAGCGCCTTGCCCACCACCACCGAGCTATTGGACTGCTCGGCCGACAGGTAACGCACTTCCGATTCGCTGTTGAGGCCCAATGGCGCCAGCTGCGAAGTCTGTTCAAAGCGCAGTTCTCCGTCATTGCAAGGCAGCACTTTTTCTTCCTGCATGCCTTGAATCACCGCACGAATGAACGGCTCAAGGGTAAAGGCGTCAGTGATCAAACCGACCTGACGGCCGCGACGCACGCGGGCCAGCGCCAATTGCTGTGGCAGCGGGCTGCTGATGTCGTCTTCAGCCAACAAGCCGAACGGCAATTGGTAGCGAACCGTCTCGCCGCCTGAAGTGACTTCGATCTCACTGAGCAGCACTGGGCGCTGTGCATCGCCGAAACGTACGGCGTACGCAATATTGACCTTGTCGATGGCCGTGCCCTTGCCCGCAAACCAGCGACGCTTTGGCAGATAGACAGAAAGCGAGGCGTTTTCCATGGTGCCGCGCAGGGGTTCGTCGAGCAGTTCTTCCAGACGACTTTTGAGGACCATCGTCGGGAAGTCCGGCATGCTCTGGGCCGGTTCCACGTGCCAGCTAGGCATTTGATTCTCCGATGCCAGCACGAACCAATAGAAGCCGTACGGCGGCAACGTCAACAGGTAGTTCAGCTGGCCAATAGGTGGGAAGGCGCTGCCGCCCAGCATCTCCACCGGCACCGTGCCGGCATATTGTGACAACTCAAGCTCAGCAGCCTGAGATGCACTGGATACGTTGGCGACGCACAGGATGATTTCGGTTTTGCCGTCAGGCCCCGTGTATTCACGGGTGTAGGCCAAAATGCGACGGTTGCTCGGCGAAAGCATTTTCAGGCTGCCGCGACCAAAGGCTTTCTGCTGCTTGCGCACAGAAAGCATGCGCCGGGTCCAGTTGAGCAGCGAATGCGGATCGCTGTTCTGAGTCTCGACGTTGACCGACAAGTAACCGTACAGCGGGTCCATGATCGGTGGCAGCACCAGGCTTGCCGGGTCGGCGCGGGAGAAGCCGCCATTGCGGTCGATCGACCACTGCATCGGCGTTCGCACGCCATCGCGGTCACCCAGATAAATGTTGTCACCCATGCCGATTTCGTCGCCGTAATACAGGGTCGGCGTCCCGGGCATCGAGAGCAACATGCTGTTAAGCAGCTCTACTCGACGTCGATCGCGCTCAAGCAACGGTGCCAAGCGACGGCGAATCCCGAGATTGATGCGGGCGCGCTTGTCGGAGGCGTAGTAGTTCCACAAATAGTCGCGTTCACGGTCAGTGACCATTTCCAGCGTCAGCTCATCGTGGTTACGCAGGAAAATCGCCCACTGGCAGTTTTCCGGGATTTCCGGCGTCTGGCGCAGGATGTCAGTGATCGGGAAACGGTCTTCCTGCGCCACGGCCATGTACATGCGCGGCATGAGCGGGAAGTGGAACGCCATGTGGCATTCGTCGCCGTCCTTGCCCTTCTTGTCACCGAAATACAATTGAGTGTCTTCAGGCCATTGATTGGCCTCGGCCAACAGCATGCGATCCGGGTAATTGGCGTCGATTTCGGCACGAATCTTCTTCAGGACGACATGGGTTTCCGGAAGATTTTCGTTGTTGGTCCCGTCGCGCTCGATCAGGTACGGAATCGCGTCCAGACGCAGGCCGTCGATGCCCATGTCCAGCCAGTAGCGCATGACTTCCAGTACGGCTTCCATGACCTGCGGGTTGTCGAAGTTGAGGTCCGGCTGGTGGGAATAAAAACGGTGCCAGAAGTACTGACCGGCCACCGGGTCCCAGGTCCAGTTGGACTTCTCGGTATCCAGAAAGATGATCCGCGTACCGTCGTATTTCTGGTCGCTGTCGGACCACACGTAGAAGTCGCGCGCCTTGGAGCCTTTCTTCGCAGTGCGCGCTTTCTGAAACCACGGGTGTTGGTCCGAGGTGTGGTTGATGACCAGCTCGGTGATCACCCGCAGCCCACGTTTGTGGGCCTCGGAGATAAATTTCTTGGCGTCGGCCATGGTGCCGTAATCGGTATGCACACCGCGGTAATCAGCGATGTCATAGCCGTCGTCACGCCGTGGCGACGGGTAGAACGGCAGGAGCCAGATGGTGTTGACACCCAGTTCGGCAATGTAATCGAGCTTGGCGATGAGCCCCGGGAAGTCGCCAATCCCGTCGTTGTTCGAATCGAAGTAAGACTTGACGTGTACCTGGTAAATCACGGCGTCCTTGTACCAAAGCGGATCGTCGATGAAAGCAGCATTCCGAGGCTTTTTCGCCATGTTGACATCCCTTTTAATTATTGATTGGCGACTTGAAAACGCCAGATGCCGAAAGGCTGATAAGCAGGGTCGATGCGCATGAACTGGTTCTTGCCGTACCAGTTCCAGGTATGGCCGGTCATCAAATCTTCACCGGTGGTCACTGCATCGTCCGGCAGGCCCAGTTCCCACAGCGGCAATTCGAAATTGGCCTCTTGTGGATTCACCGGATCGAGGCTGACGGCGACCAGAATGAAGTTGCTGCCGTCTGCACTGCGCTTGCCGAAGTAAAGAATGTTGTCGTTGAACGCGTTATAGATCTGCAGCCCCAGGTGCGTCTGCAATGCCGGGTTCTGCCGACGAATGCGGTTGAGCTGGGCGATCTCGGCAATGATGTTGCCGGGCGCGGTGTAATCCCGGGGGCGAATCTCGTATTTCTCGGAATCGAGATATTCCTCTTTGCCAGGGACTGGCGCCGATTCACACAATTCAAAGCCCGAGTACATGCCCCACAGGCCAGAGCCCATGGTCGCCAGCGCAGCGCGGATCAAAAACCCCGGGCGACCTGACGCATGCAGGAACGGCGGGTTGATGTCAGGCGTGTTGACGAAGAAGTTCGGACGGTAGCAGTCACGCCATGGCGCCTGATTGAGCTGGGTCAGGTATTCGGTCAACTCGGCCTTGGTGTTGCGCCAGGTGAAATAGGTGTAGCTCTGGGAATACCCGACCTTACCCAGACGCGCCATCATCGCCGGTTTGGTGAAGGCCTCGGCAAGGAACATCACGTCCGGATGCTGACTGCGAATATCGGCAATCATCCACTGCCAGAAAGGCAGCGGTTTGGTGTGCGGGTTGTCGACGCGGAAGATCTTCACGCCCTCTTCCACCCAGCTCAGCACCACGTCACGCAGCTCCAGCCAGAGGCTCGGAATCGCATCCGGGGCGTAGAAATCGACGTTCACGATGTCCTGATATTTTTTCGGCGGGTTTTCCGCATAACGGATCGTGCCGTCCGGGCGCCATGAGAACCAGCCCGGATGCTCTTTGAGCCACGGGTGATCCTGAGAGCACTGAATGGCGAAATCCAGCGCAATTTCCAGACCATGCTCGGCCGCAGCCGCGACCAGGTTACGGAAGTCTTCGCGAGTGCCGAGCTGAGGGTGAATCGCTTCGTGTCCGCCGTCAGCGCTGCCGATGGCGTAAGGGCTGCCCGGATCATCAGGGCCCGCCTGCAACGAGTTGTTCGGACCCTTACGGTGCGAACGCCCGATAGGATGAATCGGCGGGAAGTACAGCACGTCAAAGCCCATATCTCGGACCATAGGCAAGCGGCTGTGCACGTCGTTAAACGTGCCGTGGCGCGCCTTGTCGTCGGTGATCGAGCGTGGGAACAGCTCATACCAGCTGGCGAATTGCGCCAGTTCACGCTCTACGTCCAGCGGAAATTCAATACTGCGGCTCAGGTAGGCGTGGTTGTCCGCCTGGGCCATAGTGGTGGCAGTCTCGCTATTCAACAGCAGCGTCACCTGGACATCCTGATCCGGGCTTTCATTGAACTGCTTTAACAGTGCCTCGATCTGCGAACGGACTTCACCCGAGCTGCGCTCAATGGCGTGCACCAAGTGCAAGCGCCCTTCTTCCAGTTCCAACCCGATGGGCACGCCAGCGGCGTACTTCTTCTCCAGCTCATAGCGATAGCTGGCGAACTGATCGATCCAGGCTTCCAGACGAAATACGTAAGTAGCGACGCTGGTGGGGGTGAACTCACCGATCCAGCTGTCGTTGACCAGTTCGCGCAGGTGCGAGGTCTGCCATTCATCTTCATCAGCGGCCCGCCAGCACACCCGCACGGCCATTTTGTCGTGACCGTCGGCGTAAACTTTGCTGGTGACTGACACAGGCTGACCGACGATGGCCTTGACCGCGAACTGGCCGCCGTCGATGACTGGCGTGGTGTCTTCTATGACGATTCTGGGGAGCTGCAGCGCCTGGGTCAGCGGCAGCGGCCGGGTAAGATGGGGAACATCGGTGGCCAGGGAATCCGGACCGTATGGCTGATCAGCAGTCACATTCATCGAGCATCACTCCTCACGCCGCTGGGACGCTCCTTGTGCGAATCCATTCAATTGAATATCCCTGTATATAGAAGAAAGGCGAGCTCGTCGGAGCCAAGGACGTCCAACGTCGCCGCATAGGTTCCGAGCGCTTGCTGTTGGGAAAAGTTCAACGACTTTGTCGCGCGCAAGAGCGTATTCATCCTGCGCCATGCAGAGCGTAGCCGGGGTCAGGGATTTGGCTTGAGTCATTCCAGACAGCGCGCTGTCCTACTTTGGGAGCGTCGCCCGTTTTCTTCATAAGTCCGCGTCAGGAAGGTGAAGCAATGAATATCCCGATCCCCGCAGAAACCCCCGATCCGAACATCGACGACCCTGAATTGCCGGTGCCAAAACCCAGTGAGCCACCGCCCGATACCATGCCGCCGGTGATCGAACAGCCGATGGGTGATCCGCCGTCCAAAGAGCCGCCGGCTGTGCTGGATGATGGGTTTCCTGAGTAACTCTTAACCTGATCGCATCTTTATCCCCCGTGGGAGCGGACCTGTCCGCGAAGGCTTTCTGCCAGACGAAATATTTATATCGGCTGAAATGACGTCTTCACGGACAGATCCGCTCCCACGGGTTCTGTAACTGTCGGCAGAATCTACGCAGTTCGATGATGGCGGTTGTCGCTACGGCTCATCCGTCCCGCCTTCACGCTTGGACGGCGGATCAAACCGGTTCACGATCCAAGGCATCAGGCTGAAGATCCCCAGCGCCAGGATCGTGCTCAGTACCGCCGTCGCTTCACGTCCCATCCCCGCTGCAATGCCAATCGCCGCCGTCATCCACAACCCTGCGGCAGTGGTCAGGCCTTTCACCTGATTGGCGTTGATCTCTTTGCCCTTCAAGATAGTGCCCGCGCCAAGAAACCCAATCCCCGCCACAATCCCCTGCACCACTCGACTCAGTGCTGCGTCATCGGCGCCGGCCATGCGCGGCACCAGCACAAATAGCGCTGCACCCATCGCCACCAGCATGTGCGTTCGCACCCCGGCCGCCTTGCCCTTGTGCTCGCGCTCAAAGCCCAGAATGCCGCCAAGCACGGCCGCAATCACCAGGCGCACCGTGACGCGGGTCAATTGCGAGGGGTCGGTAATATCGGAAAACTCCGCTTGTAGCGTATCGACGACTTCTTGCCACCAACTGTTCATATTCATTCCTTTGCACACTATCGTGAAGGATGGACAGCGAACGGCATGCAGCGTGCGGAATTCGCCGCGCTAACCTGTGGTCGGGACGGCACGAACATCGGCACCTAGCGCAAGTCCTAACTAGACAACAACAACGAGGAGAACGGCCATGCCACTGGAATTCGACAGCACCCACCAACACTGCACCGCTGTAGTCGACGGCGCTGAACACCGCAGCGCGGTGATCGATGTGGTGATCACCACCAACGACACCACTCACATGTCTGAGGCCAACATCGGCGGCCAACAGGTGCCGATCACCGAGGCCGAAGCGGATGCGCTGACGGTGTATCAGGCCAAAGACATGCGCCATCACACGATCGGGGTTGAGCCAGGTGAAGACTCTCCGGTGATTTGAACCGGACCCAAAGGCAATGCGTTTTACACAGCTTTTCAGGTATTAGTGCGGAGTTCTAACTCCGCTTAATACCGACAACAGTTCATTACTGAAATCAATATAATGCGCGTTGGTATTCGTGTCGGTGATGTTTACTATCACTTGGCAGGATTTCCCCATGAGTGAGAATGCGCAGAGAATCAGTTCCAGAAGCAAACCAAACAACGATTTGCTCATTAACTAATCACTCAGACGTCTGGAGCACTAACATGAAAACTTTAGCCTTCGTAGCACTTTCACTGGTCAGCGTATTCGCCATGGCCGATGAGAATGTCACCAGCGTTTCCGGTTCGCAAGCCATGAGCCAGACTCAGAAATACAACCAGCACAAGGGCCTCGACATCGCCAAAGTCGTCAGCAGCTCCACTGCTCAAGACCCACAAAATGTAGACGGCCCTGTAAAAGCAACAATGGTGTATGTCGACGGTTCCGGTGTTCGCCACAACCTTGATTACACCATCTTGGGTTATGGTCGTCAGAATGGTTGATAAGGGTCGAACTAACGGCCTACTTATTTACCGATACAAAGAAAGCGCTGCCTTAATTGCAGCGCTTTTTTTTGGTTAATTAAAAAGTGTCTTATTAGTTTAATCCCAACTATCAGCTCTCCACACAGAACGGTTAGGTCATCATTGATCTAGGATCAGAAGCAGAACCCGTGAGAGCAGACCTGTCCGCAAAGGGGCCGGTACATCCAACGCATCTATTCATCTGAACCCCCGCTTTCGCGAACAGGTTCGCTCCCACAATGAATTTAAGGCGCTGCTTTCATTTTTATCTGGCGCCTGACCCGTTGGAGCGAGGCTTGCCCGCGAAGCTGTCGCCCGATTTATCTATGTGGAACCGGGCTGAGCCTGATCTGATCCGGTATTCCTCGCTGAAAGTGACGCTGTTTCTGGATCAGATATGCATCCATAGTGGTGCGGATTTATCACCGACGCTCACCCAGGCGAGCTTTCCCCATGAAGCGTTATGAAAAGTTTGCAGAAGACATCGCCGAGCTGATCCGCTCTGGCGTGCTCGCCGCCGGGCAGCGGGTGCCGTCGGTGCGCTATGCCAGCCAGACCCACGGCATCAGCCCGTCTACGGTGTTTCAGGCGTATTACCTGCTCGAACGTCGCGGCTTGATACGCGCGCGTCCCCGCTCCGGTTACTTTGTCAATGACAGCTACATCGGCCAGGCGATTGCAAGACCGGAACCCATAGGACCCGCAGCCGAACAGGTCAAGGAAACCACAGAAGTGGACGTCAGCGAGCTGGTGTTCTCGGTGCTCGATTCAATCAAAGACCCGAATACCGTGCCGTTTGGCTCGGCATTCCCCAGCCCCCTGCTGTTTCCGTTGCAGCGACTCGCCCGCTCGTTGGCCAGCGCGACCCGTGACATGGACCCCCGGCTGACCGTGACCGACCTGTCGCCGGGCAATCCGCTGCTGCGTCGGCAAATCGCGCTGCGCTACATGGTCGGCGGCCTGATGCTGCCGATCGAAGAATTGCTGATCACCAATGGCGCGCTGGAGGCGTTGAATCTGTGCTTGCAGGCCGTCACACAACCGGGGGATCTGGTGGCCATCGAATCCCCGGCTTTCTATGCCTGTTTGCAAGTGCTTGAGCGCCTGAAACTCAAGGCCGTGGAAATCCCCGTACATCCGCAAACCGGCATTGACCTGGATGTGTTGGGGGAAGCACTGAACCGCTACCCGATCAAAGCCTGCTGGAGCATGACCAACTTCCAGAACCCCACCGGCGCCAGCGTCCCCGAAGAGCGCAAACGGGCGTTGGTGGAGTTGTTGCGCGAGCATCAGGTGCCGCTGATCGAGGACGATGTCTACGCCGAGCTGTATTTTGGTCAGCACGCGCAAAAGCCTGCCAAAGCGTTTGATACCGAAGGGCTGGTCATGCATTGCGGCTCGTTCGCCAAGAGTCTTGCCCCCGGTTATCGGATCGGCTGGGTGGCCGCTGGTCGGTTCGCTCAGAAGGTCGAACGGCTGAAGCTGATGACCTCGCTGTGCGCATCGATGCCGGCGCAAGCGGCGATTGCCGACTACTTGCAACACGGCGGTTACGACCGCCATCTGCGCAAGCTGCGTAACGCGCTGGAAGATCAGTCCCAGGCGATGCTGGGCGCCGTGGCACGACACTTCCCACCACAGACCCGCGTCAGCCAGCCCTCAGGCGGCTACTTTCTGTGGCTGGAATTGCCAAAGCAGGTGGACTCGTTGAAAGTGTTTCAAGCGGCGCTGGCCCAAGGCATCAGCATCGCCCCGGGGCCTATTTTTTCACCGACAAGGCGCTTCAAGCACTGCATTCGCCTGAACTACGGCAGCCCTTGGAGCGACGTGTCGGAAAAAGCAATGGAAACACTGGGCATGATCGTTCGGTCGTTGATGGACGTGACACATCACACCAACCCCCTGTAGGAGCCAACTTGTTGGCCAGACGCAGAATTTGATCACTCCTGACGCCGACTCGCGAACAAGTTCGCTCCTACAGTGAAGCTGCAATGCTGCCGAAATATCAGGCTGACGCAAACCCCGTGGGAGCGAACCTGTTCGCGAAAGCGATATTTCAGGCGATAAAAATGTATCGGATGCATTGGCCCATTCGCGGACAGGTCCGCTCCCACGAAGTTTGTATTTGGCCAATACCAATGCCATCGCCGAGGACATTTTTAACGGCAATCAGCGACCACCACCCAAATCTATGAACGTGCCGGTCGAGTAGGACGCTTTGTCAGACAGCAACCACAAAATGGCTTCAGCCACTTCATCCGCCAGGCCGCCGCGGCCCATGGGGAGGGTCGGCTCCAGTTTGCTGACGCGTTGGGCATCGCCGCTCAGGGCGTGGAACTCAGTGAAGATGTAGCCGGGACGCACCGCGTTGACCCGCACGCCCTCACCCGCCACTTCCTTGGCCAGGCCAATGGTGAAGGTGTCCAGCGCGCCTTTGGAGGCGGCGTAATCGACGTATTCCCCCGGCGAACCCAAGCGCGCGGCCACCGACGACACGTTGACGATGCTGCCGCCGTGCCCGCCATGGCGTGGCAACATCCGCTGCAGCGCGTGCTTGGTACAAAGCATCGGCCCGACCACGTTGCTCATCATCATTTTGAGCAAGCGAAACTCCGACATCGATTCCACCCGCGACGCTTGGGCCACGGTGGCTGCGTTGTTCACCAGCGCCGTTAGCCGGCCCATTTCCGAGTCGATGCGCGCAAACAGATGAATGATCTCATCTTCGTTGCTGACATCAGCCTGCACGGCAATGGCGTAACCACCGGCTTCGCGGATCTGACCGCACACCCGCTCAGCCGCCGCGTGGTTGTTCAAATAGTTGATGCAAACGCGATAACCCTGTGCAGCCGCCAACAGAGCGGTAGCTGCGCCGATACCGCGCGAACCACCGGTAATGAGGAGATTTTTATCCATGGAATGCTTTTTCCGAATCAATGCCCAATGCTGTTCTTGGTGTGTGCCAAGGGTGGAACGTCAGTCGCCGGCCTTGGCTGGCCGCAGCTGCGCGGCGTGAATATCGGCCATGAAGCGCTCGGCCGGCAGCGGATGCCCCAGCAGATAACCTTGCAGCGAATCACAGCCCAGCCGGGTCAGAAAATTGCGCTGGCTGCTTGTTTCAACGCCCTCCGCGACGATCCGCAGATTGAGCGCCTGACCGAGCGCCACAATCGCTGACACAATGGCCGCATCGTCGCTGTCGTTCTCCAGATCACGCACAAAACCGCGGTCGATCTTCAATTCATTGGCCGGCAGGCGCTTGAGGTACATCAGGCTCGAATAGCCCGTACCGAAGTCATCAATGGACAGGTCCACGCCCATATCCGAGAGCTGTTGCAGCACGGTCATGCTGGCGTCGGCGTCGCTCATGGCAGTCGTTTCGGTGATTTCCAGAGTCAGGCTGTTGGCCGGCAGCCCATGCAGGCTCAATGCGCTGGCGACGGTGTTGACCAACCCGGAATGACAAAACTGCAGCGCCGACAGATTCACCGCGATGCGCCAGTCGGTGTAGCCCATGTCGAACCAGACGCGCATCTGGCGGCAGGCTTCATTGAGCACCCATTCGCCGATGGAGATGATCAGCCCGGTCTTTTCCGCCAGACCAATGAATTTGTCCGGCATCAGCAACCCGTGCTCCGGGTGATTCCAGCGCACCAACGCCTCGGCGCCGACCGGTTGACCGTCGCCGGCATTGAATTTGGGCTGGTAATGCAGACAGAACTGGCCCTGCTTGAGGGCAACGCGCAAATCCTGGAGCAGCTGCAAATGGTTGCGGGCGTTGGTGTTCATCGATGAATCGAAGAAGCTGTAGCCGTTTTTGCCCGCACTTTTGGCGTGGTACATCGCCGCATCGGCGTTCATCAACAGTTCCTGCTGGGTCTGGCCGTTACCGGGGTACAACACGATGCCGATACTGACCGACACCTGAAGCTCGTGGTCGCCCACCGTGAAATGCTTACCAATGAGCGCCACTTGCCGCGCCGCCACAGTGTTCACGTCCTCGATATCTTCTACTTCCACCAGCAGGATAAACTCGTCACCGCCAATCCGCGCAAGGGTGTCGTGACGGTGAAAGTTGTCCCGAAGCCGCATGGCCACAGCGCGCAGTAACTGATCGCCGACGTGATGACCGAAGGCATCGTTGACCGGCTTGAATCCATCCAGATCCATGAACATCAACGCAAAATGACCGCCCAGCGTGTCGGCCTTGAGCATTGCCTGCTCGATGCGGTCGGCCAGCAGCACTCGATTGGGCAGGCCAGTGAGCGTGTCATGCAACGCCAGTTGCGTCAGCTCCCGGTTGGCCTCGCTCAGAGAATTGGAGAGCACGGCGGTGCGGGCTTCCAGCCGCGCATCCAGAATCGAGGCCAATAACGTGATGGTCAGCACGGCCAGACTGGTGACCAGCACCAGTTTATCGAGGCCGTCGGTGCGCAGGCCGCCGGCCAAGGCCCCGCAAAAGCTACCTTCAGGGAAATTTGCCGCCGCCATGCCGGTGTAATGCATGCCCACAATCGCCAGGCCCATCAACACCGCGGCGCCGCCTCGGGCGAGCCTGACGTAAGGCGTGTGCTTGCGCAGGCGAAAGGCAATCCACAGTGCCGCAGCCGAAGCGGTGACCGCAATTATCAAGGAGGCGCCGAACAGGGAGGGATCGTAGTCGATGCCCGGCTGCATCCGCAGCGCCGCCATGCCGGTGTAGTGCATGGTGCTGATGCCCATGCCCATGGCCAGGGCGCCGAAGATCAGCTGCCAAGCGGGTAGCAGCGGCTGACTCACCAGCCACAGCGCAAGCCCCGACGACAGAATGCCGATGGCCAGAGACAACAAAGTAGCGGGCAGATCGAAGCCCAGATCAATTGGCAGTTTGAAGGCCAGCATGCCGATGAAGTGCATCGACCAGATGCCGATGCCCATGGACAGCGCGCCGCCGCAGATCCACATCCATACCGCGCGCCCCTTGGCCGAAGCGATTCTACCGGCCAGGTCAAGGGCGGTATAGGACGCCAGCATCGCGACCAGAATCGAAATCACAACCAGAGAAAATGTGTAATGCCCAATCAGCATGGCGGCGACTCATTACTACAACGGAATACGGTCAACGAGACAAGAAAACTCGGTGCGCGATTGTACCGGCTAGCCAGAAAAAAGCCCGTGTATCCGACGAAATCATGGCAATAAGCCAGCCACCATACGCTTAGCGCTCCGAAACGCTCGGGGACGGGTTCTCCAGTCCGGTTTGGGCATTCCATCCCCCGCCCAGTGCTGCGATCAATTGCACGCTGGCAATCAGACGACTTTGCAACACATTCAGCACGCTGCGCTCGTTGCTCAATGCTGTCGTCTGCACGTTGACCACGTCGAGGTAGCCGATCAGGCCGGCCTTGTACTGGTTGTTAGTCAAACGCAGGGATTCGCGCGCGGCGGCCAATGCCTCGGCACGAACCCCCGCCTCGTCCTCGTAGACTTTGAGCTGGACCATGTAGTCCTCGACCTCGCGAAAGCCGTCGAGAACCGTCTGACGATACTGCGCCACGGTCTGGTCGTAGACCGCTTCGGTGCGGTCAACTTCAGCCGCGCGCTGCCCGCCGTCGAACAAAGTCATGGCCAGTTGCGGCCCTACTGACCAGAAGCGATTGGGCAGACTGATCCAGTTGGACACCGTGCTGCTGCTATAGCCGCCGGACATGCTTAGAGTCAGGTCGGGGTAATACGCCGCCTTCGCGACACCGATGTTGGCGTTGGCCGACATCACCGAACGTTCGGCGGCCGCGATGTCAGGCCGTCGCTCAAGCAACTGCGACGGCAGCTGCACTGGAATCTGCGGCAGCAGCGGGATGTCTTTGCTGATCGCCAGATTGAAGTTGGCCGGTGCCAGGCCCATCAGCACGGCAATCGCGTTCTCAAATTGCGCCCGTTGCCAGGCCAGATCGATCAGATCCGCCTGGGTGCTCTTAAGCTGGGTTTGTGCCAGCGCCACCGCATCGCGGCCGGAAATGCCGGCGCGGTACTGGTTTTGCGTGAGGGTGAGTGAACGCTGATAGGCATCGACCGTCGCTTCGAGCAGGCGCTTTTGTTCGTCGATTACCCGCAATTGCAGGTAGTTCTGCACCAGCTGCGATTGCAGGCTCAGTTGCATCGACGCCAGATCGGCGAGGCTGGCCTGGGCACTGGCCCGGTCGGCCTCAAGACCCCGGCGCAGCTTGCCCCAGACGTCGGCTTCCCAGCTGACACCCAATTGCGTGCTGTAGGTATCACGAATCCCGCTGCTGGAACTGCTCAGGCTGGAGCTGGAACTGCCGGTGCCCTGGCTGGATCGGGTTTTCCCGGCGCTGAGGTCCAGCGTGGGGAAGAACGCCCCGCGAGAACTGCGCACCAACGCTTGGGCTTGCCGGTATTGGGCTTCGTACTGCGCGACAGTCTGGTTGGAGCGATTGAGTTGTTCCACCAGGCCATTGAGCTGCGGGTCGTTGTAGACCTCCCACCACGCGCCACGGCTGAACGCATCACTGGGGTTGGCCTGGGTCCAACCCTGGGCCTGCTTGAATTGCGCCGGTGCCGGCATGTCTGGCTTTTGATAATCCGGGCCGACAGCGCAGCCGCCCAGCAGCAACGCGCACAGGCCGATGCCCAAGCGCCGCTTGAGGGCGTGGGTCCGCTGTTGCAGGGAGGGGTGCAAACGATCGGTCATAGCGGAGTTTCCAGGGCAGCATCGGTCCGCACGCCGCGCCATTTGTTGACGCGATGGCGCAGGCGGTCGAGATAAAGATAAACAACGGGTGTGGTGTACAGGGTCAGTATCTGGCTGAGGATCAGGCCGCCGATGATGGTCAACCCCAGTGGGCGACGCATTTCTGCGCCCTCGGCGCTACTGAGCAACAGCGGCACGGCGCCGAGAATGGCCGCCAGCGTGGTCATCAAAATGGGCCGCAAGCGCTGCAGACAGGCATGGCGGATCGAATCCAGCGGGGTCATGCCGTCTTCGCGCTCCAGCTGCAGCGCCAGGTCGATCATCATAATCGCGTTCTTCTTCACCACCCCGATCAGCAGGAACAGCCCCAGCAGCGAAATCAGGCTGAACTGCCCACCCGTGAGGTAGATGCTGAGCAGCGCGCCAACCCCCGCCGACGGCAGTGTCGAGAGAATCGTCAGCGGGTGGACGTAGCTTTCATACAGAATCCCCAGCACCAGATACACCGCCACCAACGCGCCAAGAATCATCCACGGCTGACTTTTCTGAGTGGCGGCGAACGCATCGGCGGTGCCCGCCATTTTCGCGATCACGCCTTCGGGCAAGCCCACGGCGGCAACCGCGCGCTCGATGGCGGTGGTCGCCTGATCCAGCGACACGCCTTCGGCCAGGTCGAACGAGATATTGTCCGACGCAAACTGGCCGTCATGCACCACGCGGTCGTCTTCCAGGCTGCGCTCGTAATGGGCGATGGTCGACAGCGGGACCCTCGCGCCAGAGGCCGTGATCACCTGCACCTGCTCAAGCGTCGCCGGGTCCTGGGCGTATTTCGGATTGACCTCCATCACCACCTGATACTGGTTAAGCGGGTCATAGATGGTCGACACCTGACGCTGGGCGTAGGCGTTGTTGAGCACGGTGGTAACCATGTTCATGTCGATGCCCAAACGCTTGGCGGCATCGCGATCAACGATCAGGGTCACTTGCTGGGTGCCGCCGCCGTCGTTGGCGTCAATCGCAGTCAGCTCTTTAACTGATTTGAGCGCCGCGACCACTTTCGGATACCACACGCGCAACGTGTCCAGATCGCCGCTTTGCAGGATGTACTGGTACTGCGAGCTGGTCTGCTCTCGGCCGCCGCCCAGTTGCAAGTCCTGATCCGGCTGCAGAAACAAGCGCCCGCCCGGCACTTTGGGCATTTCCTTGCGCAGGCGCTCAACTACCGCTTCAGCGCCGATGCCACGTTCCTGGATCGGTTTGAGGCGCACGATGATGAACGCGTTGCCGGTGCCGCCGTTGCCGCCGATGAAACCGGCAACGCTTTCTACGGCCGGGTCCTTGAGAATCGCGTCGCGGTAAATGTCCATCTTCGGCTGCATGACCGAGAACGACAGGCCGTTGTCACCTCGGACATAGCCCATTAATTGCCCGGTGTCCTGCTGCGGCAGAAAGGTCTTGGGCACCACGATGTACAGCGCGATGTTGACGCCCACGGTGATCAGCAACGTCAGCACCGTCAGACGTCGATGCTTCAACGCCCAACCGAGACTGCGGTCGTAAGCCGCCACCATGCGGTCATTGACCCGCTGGCTCCAGCGCTGCAAACGGTTTTCCTGGCCCGGCACATGGGGCTTGAGCCAGCGTGCACAGAGCATCGGCGTGAGGGTCAGGGACACCAGCAGCGACACCACGATCGACGCCGACAGGGTGATCGAGAATTCCCGAAACAGGGTTTCGACCAATCCGCCCATGAACAGGATCGAGATGAACACCGCCACCAGCGACACGTTCATCGACAGCAGCGTGAAACCCACTTCCTGGGCGCCCAGAAACGCGGCCTGCATCGGCGGCACGCCCTTGTCGATGTGCCGGGAAATGTTTTCCAGCACCACGATGGCGTCGTCCACCACCAGACCCGTGGCGAGAATCAGCGCCATCAGCGACAGGTTGTTCAGGGAGAAGCCGAACAGGTACATGATCGCGAAGGTGCCGACCAGCGACACCGGCACGGCAAGCGTGGGGATCAACGAGGCGCGGAAATTCCCGAGGAAAGCGAACACCACCAGGATCACTAGCACTACGGCGATCAGCAGGGTCATTTCCGCTTCGTGCAGCGTGGCTTTGATCACCGGAGAGCGGTCCATCGCAAGGTCCAGCTTGACGCTGGCTGGCAACACCGCCTGCAACGCCGGCAACTGCGCCTTGATGCTGGCGACGGTTTCAATGATGTTGGCCCCCGCCTGACGGTTGATGACCAGCAGCACGGCGGCGTTTTCGTTGAAAAACCCGGCGTTGTAACGGTCCTCGACCGAATCCCGGACACTGGCTACATCCTTCAAACGCAACGCCGCGCCGTTGTCGTAGCGAATGATCAGTGACTCGTAATCCTTGGCTTTTTCCAGCTGGTCGTTGGCCTGAACCTGCCAATTGTGCTGGGCATCTTCCACCGAGCCTTTAGGGCGGCGAACGTTGGAACCGGTGATGGTCTTGCGCACGTCGTCCAGCGACACGCCGTACTGATCGAGCATTTTCGGTTCCAGCTCGATACGCACCGCTGGCAACGAACTGCCACCGATCTGCACTTCTCCCACGCCTGTCACCTGAGACAGGCTTTGCGACAGGATGGTCGAGGCCAGGTCATAGAGCTGGCCTTTCTCGAGCACGTCCGAGGTCAGCGACAGCACCATGATCGGCGCCTGCGACGGGTTGACCTTCTTGTAGGTCGGCATGCTGCGCATCCCGCTGGGCAACAGGCTGCGCGCGGCGTTGATCGCGGCCTGCACTTCCCGCGCGGCACCATTGATGTCGCGGTCCAGGTCGAACTGCAAAATGATTCGCGTGGTGCCCTGACTCGAGCGGCTGCTCATGGTGTTGACCCCGGCGATGACACCGAGGGAACGCTCAAGCGGCGTCGCGACACTGGACGCCATGATTTCCGGGCTGGCACCTGGCAACGATGCCGTGACCACAATCACCGGGAAATCCATGTTCGGCAGCGGCGAAACAGGCAGCAGCCCGAAGCTCATGCCGCCCAGCAGCATGATTGCCAGGCTCAGGAGCATGGTCGCCACCGGCCTTCTAATGAACGGCCCTGAGAGGTTCATGGGCGACAGCTCCATGCCTGGAAGCAGCCACAAGCTTCAAGCTTCAAGCTGCGCGTGAGAGCAAAAGCAAAAGCAAAAGCAACGGCCCCCGCAGTCCCGCTTCTAGTTTGCGGCCTGAAGCTTGGCGCTTGCAGCTGGCCCGTCACAGCGCTTCCTCGGCCTTCGGTTGACGCGCAAACCTGCGCCCCAACCGATCAAAGTACAAATAAATGACGGGCGTGGTGAACAGCGTCAACACCTGGCTCACCAGCAAACCACCGACCATCACCAGACCCAGCGGCTGGCGCAGTTCGGCACCTGAGCCGGTGGCGAACATCAGCGGAATGGCGCCGAACAGCGCAGCGAGCGTGGTCATCAGAATCGGCCGGAAGCGCAGCAGCGCGGCTTCGTAAATGGCGGTTTCAGGGTCGACACCCCGGTTGCGTTCAGCGTCGAGGGCGAAGTCGATCATCATGATCGCGTTCTTCTTCACGATGCCGATCAGCAGGATGATGCCGATGATCGCAATCATCCCAAGGTCATTGCCGCTGAGGATCAACGCCAGCAAGGCGCCAATCGCCGCCGAGGGCAATGTCGACAGAATGGTGATGGGGTGAATGTAGCTTTCGTACAACACGCCCAACACGATGTACATCGTCACGACCGCCGCCAACACCAGCAGCAGCGTGCTCGACAGCGAGGCCTGGAAGGCTTCGGCCGCGCCCTGGAACTGCGTCTGCACGCCCACCGGCATGCCGATGTCTTTCTGCACCTGATCGATGATTTCCACGCCCTTGCCCAGCGCCACACCTTCGGCCAGGTTGAACGACATCATCACTGCCGGGAACTGACCGATATGGGCGATAGCCAGTTGCGCCTGACGCTGCTCGACTTTGGCAAGGCTCGACAGCTTGACCTGACCGCCGTCGGTGGTCTTGACGTGAATCTGCTCCAGCGCCTGCGGGCCAATTTCATTGCCCGCTGCGGCTTGAAGCACCACGCGGTACTGGCTGGCCTGGGTATAAATGGTCGAAATCTGCCGCTGGCCGAAGGCGTCGTACAGCGCGTCGGTGATATTGGCAACCGTGACCCCGAGACGGCTCGCGGCATCACGGTCGATGTTCAGAAACACCTGCAGCCCTTTGTCCTGCAAGTCGCTGGCGACGTCGGTCAACTCAGGACGCTGCTGCAACGCCTCCACCAGCTTGCCGCTCCACTCGGCGAGCAGTTCGTTGTCCGGCGACGACATGCTGAACTGGTACTGGGTGCGGCTGACCCGATCCTCGATGGTCAAATCCTGCACCGGCTGCATGTACAGGCGAATGCCCGCCAGATCGGCAAGCTGCGGCTGCAAGCGCAAGATTACTTGGGCGGCCGACAGGTCACGCTGCCCATGGGGCTTGAGGTTGATCAGGAATCGGCCGCTGTTGAGCGTGGCGTTGTCGCCATCGACCCCGATGTAGGACGACAGGCTCTGCACCGCAGGGTCCTGAAGGATGATTTTGGCCAACGACTGCTGACGCTCGCTCATGGCGGCGAACGACACTGACTGCGGCGCTTCGGAAATCCCCTGGATCACGCCGGTGTCCTGCACCGGGAAGAAGCCTTTTGGCACGGCCAGATACAGCAAAACCGTGATGCCCAGCGTTGCGACTGCTACCAGCAGTGTGAGCGGCTGATGCTTGAGTACCCAGCGCAAACCCCGGCCGTAGCCAGAAATCAGCCAGTCAATCCATGCACCACTGGCGCGATAGAAGCGGCCTTGGTCTTCTGCTTTGGGTTCGCGCTTGAGCAGGCGCGCGCACATCATCGGCGTCAGTGTCAGGGACACCACCAGCGAGATCAGGATCGCCACCGCCAGGGTGATCGCGAATTCGCGGAACAAACGGCCTACAACGTCGGCCATGAACAGCAACGGAATCAGCACCGCAATCAGCGAAATGGTCAGGGAAATCAGGGTAAAACCAATCTGCTTCGCGCCCTTGAGCGCTGCCTGCAGCGGAGTCTCGCCCTCCTCCAGATGCCGGGAAATGTTCTCCAGCATGACGATGGCGTCGTCCACCACAAAACCGGTGGCGATGGTCATGGCCATCAGGGTCAGGTTATTGACCGAAAACCCGGCCAGGTACATCACGCCGAAGGTGCCGATCAACGACAGCGGCACCGCAATCGACGGAATGATCGTGGCGCTGAAACGGCGCAGGAACAGGAACGTCACCAGCACCACCAGCACTACGGCAATCAGCAGCTCGTGCTGAACATCCGTGACCGATGCGCGAATGGTCTGGGTGCGGTCCGTCAGCACCGTGACGTCCAGCCCGGCGGGCAGGTTATCGGTGATGCTCGGCAACAGCGCCTTGATCCGGTCAACCACGTCAATCACGTTGGCGCCGGGCTGACGCTGAATGTTCAGCAGCACTGCCTGGTTTTCATTGGCCCATGCAGCGAGACGATCGTTTTCGGCGCCGTCGACGATTTCAGCCACATCTTTGAGGCGCAGCGGGCCGCCGTTGGCGTAGGCCAGGATCAGGTTGGCGTATTCCTCGGGCGACTTGAGCTGGTCATTGGCGTCCAGCATCGAAACTCGGGTCGGGCCGTCGAAGTTACCTTTGGGCGTGTTGACGTTGGAGGCTGTGATCAGCGTGCGCACGTCGGCCAGGTTCAGACCATTGGCGGCCAGCGCGTCCGGGTTGACCTTGATGCGCACCGCCTGACGCTGACCACCGGCAATGCTGACCATGCCGACGCCACTGATCTGCGCGATCTTCTGCGCCATGCGCGTATCGACCAAATCATTGAGTTTGGGCAGGAGCATGGTTTTGGAAGTGATGGCCAGGGTCAGCACCGGGGTATCCGCCGGGTTGACCTTGTTGTAAACCGGTGGCGCGGGCAAATCGGTAGGCAACAGATTAGTCGCGCCGTTGATCGCGGCCTGCACTTCCTGCTCCGCCACGTCCATGTTGATGTCGAGGCTGAAACGCAGGGTAATCACTGACGCGCCGCCGGAACTGGTGGACGCCATCTGCGTCAGCCCCGGCATTTGCCCGAACTGGCGCTCAAGGGGTGCGGTTACCGCACTGGTCATCACTTGCGGGCTGGCGCCAGGGTACAGCGTCATCACGCGGATGGTGGGATAATCCACCTGTGGCAGCGCGGAAACCGGCAACAGCGTGTAGGCGATCAGACCGCAGAACACGATCGCCAGCATGCTCAGCGTGGTCGCGACCGGCCTCAGGATGAACAGGCGTGACAGGTTCATACGTCGCCTTTCTTCACGGCGCCGATGCCAGCCGATTCAGACGACTGCTTGGAGGGTTGGCCTTGCAGGTGCTGGCCCGGGGTGACCGGCACCTCTTTGCTGTCATTGACCACTTCGACGTCGCTGCCGTCCTTCAAGCGGTCGGTGCCTTCCAGTACCACCCGGTCGCCTGCCGCCAGGCCTTCAGTGATGACGGTCGAGGTCTCGTCGCTTGCGCCGGTTTTAAGAGCGCGGACCTTGACCTTCTTGTCGCCTTCCACGACGTAGACGAACGTGCCGTTCACGCCGAACTGCACCGCAGCGGTCGGCACCAGCACCACTTGTCTTAAGGTGTCGGCACGCAGGCGGACATTGACGAACTGGTTGGGGAACAGCACTTCGTCCTGGTTATCGAAGCGCGCCTTGAATTTCAGAGTGCCGGTGGTGATGTCGATCTGGTTGTCCAGGCTGGCGAGCACGCCGGTGGATTGCAGCTTCACGTCGCCGCGATCCCAGGCCTCTACCGGCAGATTGTCACCGCTGCGATACCGGCTGATTACTGCCGACAGGTCTTTTTCCGGCAGCGTGAAATTGACGGTGATCGGTTTGGTCTGGGTGATGACGGCCAGTGCGGTGGTGTCGTTGGCGGCGACGAGGTTGCCGACGTCCAGTTGGCGCAGGCCGATACGCCCCGAGATCGGTGCGCGAATCCTGGCGAAATCCAGATTCAGCTTGGCATCGCCGACTGCGGCCTGATTGGTCTTGATGGTGCCCTGGTATTGGCCGACCAGGGATTCGGCGGTGTCCAGGGTCTGCTTGGCGATGCTGTCTTCTTTATACAAGCCGCGATAGCGCTCGACGTCGGTCTGTGCGTTCTTGAGCAGCGCCTGGTTTTGCATCAGCGTGCCCTCGGCCTGCTGCAAAGCGATCTGGTAGCTGCGCGGGTCGATTTCCGCCAGCAGGTCTCCGGCCTTGACCAGTTGCCCTTCCTGGAAGTTGAGCTTGACCAGTTCCCCCGCCACGCGGCTGCGAACGTTGATGGTGTTCATCGCGGTCACGGTGCCGAGCGCTTTGTAGTAGATCGGAAAATCGCCCGTGGTCGCGGCGGCCACACGCACTGGAATCGGCCCCGTTGCGCCGCCGAAGCCCGGACGGTTGGCGACGGTTTTGCCGCCGGCCTTGCGGCCAACGCCCTGAGGTGCCGCGTCAACGTGGGCGGTACTGCCATTTTGCGTAGTAGAGCTGGGCCAGAACCACCAGCACAGCCCTGCAATGATCACCAAAACCAACAGGCTGATCAGCCAGCGACGGGAGTTACGAGGGCCAGACGATTGCATGTATAAATCAACCAGTGTGCGCGTGAGCGTCTTCGGGAGGCTGAACAATAAGCACAGATAGGGCCTGAGCAAAGTGGCTTTACCGGCAATTTACCTAGGGCTTACTTCGTTAAGGTGCTGAAGCATAAATAGAAACGGCCTGATCAGGTCAGGCCGCCATGTATTGCTGTTTGTTGCCGCTTAACTGCGCAGCTGTTAAATGCGCAGCAGGCAAGTTACTTCAATACGGCCAGCGCTGCATCGTAGTCAGGTTCCTGGCCGATTTCAGGCACCAGTTCGCTGTGCAGCACTTTGTTGTCTTCGTCCAGCACAACCACCGCGCGGGTAGTCAGGCCAGCCATCGGGCCGTCTGCGATAGCCACCCCGTAGGTTTCCATGAAATCGGCGCCGCGCATGGTGGAGAGGTTTTTCACGTTTTCCAGGCCTTCGGCACCACAGAAGCGCGCCTGGGCGAATGGCAGGTCAGCGGAGATGCACAACACGACGGCGTTGGTCAGATCGTTGGCCTGGGCATTGAATTTACGCACCGACGTGGCGCAGGTCGGGGTGTCGACGCTTGGGAAAATGTTCAGCACCTTGCGCTTGCCGGCGAAGGTTTCCAGCGTTACGTCAGCCAGATCGCCACCCACCAGTGTGAACGCAGGAGCGGTGCTGCCGACCTGGGGCAATTCACCTTTGATCTGAACCGGGTTACCACGACGAGTCACTTGAGCCATGAGCTGAGTCCTTATTCTGGGTTGCCGTTGGGCAGGTTTGGAAAACCGGAAGTTAACCACGAAAGCGCGTCGCCACCTACGCCCTGGCGCGATTTTGTTTGGCCACTACGGTCAGTTATCGAGCTTATCCAACAGCCCCGGCCGACCACACAATTCAACCAGCCAGTCGATAAACACCCGCACCCGCCGCGACAGGTGTCGATGAGCAGGATACAAGGCGGTCAGTGGCAACCGCGGTTGAGCATAGCCGCCCAGCACTTCAATCAGTGCGCCGCTGCGCATGGGTTCGGCGGCGTGGTAATACGGAGTCTGTACCAGGCCATAACCGGCTTCGCACGCCGCGAGATAACCATCGGCGCTGTTGATCGACAAGGCTTTGGGCATGCTGAATTCCTGCTCCTTGCCGTCGATGATGAACTCCAGTCCATAGCGTTTGTTGGAGCCGCTGGCGAAGTATTCGATGACTTTGTGCTGCACCAAGTCATCGAGCGTCAACGGCGTGCCATGCCGTCGCAGGTATTCGCGGCTGGCGCAGACCACTTGGCGCATCTGGGCCAACGGTCGGGCCACCAACGAATGATCCAGCGACTGACCGCCCCGAACTACACAATCGACGCCCTCGCGGATCAGGTCCACCGGCCGGTCCGTCATGCCTACTTCCAGCTCGATCTGCGGATAGCGGTCGGTGAATTCAGGCAGCGCACGCATCACGATCAGGCGCCCGAAGCCTGCCGGAATGTCGATTCGCAAAACCCCTTTGGGCGCACTGCCGATGGCGGACAAGGCATTTTCGGTTTCTTCCAGGTCGCTGAGCAGCGAAACGCAGCGCTGGTAATAAGCCTGGCCGTCGAGGGTCGGGCTGACGTGGCGGGTGGTGCGCTGCAGCAATTGCACGCCCAGATGGGCTTCAAGCTGCTTGATCAGGATGGTGACAGAGGCCCGCGGCAGGTGCAGGTCATCGGCCGCTTTGGCAAATCCACCGAGTTCGACGATGCGCGTGAACGCCCGCATGGCATTGAATTTGTCCAAAGCGCCTCCTGAAGGTTTATCGAGCGTTCTTTATGTAGAAATTCAAAACAGTGAAAGCACTTTTAACCGGTTTATCCTGAATCTGTCGAGGGTGACAATGACTGGCCTTCTATTTGAACACCCCCTATTCCACAAGGATTCCTTCATGCAAACGCGTCAACTCGGCAAGAACGGACCTCAAGTGTCAGCCATCGGCCTGGGCTGCATGGGCATGACCGATTTCTACACCACCGGCACAGATACTCAGGAAGCCATCGCGACAATTCATCGCGCGCTTGAGTTGGGCGTGACCTTGCTCGACACCGCCGACATGTACGGACCGCATACCAATGAGGAGCTGATCGGCAAAGCGCTGAAAGGCAAACGCGATCAGGTGTTTCTGGCGAGCAAGTTCGGCTTCGTTCGCGACCCCAACGACGCCAGCGCGCGGGGCGTCAACGGCAGCCCGGAATACATTCGCAGCGCCATCGAAGGTACGTTGCAGCGGTTGCAGATCGAAACCCTCGATTTGTACTACCAGCACCGTATCGACCCGCAGATTTCGGTCGAGGAATCAGTTGGCGCCATGGCGCAGCTGGTAAAAGAAGGCAAGGTTCGTTATCTGGGCTTGAGTGAAGCCTCGGCCGCTACTCTGGAACGGGCGCAAACCGTGCACCCGATCACCGCCCTGCAAACCGAGTATTCGCTGTGGAGTCGCGATCCTGAGGAAAATGGCGTGCTGGAGGCTTGTCGTCGATTGGGCATTGGATTTGTTCCCTATAGCCCGCTTGGCCGGGGCTTCCTGACAGGCACTCTGAAAAGCCCTGACGATTTTGCTGCCGATGACTACCGTCGCAACAGCCCGCGCTTTCAGGGCGAGAACTTTGCCAGGAACCTCTTGCTGGTTGAAAAGGTGCAGAAACTGGCGACCGACAAGGGCGTCACTGCCGGGCAACTGGCGCTGGCGTGGGTCTTGGCTCAGGGAAACGACGTGGTGCCAATTCCGGGGACCAAGCAGCGCAAATACCTGCAAGAGAACGTCGCAGCGCTGGATATCGAATTGAGCGCTGAGGAGCTCAAAGCGCTGAAAGATTTGTTCCCGGTAAGTGCGATAGCGGGTGAACGGTATACCGAGGCGTCGTTGAAATTGGTGAACGGCTGAGGGGTGACCAGCAGCTAATTCCGTCCTTTGGATCGTCTCGCCAACAAGTTGGCTCCTACAGATTGAGATCGGCGCTGCCCTGTAGGAGCGAACTTGTTCGCGAGGCGTCCTGAATGAAACACCGCAACAACCGCCTCGCCAACAAGTTGGCTCCTACAGATAAAGATCGGCGCTGCCCTGTAGGAGCGAACTTGTTCGCGAGGCGTCCTGAATGAAACACCGCAACAACCGCCTAGCCAACAAGGTGACTCCTACAGGTTGAGGCATTCGTCAGAAATCCCGTTTGTAGAAGATATCCAGCGAACTTGCTACACCGCCCGCCACTTCCAGATACACCTTCTTGCTCAGCAGATAACGCAACGTCAGGGTGTTGGCCGGCTCGAACACGCCAAGGCCGTAACGCAAACTGAGCTTGTCTGTGATCTTGCCGCTGGCCACGACTGCCGTAGTATCGCCGCTGCCGGAAGTGTCCAGTTCGAAGTCCTTGATACCCAGATCAGTCGCCAACTTGCCTGCGGTCGAAGAACTCCCTGCCAACCCGAGTGCCAAGGCTGCCTGCGCCATCATGTTGTTGTCTTCGCCATTGGTGCTTAAAGGACGTCCCAGCACCAGATACGACAACGCCTGCTCCTGACTCATCGCCGGCTCCGAAAACACCACGGTGGTCGGCTGCTCGGCGCTGCCCGTCAATCTGATGCCAGCAATGATGTCATCGGTCTGGCGGATGGCTTCAATGTCCAGATACGGCTGATCGATGGGGCCTGCAAACAACAGGCGCGCCTTGCGAATCGTCAGGCGCTGACCATAAGCCCGGTAGCGTCCGTCGTTCAAATTCAGCTCACCTCGAGTGTCGAGGTTATCGCCGATGTGTACCTGCCCTGCCAGATTGGCAGTCAGACCAAAGCCGGTGAACGTCAGCTTGTCCTTGCCCACTTCAACGTCGATGTCCATGGCGATCGCCATAGGTGGTTTGCCCGCTTTAGTTTGCTGGCCAACGATCACCGTGTCATCGGACACCTTGACCGTAGACGGCGGAAGTTGCCGGATGACGATGTCGCCGGTCGGGATTAACACTTTGCCCGACACCGCCAGCTTGTCGCCCTGCAGGGTAATCTTCAGATCCGGCGCAGCTTCCAGTTTGGCGTAGGGCTCGACTGTAATCGGCAGACGCGAACCCTTCAGGCTCAGATCCACATTCAGTGCCTGCGCCCAAGCCACTTGCCCGGCCAGCGTACCCTGCCCGTTCGGACCACTGCTCCAGCGCCCCTGCAACTGAACGCTTTCCCCTGCAATGAGCGCCTGGACGTTGAGTTTTTCCAGGCTGACAGGCAGTTCCGGCCCAAAGACCTCGCCATCGCTCAACACCACGCTGCCGTTGACCTGCGGCGCCAGTAAACCGCCCGAAATCCGACCGTTGCCGTTCAGACGACCGTTGAGCTTGTCCACCACGGGCACGAAAGGCCGCGCCACCGAGACGTCAAGACCGCTGAGCGTGAACGCGCCATTGATAGTCTTGTCCTTGGCCAGAGGATCGATGGTCGCGTTGAGCTGCAACGAACCCAATTTGCCGCCGCGGAAGTCCAGGTTCGCATCCACCCGCTTGGGCTTGAAGGTGCTGGTGAGCTTCAGACTTTCATAAGGGAAGTCCAGCCACTCTTGCTTCTCGCGCACACGCAACGTGCCGCCGCTGGCATCCACCATGATTTGTCCGTTGGGACCTGAGGCCGGCAGATCCAGTTGCACGTCGGCATTGAGCGCGCCCTTCCAGGCAAAATCCTTGGGCAGCCATTGCGCCAGACTGTCCAGCGGGAACTGCTTGAGGTGATAGCGCAAGCGGGGCTCGGGCATCAGGCGTTGGTCTTCACCACACAAACTGGCAGACCCTGACAGCCAGCAATGGGCGCCAAAATTGATCTTTCCGTCCGCCAGTCGTTCCAGCTTCGCTGGCTGTTGCAGACGCCAGTCCTGGCCACCTGTCTGGATATCGCCGCTGGCCAGCCTGCCGCGCCAGTTGCCTTTGTCCAGATTGCCGTCCAGCGCCAGTGCCAGCTTGAGCAAAGGACCTTGCAGGTCCAGCTTGACCTGCTGGCGTTTGATGTCGCCTTGGCCATTAACGCTTAATGTGCCCAGCGCCGTGTCACCGACGTTGATGCCAATGGTTTTCAAGTCGATGACTGCACTCTGCGCAGCATCCAGCTTGGCCGTGAGTGCGAGGGTTTGCAGGCGATTGTTTTCGAATGCCAGTTGAGAGCCCTGCAATGCGAACTGCCCTTGCGGCGCCTGCACGGTGCCCGCCAGATCGAGACGGCCTTTAGCCTGCCCTTGTAAACCTGGCCACAATTGGCCCAGCCGTGGCAAGTTCAAATCCAGCTGCGCGACAAGCTTCTGCTGCAGGCTGCCGGCGCCCTGAATGCGGTTGTCGCCCAAGCGGATTTCCAGCGCGCTGACGTTCCATTTATCTGCGGCGCCATCGGCTTTGGCCTGCAGCACCGCAGGCTGACCGCGCAGGCGGCCTTTCAGATCGAGGTCTGCGTTGAGGTTCAACTGCCCGTTTTTGAAAGAGCCTTTGCTGCGCAACGGTCCGGCGAGCGTGCCGGGCAGTTCTGCCACCCAATACGAGGGATCGAAGGCACTCAGGTCCAGCGCGGTGTCCCAGGCAATGCCGTCGGCAAACTGCAGGTTCAGATGACCGCTCGCTTTGCCTTTGCCGGCAATCAACTCCAATTGAGGCAGGAAGACCTGCTGCAAATCACCACTGAACGGACTGTTGAGGCTGAATGGGCCTGCGGGGCCTGTGAAATCGCCCGCGAAGTTGCCCAGATACTTGCCATCCGTGTAGGAAATTTCTCCGTTGAACGTATGGACTTTGACGTCTGGCTCGGCGATCACCGGGTAGAGGCGATGCCAGGGGAAGTCCAGCCAGTCAATTTTCGCGTCCGCACGCACGCCGTTCTGCCAGTCGAGCTTGCCGCTGAGTTTGAGTCGCTGCTCAGCGCTGGAACCGAGATCCAACCCGTCGATTTCAGCCCCTTTGGCGTCCACCCGCCCCTGTAAAGCCAAGGCGATGGGGCCTTGCTCGGCGGGCAGGCTGGCGTTACCCAGGATCGCGTA
Organism: Pseudomonas rosaeacicularis; assembly: GCF_057128745.1. Lineage (NCBI taxonomy): Bacteria > Pseudomonadati > Pseudomonadota > Gammaproteobacteria > Pseudomonadales > Pseudomonadaceae > Pseudomonas > Pseudomonas rosaeacicularis. The sequence continues at coordinate 66,141 of NZ_JBSKHT010000004.1, forward strand.
ACCACCGGCAAGATCACCTTTGGCATTGAGCGTCAGTTGATTGAGTTGCAGCGTGTCCGGCAGCTCAGCGGCTGGCTTGAACTGTTCGGAGGTGATGGTGATTTCGGCCGGCAGATTATCCGCCAGCGGTTGCAGCTCGCCGACCAGCTTTGCGTCGATGTATCCGCTGCTTTGCGCGTTGAGCTTAAGGGTTTTCAGCAAGTCGCCGTCGATGTTCAGCGCCAGCGAAAGCGGCTGACCCGCCACCGGTGGCAATTGCAAGTGGCCTTGGGCGGTCAGTGGCCAGTCAGCCTGAGGCTTGAGCAATCCGGTGAGGTCGAGTATCAGATCATCGCGTTGCAGATGCGCCGAGTCGATCTTCAAGCCGTCGGGGGTCCAGTGCGCCGCGAGCTTCAAGTCTCGCAGTTGCTCGGCACCATCAAGCACCACACTGCCGATCTGCACGTCGCCCAACTCAATGGCTAAAGGGATTTTCAGATCGGGCAAGGTGATCGGGCCGCTGGGGGCTGCGTCGGTCGAGGGCGCAAAGCGCAGGCGGATGTCGCCCGCTTTAAGGGTGTCGATGCACAGGGTCATGCGCGTCAGGCAGCCCGGAGACCAATCGAATACCGGCGCATCGACCTCGACCCGGTTAGCGCCCTGCTCCCAGGTCAGGTGATCGGCGCTCCAAAACCCGCCGAGTCGGCCGTTGAAATTCTCCAGCTGCAACCCCGGCACCAGACCGAGCGCCCAGCGACTGCCAGCCTGCGTACCCAGCACCACGCCGACACTGGCCACCAGCAATACCAGAAGCGAAACAAGGGTGATCGCGGCAATGATCGCGAAGCGTTTTAGCCGTGCCATGTTCGTCACAATTCAGGTCCCATCGAGAAGTGCAGACGAATGCCGCCGTCATCATCCAGTGCATGGGCGAGATCAAGGCGCAACGGCCCGACCGGAGACACCCAGCGAATACCGATACCGACGCCTGTTTTCAGGCTCGGCAGTTCAAGGCTGTTGAAAGAGTTGCCTTGGTCGATGAAGGTCGCCACACGCCACTTTTCAGCAATCGAATACTGATACTCAGCGCTGGCGGTGACCATGTAGCGTCCGCCGATCTTGTCGCCGTCGGAGTTTTCCGGCGACAGCGACTGGTAGTCGTAACCGCGCACGCTCTGGTCTCCACCGGCGAAAAAACGCAGCGATGGCGGGATCGACTTATAGCCGTTTGTAGCGGTGCCGCCGACCTGGACCCGGCCGAGGAATCGATGGTTGTCCCACAACGTGGTCAGCCCTTTGACCAAAGCGGTGCCGTGGACCACGTTGGCGTCGGAACCCAAGCCCTCTTTCGCCACCTGGGTGTCGAACTGCAACCGATAGCCGTTATGGGGATCGATGCGGTTGTCGCTGCGCAGGTAGGAATAACTGATACCGGGCATCAACAAGGTGCTCAACCCGGAGTCATCACCCAGACGATATTCTTCGCGTTGCCACTTGAGCGAAATCACCCGCTCCCACCCGCTGGGCAGCTTGCTGTGCCATTCCGGCCCTACCGTCAGCAGCTTACTCAGACTGTCGGTGTCGGCAATTTCTTCGTACTGATAGCCGCCCGCGAACCGCAGTTTGTCGGTCAAGGGCGGATCGAGAGGAATGTCGTACCACAAGCCGACGTTCTGACGAGGGGCCGACAACTCCATTTCAGCGCCATAGCTGTGGCCTTGCGGATTGACCCAGTGCCGGGTCCAGTTGGCTTTGGCACGAGGACCAACGTCGGTGGAATAACCCAGGCCAAGCCCCATGGTGCGCGGCTTGCGGGTTTCGAGCTGGACCACCACCGGAATCACCTGCCCTTGAGCGGACGTGGGCGTGGCATCGACTCGCACGCCCTCGAAATAACCGCTGGCCTGCATGGCCTGATTCAGTTCGGCGATCAGCTCTGAGTCGTAAGGCGTGTTTTCCTTGAACGGCACCATGCGTTTGAGCAGGTCGTCGTCGAACGGCGCGTCGCCGCTGAAGGATACTTTGCCCAGCGAGAAGCGCGGGCCGCTGTCGTAGATCAGTTCGATGTCGGCCACGCCTGCGCGCGGGTCCACCGACAAGCGCTGGCTGGTAAACCGGCCGTTGAAAAAGCCATAGCGGGCGGCCTGATTCTGGATCAGACGCTTGGCGTCTTCGTAGTGCCCGTGATTGAGAACGGCGCCGGTCTTCAACGCATCGCTTTTGGGAACCCGAAAGGCCTTGAGCTGGCTGGCAGGCCCGTCGATGCGCAGCACGATATTGCGCAAATGGATCGGTTCGCCGGGCTGCACGTTGAGGATCAACTGCGGCGTGTTGCCCGAGGTTTTGATTTGGGGTTCGATTTGCGCCTGATAGAAACCCAGCGCTTGAGCGGCCTTTTGCGCCTGCTCCACCGCGCCCACGCTGAATCGCTCGAGCGCCTGTTCGTCGCGGTCGCCCAAATCACCCACATACCCTTCGATATTGGACTTGAGCTCAGCGTTGGAAGGCTTGATCCGCACGTCCAGTTGATCGGCACCAAACGCCGTAACACTGGAGAACATAAGGAGAAAACCGCTGGTAACTTTGCTTGGAAACTTCATAGGCGCGAATGCTAGCACGAGCTGCGGGTTGAATTGGAACCACGCTGGATGTCAGAAATTTCCGGCGTTCAAGCCATCGCGCCCAGGGAAACCTGCGGATTTGGGTGGAAGAACACATGCTCGCGGATCGGCCCTACGGCCACCTCGCCTATTTCCTCATAGCCCTGTCGTTTATAGAACTCAAGATAATGGGCATTGCCGGTATCGAGGACGATGCCTTGGGAATGTTCGTCCACTGCGCACCAGTCATGCAGGGCATCGAGCAACTGCTCGCCGTAATGCTGACCCTGGAAATCCGGATGAATGCCCAGCAGCGGCAATACGTGCACCGAGTCCGATGGCAGACACGCCAGTACTGCGTGGTAGTACTCCAGATAGCGTTGTGTGCAGCGCAGCCCGGTACTCATGATCATCCGCAAACGCCAGGCCCAACTCTCGGTGATCCCAAGGCGCCGTGACGGCGGCGCAATCAGTGCAACCCCGATCAGGCGGTCATCGACGAACAGCCCCAGCGCGGGCATGTCCTGCAGAAAATGCTGTTTGACCAGTTCACGCACGGTGGCGCGCACCCGATGTTCGTAGCCAGAGCGCCCAGACTCAAAGAGGTAGGCAAAACTCGGCTCATGCCGGTACGCCTGATACAACACCGAGCGCGCCTCGCGGGAATAACCGCTGTCCAGTTGGCGGATTTGCGCGGGTGCATGGGCAGATTCGGGCATGGGTAAAACCTCGTGATGACGACGCGCCGTGTGCAAGCAGCGTCTTGGCTATCCGCTTGGAGTCAGCGCTGATGATGACAGTTCAGGCTAATTTCGCCTGGCTTTCATTGAGCGTAGCAGCCGCCCTGCCCGCCAACGCCTGACGACCCTGCGCTGGCCCTGGCGCCGAAGGTCAGCTAGCATCGCGTTTTGCTTTTTGCCAGGACTGCCGCCTATGAAAATTGTGTCTTTCAACATCAATGGCCTGCGCGCCCGTCCGCATCAGCTGGCGGCGCTGATCGAAAAACATCAACCGGACGTCATTGGCCTGCAGGAAACCAAGGTTTCCGACGAGCAATTCCCTCAAGCAGAAATAGAAGCCCTCGGCTACCACGTTCACTTTCACGGACAGAAAGGCCACTACGGCGTTGCGCTGCTGTCGCGACTGCCGCCCATTGCATTGCACAAGGGCTTTGACACCGACGACGAAGAGTCACAGAAGCGCTTCATCTGGGGCACCTACGCCGACCGCAACGGCGTTCCGGTGACCGTCATGAATGGCTATTTCCCCCAAGGGGAAAGCCGCGACCACCCAACCAAATTTCCCGCCAAACAACGTTTCTATGCCGATCTGCAGCAACTGCTGGAGACCCGCTTCAGCAATGATCAGGCGCTGGTAGTGATGGGCGACGTCAACATTTCCCCCGAAGACAGCGACATCGGCATCGGCCCGGACAACGCCAAGCGCTGGCTGAAAACCGGCAAATGCAGCTTTCTGCCGGAAGAGCGCGAGTGGATGGGCAAACTCAAGAGCTGGGGCCTGGTGGACAGCTTTCGTCATCTGTACCCGGAAGTGATCGACCAGTTCAGCTGGTTCGACTACCGCAGCCGCGGCTTCGAGGATGAACCCAAGCGTGGCCTGCGCATTGATCTGATCATGGCGTCCCACGGGTTGCAGCCCCGGATCAAGGCCGGTGGTGTGGATTACGATCTGCGCGCCATGGAAAAGCCTTCGGATCATGCGCCGATCTGGCTTGAGTTGAGCTGAAGTCCTGCAGCGGCTTATTCGACACACTAAAGACCTATGTGAGAACGGACCTGTCTGCGAAGAGGATTCATCAGACCCAATATAGGCGTCTGATGCGCCTTCCCCTTCGCGGACAGGTCCGCTCCCACGTGTATCGTTGATAGGCCCAATTGTGTTGGCACTCGAAAACCGGGCTGTCACATAGCAGTCACCTGTCCGTCTTATTCTCTCGGCATTTCCGCCAATTAGAAGAAGATGTCGCAGATGCTGCGCACGTTATGCATACGAACTTTCCACGCGTTGCTGATCGGCACATTGCCGCTGGCAGCTTTTGCTGCGTTGCCCCTTCCGGCCGACGGGTCGCCGGCATTGCGGATCCAGGGTTCCAACACCATCGGCGCGCAACTTGGGCCCGCACTCGTTGAAGGCCTGATGGCTGAGCAAGGTGTGCTCTCCATCGAAAAACGTCCCGGTCCACACCCCAACGAGACACGCGTTACTGGCCGCACAAGTGCAGGGCAGACTGTCATCGTCGAAGTAGCGGCCCATGGCTCCAGCACCGGTTTTAGTGCGTTGAAGGGCAACGCTGCCGATCTGGCGGCTTCCTCGCGCCCCGTAAAAGAAAGCGAAATCAAAGAACTGGCCGGTGTCGGTGATCTGAAAAGTCATGACGCCGAACAGGTCATCGCCATCGATGGCGTTGCAGTCATTTTGCATCCGAACAATCCGCTACGGGCATTGAGCATCACTCAGTTGGCGCAGGTATTTTCCGGCGACATTCAGGACTGGCAACACCTAGGGGGCGCTGCGGGGCCCATTCATGTGTACGCCCGGGATCAACAGTCCGGCACTTACGACACCTTCAACGAGCTTGTTTTGTCCAAAAACGGAAAATCCCTGGTGCGTGATGCCAAACGCTTTGAGTCCAGCGAGCAATTGTCAGACGAAGTCAGTCAGGACCGTCTAGGCATTGGTTTTATCGGCCTGCCCTACGTGCGACGGGCCAAGGCATTGGCAATTATCGATGGCGATTCCAAGCCCATGCTGCCAACGGTTGGTTTGATTGCCACCGAGGACTATCCACTCTCGCGGCGTTTGTATTTCTACCTGCCCCCGCAGTCCGGCCAGCGCTGGGCCAAAGCCCTGGTGCGTTTCACGCAGAGCCCGGCAGGTCAGGCCATCGTGGCGAACAGCGGTTTTGTCTCGCAGACGGTGCAAACGGTCAAGGTGCGAGCGACCCCGGAAATGCCAGCGCAGTACCAAAACCTGACTCGTCAGGGTGAACGGCTCTCGGTAAATTTTCGCTTTGCCCAAGGCAGCGCCGCGCTGGACAACAAGGCCAGGCTGGATGTGCAGCGTGTGGTGAATTATTTGAAAGAGCATGATCAGCTCAACCAACGGGTCACACTGGTCGGCTTTGGTGATGCGAAAGATGACTCCGCCAGAGCGCAACTGTTGTCCAAGTTGCGCGCAATGGCGGTGCGCCGTGAGTTGCTCAAAAGCAATGTGGTGTTGCGCGATGTGCTGGGCCTGGGCGATGAAATGCCAGTTGCTACCAACGAGGGTGATGAGGGCAGATTCAAGAACCGGCGGGTTGAGGTTTGGGTGGAGTGAATTGTGAATGGTGATGTGGAGACGAGCAATTTCCTGTGGGAGCGAACCTGTTCGGGAATGCGGTGTTCTGGGCGATAGAGACCCGCCGGATGTACGAGCCTCTTCGCGGACAGGTCCGCTCCCACGGGTTGTGTATCAGCCGTCCTTGACCAGTCGCAGGCTGCCCGGAACGCTATTTAGCGGTGTTCGCTGCGCATCATTTCCCTCGGCACGTATTTGCCGACTTCATGCTTGCCGATTGCTGCCCGGTGAACCTCATCCGGGCCATCGGCGAGTCGCAACGTACGCTGCATCGCGTACATATAGGCCAGTGGAAAATCACCTGAAACCCCCGCCCCACCATGGATCTGAATCGCTCGATCGATCACGCGCAACGCAACATTGGGCGCGACCACCTTGATTTGCGCGATCTCACTTTTGGCCACCTTGTTACCCACGGTGTCCATCATGTAAGCGGCTTTAAGAGTCAGCAGACGCGCCATGTCGATTTCCATGCGTGAGTCGGCGATCTTGTCGATATTACCGCCCAATCTCGCCAGCGGGCGACCGAATGCCGTGCGTTGCACCGAGCGTTTGCACATCAGTTCCAGCGCTCGCTCGGCCATGCCCACCGAGCGCATGCAGTGGTGAATACGACCAGGCCCAAGCCGCCCCTGAGCAATTTCAAAGCCGCGTCCTTCACCCAGCAGTACGTTTTCGTACGGCACGCGGACGTTTTCGAACAACACTTCTGCGTGACCATGGGGGGCATCGTCATAACCGAAGACCGGCAGCGGACGAACGATCTTCACCCCAGGCGTATCGGTAGGCACCAGGATCATCGAATGTTGTTGATGACGCGGGCCGTCCGGATCGCTTAAACCCATGAAAATCATGATCTTGCAGCGGGGATCGCAAGCGCCGGATGTCCACCATTTCCGTCCATTGATGACCCACTCGTCACCCTCTCGGGTAGCGCGGGCGGCCATGTTGGTGGCGTCTGACGATGCAACGTCTGGCTCGGTCATCGCAAAGGCCGAACGAATCTCGCCCCGCAGCAAGGGCTCCAGCCAGCGCTGTTTCTGGCTTTCGCTGGCATAACGTACCAACACTTCCATGTTGCCGGTGTCCGGCGCCGAACAGTTGAAGGGCTCGGGGCCCAATAGTGAGCGGCCCATGATTTCCGCCAATGGCGCATATTCAAGATTGGTCAAGCCGGCACCCAGCTCAGACTCCGGCAGGAACAGGTTCCACAGCCCTTCAGCTTTGGCCTTGAGCTTGAGCTCCTCCATGATTGCGGTCGGCTGCCAGCGATCGCCTTCGGTCACCTGACGTTCGAAGACAGGCTCTGCGGGATAGACGTAAGCGTCCATGAACGCCGTCACGCGCTCACGCAGCGCCTGAACCTTGGGGGAGTAAGCGAAATCCATGGGCAACTACCTTCTGGGAGGTTATTTAGGTCTTGCTGCCGATGCTAGAACACGCCTCACCATTTATCTAACCTATTCTCGGCGTGTATAAACATTCATAACCGATATATGATCGGGCGATTCAACCAAAATAAAAAAACAGCACGAGGCGCGCAGCAATGAACCTGAGCAAGGTCGATCTCAATCTCTTTATTGTCTTTGACGCCATCTACACCGAAGCCAACCTGACCCGCGCCGGTCAGATCGTCGGCATCACCCAGCCGGCAGTGTCCAACGCCCTGGCGCGCTTGCGTGAAACCTTCAACGACCCGCTATTCGTGCGAACCGCACAAGGCATGGTGCCCACGCCCATGGCGCAGAACATCATCGGCCCGGTGCGCAACGCGCTGTCGTTGCTGCGGGTATCAGTGCAGGAAAGCCGGATTTTCAACCCGCTGCAGGCTAACAAGAACTACCGCATCAGCATGACCGACCTCACCGAAGCGGTGATTCTGCCCTCGCTTTTTCAACGCTTGCGGCGTCTGGCGCCTGCGGTGGTCATTGAAAGCTTTCTGTCCAAACGACGTGAAACCACCAAAGAACTGGCCGCCGGCCGCCTGGATTTCGCCATCGATGCGCCGCTCAATACCGACCCACAGGTACGGCACGTCAAGCTGATGGAGGACAAATATGTCTGCGCCATGCGCAAGGGGCATCCGCTGGCCAGCAAGAACCCGATCACTCTCGACGATTACCTGGCCTTGACTCACATTCATATTTCCAGCCGCCGCGCCGGCCTGGGCCATGTTGACCTTGCGCTGGGCAAGATGGGCATTCAGCGCAAGATCGCCCTGCGCTCGCAGCATTATCTGATGGCCTCGCAAGTGCTGCAGCAGACCGACATGGTAATGACCGTCCCGGAGCGCTTCGCCCGTCGCAATGACCTGCATTATGTGTATCTGCCGGTGAACGATGTGCCGACGGTGGAAAGTCACCTGTACTGGCACGAAAGCACGGATCAGGACCCAGCCAACCGGTGGATGCGCGAGCAAATGATTGAGCTGTGCCAAGGGATCACGGCTCATGAACGCAAGCTCGAAAGTGCTTGAGTAGCGAATCGCATCCATCTGATTTAGATGGGTAATTAGTGGCCTAAAGGATAACAGTCGATGGTCCGACTGCATCCCTTGCTTGACGTTAACGTCAAGCGCGCCGTAGCTTAGCCTCTCGCTATCACGTCCGAGCCTTCCCTGCATGAGTACCCAGACATACAGCATTTCCGACCTCGCTCGCGAGCTGGACATTACCACCCGAACTATCCGTTTTTATGAAGAGCAAGGCATGCTAACGCCAGAGCGACGTGGGCTTGAGCGGGTTTACACTGGGCGCGACAAGGTCACGCTGAGGTTGATTCTGCGCGGCAAGCGCATTGGATTTTCGCTCGCGGAATGTCGGGATCTGATCGGTTTGTACGACCCGGAAGGTGGTAATCACAAGCAGCTCAACACCATGCTCGGCAAAATCACCGAACGACGCGCGCAGCTCGATCAGCAGCTGCTCGATATTCAGCAAATGCAACTTGAGCTGGATACCGCAGAAGAACGCTGCAAGATGGCACTCGGCAAAACTGAGCTAAATCAATCGATTAGCCCGCAAACCTAAAATAATAATCATGTTCTGGAGTTATAAAAGCCATGTCTCTGCCCACCCATGTTCGGTTGGTTGAAGTCGGGCCACGAGACGGTCTGCAGAATGAGTCCCTGCCCATCAGCGTTGCCGACAAGGTGATGCTGGTGGATGCGCTGAGCGATGCCGGCCTGAGCTATATCGAAGTGGGCAGTTTCGTCTCACCCAAATGGGTGCCTCAGATGGCCGGCTCCGCCGAGGTGTTTGCACAGATCCAGCGCAAACCCGGCGTGACCTACGCAGCCCTTGCGCCCAATGTGAGGGGCTTTGAGGACGCCCTCGCCGCAGGCGTGAAAGAGGTCGCCGTGTTCGCGGCGGCGTCGGAAGCCTTCTCACAGCGCAACATCAATTGTTCGATCAGCGAAAGTCTGGCGCGGTTTGTGCCGCTGATGGACGCCGCCCGTTCCCACGGCGTTCAGGTGCGCGGGTACGTATCATGCGTGCTCGGCTGCCCCTATGAAGGCCACGTCCCAGCCGGACAAGTGGCAGCGGTGGCCAATGAGCTGGCCGCGATGGGCTGCTATGAAATCTCGCTCGGCGACACCATTGGTACAGGCACGCCAGGCGCGACGCGGGCAATGTTTGAGGTGGTCGGCAGGCAAGTGCCGCGCAGCCAGTTGGCCGGGCATTTTCACGATACCTACGGCCAGGCGCTTGCCAACATCTACGCAAGTTTGCTGGAAGGGATTCAGGTATTCGACAGCTCTGTGGCGGGGCTTGGCGGCTGCCCGTACGCCAAGGGCGCGACCGGTAACGTCGCAACCGAGGATGTTTTGTACATGCTCAACGGCTTGGGAGTCGACACCGGAATCGACCTGGACAAGTTGATTTTGGCGGGCCAGGGAATATGTGCGGCCCTAAAGCGTAGCAATGGTTCGCGGGTGGCGAAGGCACGTCTGTCGGCTTGAGGGTGCGACAACTTGTCACAGAGTGTTACCCTCACTGGCATTGAAAGTCGCTAAAACGGGTAACACGGAAACAAATGATGGCCTTCATGGGCTGATTTGCCTCCCGCTTGATTACTCAAGTGCCTGTTTTTAAAGGATTTGACAAAATTGGCACGGCATCTGCTATGTCACAGGTACAACAAAAACAACAAACTGCAGTAACCCAATAAAAACAATACGTATCGGCTCTGACATAACAAGAACAACACGGACAGAGACGCAGCTAACAGATTTTTTTGGAGTGGATCGCTTTACGAGGCTTTGGCCTCACAACCGGGCAGAGAACAATAAAACTACCTTCAGGTAGCTCCCGAACGGTTGGACAGTTGCTCCCATCGAGCAGCAGTAAAAGCAGCATCAGCGCTCAAAAAAATACGTTTGCTCTTAACCCCGGTTGGGGGTTGCTCAAAAAAGCAAAAGAGGCCGGTTGCCAAAAACAACAATAGACCGCCTAAAAATAAAAAAGAGCATGCAACAGAAACTTGAAGGGGAGCCTCGGCTCCCCTTCGTGCTGTCTGATCAAGCCATTCGCCCAATCCCCTCCTCCCCGTGCTCTCGTCGTCCCCGTTGACAGCTCCTCGCCCCAAGGTTTACGTTAACGTAAAGGTGATACCCGATATTGCTGCCCGACAGCACTCCAAAAACAACAGGGAATTCCAGCGCCATGAACTACCCAAGCCTCAATTTCGCCCTCGGCGAGACCATCGACATGCTGCGCGATCAGGTTCAGCACTTCGTGGCAGCCGAAATAGCCCCGCGCGCCGCGCAAATTGACCGAGACAATCTGTTCCCCGTTGACATGTGGCGCAAGTTCGGTGAGATGGGATTGTTGGGCATCACGGTCAGCGAAGAATACGGCGGCGCCGGGCTGGGTTATCTGGCCCACGTGGTGGCGATGGAAGAAATCAGTCGCGGTTCGGCTTCGGTGGCGCTGTCCTACGGCGCGCATTCGAACCTGTGCGTCAACCAAATCAATCGCAACGGCAATCCAGAGCAAAAGGCGCGCTACCTGCCCAAGCTGATTTCTGGCGAACACATCGGGGCGCTGGCCATGAGCGAACCCAACGCCGGCTCCGACGTGGTGTCGATGAAGCTGCGGGCCGACAAGCGCGGCGACCGCTACGTGCTTAACGGCAGCAAAACCTGGATTACCAACGGCCCTGACGCCAACACTTACGTGATCTACGCCAAGACCGATCTGGAGAAAGGCGCCCACGGCATCAGTGCCTTCATTGTCGAACGCGACTGGAAAGGTTTCTCCCGTGGCAGCAAGTTCGACAAGCTCGGCATGCGCGGCTCCAACACCTGCGAACTGTTTTTTGACGACGTTGAGGTCCCGGAAGAAAACCTGCTCGGCGCTTTGAACGGCGGCGTAAAGGTGCTGATGAGCGGCCTGGATTACGAGCGCGTCGTGCTCTCCGGCGGCCCGACCGGGATCATGCAGGCCTGCATGGACGTGGTGCTGCCGTACATTCACGACCGCAAACAGTTCGGTCAAAGCATCGGCGAATTCCAGCTGATCCAGGGCAAGGTCGCCGACATGTACACCCAGCTCAATGCGAGTCGCGCGTACCTGTACGCCGTGGCCCAAGCCTGCGAGCGTGGCGAAACCACGCGCAAGGACGCCGCCGGCGTGATCCTCTATTCCGCCGAACGCGCCACGCAAATGGCTCTGGACACGATCCAGATCCTCGGTGGCAATGGCTACATCAATGAATTCCCCGCAGGCCGCCTGTTGCGCGACGCCAAACTCTACGAAATCGGCGCCGGGACCAGCGAGATACGCCGTATGTTGATCGGGCGTGAACTGTTCAATGAAACGAAATAGGCGCGGGGCGAGTTGCAAGCTTCAAGCGTAAAGCTGCAAGCAAGAGCCTCGGGACCTGTGAGCACAGCCCCCCTATTTCGGAGTAGTTTCCATGGCAATTCTGACGACCCAGATCAACCCGCGCTCTGCTGAGTTCGCGACCAATACCGAAGCCATGCGCACCCAGGTCAATGCCCTGCGCCAGTTGCTCAATCAGGTTCAACAAGGCGGCGGCGCCAAAGCCCAGGAGCGCCATGCATCGCGAGGCAAGTTGCTGCCCCGGGAGCGCATCAATCGGCTGTTGGATATCGGCTCACCGTTTCTTGAGCTAAGCCCGCTGGCGGCCCATGAGGTGTATGGCGAAGAGGTGCCTGCGGCTGGCCTGATCGCCGGCATCGGACGGGTCGAAGGCGTGGAATGCATGATCATCGCCAACGACGCCACGGTCAAAGGCGGTTCGTACTACCCGCTCACCGTGAAAAAACACCTGCGCGCCCAGACCATCGCCCAGCAAAACCGTCTGCCGTGCATTTACCTGGTGGATTCGGGGGGCGCCAACCTGCCTCGGCAGGACGAAGTGTTTCCGGACCGCGAGCACTTCGGACGGATCTTCTTCAATCAAGCGAACATGAGCGCCCAGGGTATCGCGCAGATCGCCGTGGTGATGGGTTCCTGCACGGCAGGCGGCGCGTATGTACCAGCAATGGCGGACGAAGCGATCATGGTGCGCAATCAGGCCACAATCTTTCTCGCTGGCCCGCCACTGGTGAAAGCAGCCACGGGCGAAGTGGTCAGCGCCGAAGACCTGGGTGGTGCCGATGTGCACTGCAAGATCTCCGGCGTTGCCGATTACTACGCCGACAGCGATGAACACGCGCTGGCTCTGGCTCGACGCTGCATTGCCAACCTCAACTGGCGCAAACACGGCCAGTTGCAAGTACGCGCCCCGATAGCGCCGGTGTATGCCGGTGACGAGTTATACGGGGTCATTTCCGCCGACCCCAAGCAGCCCTACGATGTACGAGAAGTCATCGCACGGCTGGTGGACGGCTCGGTGTTCGATGAATTCAAAGCCCTGTTCGGCACCACGCTGGTGTGTGGTTTTGCCCATCTGCACGGCTACCCGATCGCGATTCTCGCCAACAACGGCATCCTGTTCGCCGAAGCTGCGCAGAAAGGCGCGCATTTCATCGAACTGGCCTGTCAGCGCGGCATCCCGCTGCTGTTCCTGCAAAACATCACCGGCTTCATGGTCGGGCAGAAATACGAAGCCGGCGGCATCGCCAAGCACGGCGCCAAGCTGGTCACTGCCGTGGCCTGCGCGAAGGTGCCCAAATTCACAGTGATCATCGGCGGCAGTTTCGGTGCGGGCAACTACGGCATGTGCGGCCGGGCCTACGACCCGCGTTTTTTGTGGATGTGGCCCAACGCGCGCATCGGCGTCATGGGCGGTGAGCAAGCGGCTGGCGTGCTGGTGCAGGTCAAGCGCGAACAGGCCGAACGCAGCGGGCAAGGCTTCAGCGCCGAGCAAGAGTCGGCGATCAAACAGCCGATCCTCGATCAGTACGAAACTCAAGGCCATCCGTACTACTCCAGCGCCAGGCTGTGGGATGACGGCGTCATTGACCCGGCGCAGACCCGCGACCTACTGGGCCTGGCGATTTCTGCCTCGCTCAACGCGCCCATCGAGCCCACGCAGTTCGGCATTTTCCGAATGTAATCCAGGGACAGACCATGACCGACTTTGAAACCGTCCAGATAGAGCACGACCCGCGAGGCTTCGCCACCCTCTGGCTGAACCGTGCGGATAAGAACAACGCCTTCAACGCGCTGATGATCCGCGAGCTGATCATCGCGCTGGATCAATTGCAGGCCGATACAACCCTGCGCTTTTTGGTGCTGCGCGGGCGCGGCAAGCATTTCAGCGCCGGCGCCGATCTGGCCTGGATGCAGGAATCGGCCAATCTGGATTACAACACCAACCTGCGTGACGCTCAGGAATTGGCCGAGCTGATGTACAACCTCGCGCGCCTGAAAATCCCGACGCTGGCCGTTGCTCAGGGCGCCTCCTACGGCGGTGCGCTGGGCCTGATCAGTTGCTGTGACATGGCGATTGGCGCCGAGGATGCGCAGTTCTGTCTGTCTGAAGTGCGAATCGGCCTGGCGCCTGCGGTGATCAGCCCGTTCGTGGTGCAGGCCATCGGCGAGCGCGCCGCACGCCGCTATGCGCTGACCGCCGAGCGTTTCGACGGCCTGCGCGCCCGGGACATTGGCCTGCTGGCTGAGTGTTACCCGCTGGACGAGCTTAAATCCCAGGTGCAGCGCTGGGTCGACAACCTGCTCCTCAACAGCCCCAAAGCCATGCGCGCCAGTAAGGATTTGCTACGGGAAATGGGTAACGGCGAACTGACTCCGGCGCGACGGCGATTCAGTGAGAACGCCATCGCGAGGATTCGCGTCAGCCCTGAAGGCCAGGAAGGCTTGCGCGCTTTTCTGCAAAAACGTCCGCCCGCCTGGCAACAGCACAATAAAAATGGGGAGTCGGCCGAATGAGCATCATCAAACCCGTCACGCTGACCACCGTGCTGGTCGCCAATCGCGGTGAAATCGCCTGCCGCGTAATGCGCACCGCCAAAGCCATGGGCTTGACCACCGTCGCCGTGCACAGCGCCACTGATCGCCATGCGCGGCATACCCGTGAAGCCGATATCTGCGTCGATCTGGGGGGCAGCAAAGCCGCCGACAGCTATTTGCTGATCGATAAGTTGATCGCTGCCGCCCAGACCAGTGGCGCCCAGGCGATTCATCCAGGTTATGGTTTTCTCTCGGAAAACGCCGGTTTCGCCCGAGCCATCGAGCAGGCCGGTCTGATTTTTCTAGGCCCGCCCGCCTCGGCCATCGACGCCATGGGCAGCAAATCCGCCGCCAAATCCCTGATGGAACTGGCCGGTGTGCCATTGGTGCCGGGCTATCACGGCGAAGCTCAGGACGCCCAGACCTTCCGCACCGCTGCCGCGAAAATCGGTTACCCGGTCCTGCTCAAAGCCACGGCCGGTGGCGGCGGAAAGGGCATGAAGGTGGTGGAACGTGATGAGGATCTGGCCGAAGCATTGGCCTCGGCACAGCGTGAAGCGCAATCATCGTTCGGTGATTCGCGGATGCTCGTCGAAAAGTACGTGCTCAAGCCGCGCCACGTGGAAATCCAGGTGTTCGCCGATCAACACGGCAATTGTCTGTACCTCAATGAGCGCGATTGCTCGATTCAGCGTCGGCATCAGAAAGTCGTCGAAGAAGCCCCTGCCCCCGGTCTGAGCCCCGAGCTGCGCCGCGCCATGGGCGAATCTGCAATGCGTGCTGCCAAGGCCATCGGCTATGTCGGCGCCGGCACGGTGGAGTTCTTGCTGGATGCCCGTGGCGAGTTCTTCTTCATGGAAATGAACACCCGCCTGCAAGTGGAGCACCCGGTCACTGAGGCCATCACCGGCCTTGATCTGGTGGCGTGGCAGATTCGCGTGGCCCAAGGCGAAACGCTGCCCATCACTCAGGATCAGGTGCCGCTGATCGGGCACGCCATCGAAGTGCGGCTGTATGCGGAAGACCCAGGCAATGACTTTCTGCCCGCCACCGGCACGCTGGAGGTCTACCGCGAGTCGGCGCCTGGGCCGGGCCGAAGAGTCGATAGCGGCGTGGCCGAGGGCGATATGGTGTCGCCGTTTTACGATCCGATGCTCGGGAAATTGATTGCCTGGGGCGAGAACCGCGAGCAGGCGCGCTTGCGTTTGTTGGCGATGCTCGATGAGTTCGCCATCGGTGGGCTGCGCTGCAATCTGGCTTTTTTGCGTCGGATCATTGGCCATCCGGCGTTCGCTGCTGCTGAACTGGACACCGATTTCATTCCTCGGTATCAGGCCGATTTGCTGCCACCCGCTCAGGAACTGCCAGTTGATTTCTGGCATGCCGCCGCCCAGGCGTTTCGGCAAAGTACTCCGCCGCGAGTGCGCGAGGATGATGTCCATTCGCCGTGGTCGACTCTGGACGGTCAGCGGTTCGGCTTGCCCAACGAGGTTGATCTGCACCTGATTTGTGGGACTGAGCAGCAGAAGGTTCAGCTGCGTAGCCTGGACGCTGCCCACATCGAGCTCAGCGGCGAGCAATTGACCATTGAGCACAACGGCGTACGTCGCCAGCATCGGGCGGTTCGGCGGGATGACACGCTTTATCTGCAGTGGCAAGGCGAGCTATACGCGATCAAGCGTGTCGATCCCATTGCAGCGGTTGAGGCCAGCCACGCGCAACACGGCGGCCTCACTGCGCCCATGAACGGCAGCATCGTTCGGGTGCTGGTAGAAGTGGGACAAGCTGTCGAGACCGGTACGCAATTGGTGGTGCTCGAAGCCATGAAGATGGAACACAGCGTGCGCGCGGCGTATGCGGGCGTGGTGACGGCCTTGTATTGCGCCGAGGGGGAAATGGTCAGCGAGGGGACGGTGTTGGTGGAGTTGCAGGGCGAATAGATTGATCGTTCCCACGCTCTGCGTGGGAACGATACAATTCAACGGCGCTGCATCCTTACGCAGCCACCTCATACAACGCTGGCAACACCACTTCCCCGTTCACCAGACTCTGACGCATCCGCGCTGCCTGCAAGCCAGCGGCTTTCATCGCGTTTTCCTTCACATGGCCGTAACCGCGAATCTTCTCCGGCAAACGCGCCAGACTCAGCGCCGTGTGGCGATTGCTCGTCTTCAGGTGCGCGAGGATCAGCTCGATGTCAGCCACATAACTGTCGATCAGCGCCCGCTCCTGATGCCGCTCAAGGCTGCGACCGAATGGATCAATCGCAGTCCCGCGCAGGAACTTGAATCTGGCGAGCACATCGAACGCTTTCAACATCCACGGCCCGAAGCTGCGTTTACGCGGGGTGCCGTTGTGCGGATCGCGCTTGGCCAGCCACGACGGCGCCAAATGGAATTCCAGCCGGTAGTCGCCCTCGAACTGCGCCTGAAGCTGACGGGTGAACTCGCCGTTGCTGTACAGCCGTGCGACTTCGTACTCGTCCTTGTACGCCAACAGCTTGAAGTAACTGAACGCCACCGCTTCGGTCAACGCCGGCTGCTGACCGGGAAACAGCTGATTTTCAACGTCACGCACCCGATACACCAACTGCAAATATCGTTCGGCGTAGGCCTTGTTCTGGTACTCGGTCAGCTGCTTGACGTTGTTCTCCAGCCGTTGATCCAGATCCAGCGCCTGGAAATCTTCCACCACAACACTGTCAGGATTGGCGGCAGCCTGCACCGCTGGCAAGTCGTGCGCCGCTCGACGGCCCCACAAAAAAGCCTGCTGATTGAGATTGACCTGCACACCATTCAGCTCGATGGCCTTCTCGATGGCAGCCGACGTCAACGGGATCAGCCCCGACTGGAAGGCAAATCCGAGCATGAACAGGTTACTGGCGATGCTGTCGCCCATCAGCTTGGTCGCCAGATCGGTTGCCTGAACAAAGTGGGTCTTCTCGGCGCCTACCGCGTCACGGATGGTCTGCATCATCGCTTCGGCTGGAAATTCGGCATCCGGGTTACGGGTGAATTCCGCTGTCGGGATTTGCTGGCTGTTGATCACGGCGTAGGACTTGGCACTGTTGAGTTTGGCGATTGCGTCAGGGCCGGACGCCACCAGCAAGTCACAGCCCAGCAGCAGATTGGCTTCGCCGGCAGCAATGCGCACCGCAAACAAATCGCTCTGGCGCGCGGCGATTCGGATATGGCTGACCACCGGGCCGAACTTCTGCGCGAGACCCGCCTGATCCAGCACGCTGCAACCCTTGCCTTCCAGGTTGGCCGCGTAACCCAGCATCGCGCCGACCGTGGTTACACCCGTACCACCGACCCCTGACAGCAGGATATTGAAGGGTTTATCCAGCGCTGGCAGGGTCGGGTCCGGCAGCGCCGCGAAAGCTGACGCCTGTTTGGGCAATTGTGGCTTACGCAGCTTACCGCCGTGTACGGTCACAAAGCTTGGGCAGAAGCCTTCAACGCAGCTGAAATCCTTGTTGCAGGCGCTTTGGTCGATTTCGCGCTTGCGGCCTTGGGCGGTTTCTTTAGGCAGCACCGACAGGCAGCCTGATTTCACGCCGCAGTCGCCGCAACCCTCGCACACCGCCGGGTTGATCACCGCGCGTTTGTCCAGATCGAGCATCGTCCCGCGTTTGCGGCGGCGGCGCTTTTCCGTGGCGCAGGTCTGGTCATAGATGATCACCGACACGCCTTTGAACTCCCGCAACTCGCGCTGCACGGTGTCCAGGTCGCGTCGGTGATGGAACGTGGTGATCGGCGCAAACGCCTCGCGGCTCGGGTATTTGTCCGGCTCGTCAGACACCAGCGCAATGCGCATCACGCCTTCGTTGAACACCTGACGGCTCAGTTGATCGACGCGCAGAATGCCGTCAATGGGTTGGCCACCGGTCATGGCCACTGCGTCGTTGTAAAGAATCTTGTAAGTGATATTGACCTTGGCCGCGACCGCCGCCCGCACTGCCAAGTGGCCAGAGTGGAAATAAGTGCCGTCACCCAGGTTCTGGAACACGTGGGGCGTTTCAGTGAATGGCGCCTGGCCGATCCAGGTCACGCCCTCGCCGCCCATCTGGGTGAAGGTTTCGGTTTCCCGGTCCATCCAGATAGTCATGTAGTGACAGCCGATGCCTGCCAGCGCACGGCTGCCTTCGGGCACGCGCGTCGAGGTGTTGTGCGGGCAACCGGAACAGAAATGCGGGATGCGCTGGGTGTTGAACAGCGGCGCAGCGAGGGCCTTTTCCTTGTCCTGCAAAAACTGCAGACGGGCTTCGATTTTCGGGCTGCTGTAGATCGGTGCGAGGCGTTTGGCGATGACCCGGGCGATCATCGCCGGGGTGAGTTCGGCCAGATTGGGCAGCAAAGAGCGCCCTTCTTCGTCGAATTCGCCGACCACACGAGGACGCTGATCGACAGGCCAGTTGTAGAGCTGGCCCGTGAGCTGGTCCTCGATCACGCTGCGTTTTTCTTCGACGACCAGAATTTCATCCAGGCCCTCAGCAAAACCGTGCACCGACACCGGTTCAAGCGGCCAGCTCATGCCGACTTTGAGCACGCGAATACCCACTTGCGCGCACAAGTCTTCATCAATGCCGAGCTCTTCGAGGGCCTGACGCACGTCCAGATAGGATTTGCCGGTGGTGATGATGCCCAGTCGCGGCTGGGGCGAATCGATCATCACTTTGTTGAGATTATTGGCCCGGGCAAACGCACGGGCGGCGTAGATTTTGTAGGTATTGAGCCGCGCTTCCTGGGCCAGGGGCGGGTCAGGCCAGCGGATGTGCAAGCCGTCCTTGGGCAATTCGAAATCGTCGGGAACGCGGATTTCGATTCGCAGCGGATCGACCTCAACCACCGCCGATGAGTCGACGTTTTCGGCGATGGTTTTCATTGCCACCCAACACCCGCTATAGCGCGAAAGCTCCCAGCCGATGATGCCGTAATCGAGGATTTCCTGGACGTTGCTGGGATTGAGCACCGGGATCATCGAGGCGATAAATGCGTGCTCGCTTTGATGAGCGATGGTGGAGGATTTGCAACCGTGGTCATCACCGGCCAGCACCAGCACGCCGCCATTTTCCGAAACGCCAGCCGAGTTGCCGTGCTTGAACACATCGCCGCAGCGGTCTACCCCAGGGCCCTTGCCGTACCAAAGGGCGAAGACACCGTCGTATTTGCCATGGGGGAAAAGATTGACCTGCTGACTGCCCCACACCGCCGTTGCTGCCAGCTCTTCGTTGACGCCGGGCTGAAAGTGAATGGCGTTTTCCTGAAGATATTCCTTGGCCTCCCACAGGCTCTTGTCGAGATTGCCCAACGGCGAACCGCGATAACCGGAGATGAAGCCGGCGGTGTTCAGCCCGCGGGCCTCGTCACGTTGTTTTTGCAGCATCGGCAGGCGTGTCAGCGCCTGAGTGCCGGTCAGATAAAGGTTCCCGGTTGCGAGGCGGTACTTATCGTCCAGACGGATATCGGCCAAAGACATTCATGCACTCCTTGTTTTTATACGGTGCGTTTTGAATGAAAGGAGCAGCGCGAACCGAGGGTCTGCCTGCTCAGGCGACGGGACGGTCAGCCCGGCGCTTATGGATCAAATAGTGCCCGTGGCGATGAGGCTTTTTCTTTCTAAATCGGCGTAAATCTGTTGAGATCCTGCATGCCTGTTTCATTTAAATAATAAAAAAGGGTCAATTCATGCAGGTTAAATTAAGTGCCATTGATCGCAAGATTCTGCGCCTGCTTCAGCACGATGCGGACCTCTCGGCGGCGGAGATCGCCGAGCGCGTGGAGCTGTCGCAATCGCCATGCTGGCGGCGCATCAATCGATTGCAGGAAGAAGGTGTCATCGAGCGCAAAGTCGCCCTGCTCAACCCCGCCAAACTTGGGCTGACCACCACTGTATTTGTCGACGTGAAGCTGTCGGGGCACGGCAGGCGCTATCTAACAGAATTCGAAGAAGCCGTGATCGGTTATCCCGAGGTGCTGGAGTGTTACACCATGGCCGGCGACATGGATTTCCTGCTCAAGGTGGTGGTGCAGGATATCGCCAGCTATGAGCGATTCTTGCGCGATCACCTGCTGCAAAGTCCCCATGTGCAGGAGGCCCATTCCAATATCGCGATGAGTGAAGTGAAACGCACGACAGAGCTGCCGATTGATTGAGAGCATCGCTTCTTGTAGGAGATTCCCCGTCGTCGATACGCCGCGCTGTCGCGAAGCAAACGCTGATCCTGTTGGAGCGAGTGGGCGGCATTGCGACTTGCCCGCGAAGAAGCTGGAACAGTTGATTCACTTCCATCATTTTCGACACAGCTTCGCGGGCAAGCCTCGCTCCAACGAAAACCAGCGCACGTCAAAAACGGCAGGCGTCGAGAATGCGTTTTCGCGAGCAAGCAAAAAAGATTTGACTCTCAAATGATAATGATTACTATTGCACCAAGCCGATCGCAAGATCGGCTGATAACCCAGAAGCCTTAGGTCGGCTTCCGGATTATCTCCTCATCAGGCTAATCACGGTTTTTGACCCGGCTCTTTAGGCCGGGTCTTTTTTTTGGGCGTGGCCTTTGCGGCCATCTAGGTTCGGGGTGCTGCTTTTCTTCAGGCTAATGAAGAGGGGTCTGTTTCGATGGCGCGGATCATAGCAAAAGAATCTTTGGCACTGAAGGCGGATGAGGTCAAAAACGACACATTCTGCAATATGCGTCACTATGATGAACGCAGCACTTGAGAATGAGTCTCATAAAGCCTACTCTGCCCATGCGTCACGGACGATGCCCCCACTCCTCATCAAGGGATGAACATGGACGCGCAGCGAGTGAAATCATTATGACGGGCCAATTCTCCTCACTGTTCAGCTTGCCATCGCGGCAACCCGATACACCGCTCAGTCAAGAATCCGACGAGCTCCGCCGCCGTATTCAAAAGCTGCCCCGCCGCACCCAACAGATTTTCCTGCTTAGCCGTCTTGATCGACTCTCCTACGCCGATATCGCTGTGTTACTGGAGATCAGTGTGGCGTCGGTCGAGCGCGCCATGGTGCGTGTGCTCGAACAGTGCAGTGATCAAACCGGCAACGCCATCAGCACCGATCCGGCCACCACGCAAGCCCATCGCTGGTACGTGCACCTGCAAAGCCCTCACGCCACCGCAAGCCAGCGAATCGAATTTCGCCACTGGCTGGATGCGGCCCCTTCCCATCTCGCCGCCTTCAAAGCCACCGAACGGCAATGGTGCGGGCTCCAGACCCCTGCTGCTGTCCTGGGTGCCAGCGGTTGGCATCGCCGCAAGCGTCGGGTGTATATCGGATGGTTATTGCTGACAGCGTTTTTGTGCAGTTTACTGGTCACAGCCGAGGCCATCTCTTCGGCGCTTTAAAGGCGCGGGTAAATCATCCGGCTGCATGGCCGTTTGACGGAACAATACGTCGCAGCCCGTCCGTTCGATCCGTGTAAAGTAAGTGTCATAACAGCCCAGAGACCCCGTGCACTTCAACGCCATGCGGGTCTGGCGGCATGAGTTGGCACTAACGTACTCAGGATTTCTCCGTGACCCAGACCTTGCTTTCCATCAGCGCAGACTTCGACAGCGGCAACATCTCCGTGATCGACGCCAGCGATCCGCAACGCATCCAGCTCGCTATCCGCCCCGATACCAAAAGCCCGCATTTTCAGTGGTTCCACTTCAAGGTGGACGGCATGCAGATTGGCCAGCCTCACGGTTTCAGTCTGACCAACGCCAGTGAGTCCAGCTACAACCGCGCCTGGAGCGGCTACAACGCTGCGGCGTCCTACGACCAGAAAACCTGGTTCCGCGTGCCGAGCACCTTTGACGGCAAAGCCCTGAATTTCAACCTGTCGCCCACCCAAGCTCAGATCTGGTTCGCTTACTTCGAACCTTACAGCCGCGAACGCCACGAATGGCTGGTCGGCCAAGCCCTGAACGTGCCGGGCGTTGAACTGCTCGCCACCGGCAAAAGCGTCGAGGCCCGGGACATCCCACTGCTGCGCAAAGGCGATGGCGCCGAGGGCAAACGTAAAATCTGGATCATCGCCCAACAACACCCCGGCGAGCACATGGCTGAGTGGTTCATGGAAGGCGTGATCGAGCGTCTGCAGGGCCACGACAACGAGTTGGCCGAACTGCTTGAACAGGCTGACTTGTACCTTGTGCCGCACATGAACCCGGATGGTTCATTCCACGGTCATTTGCGCACCAACGCGCAGGGCAAGGACCTCAACCGTGCCTGGCAGGACTCGACCCCGGAACTGAGCCCGGAAGTGTTCTTCGTCAAGCAGCAGATGGAAAAATACGGCGTGGACATGTTCCTCGACGTACACGGCGACGAGGAAATCCCGTACGTATTCACCGCTGCCTGCGAGGGCAATCCGGGCTACACGCCCAAGCAGAAAGAATTGGAAGCTGATTTCCGCGCGCGGTTGAGTGCAATCACACAGGACTTTCAAACCCGCTACGGCTACCCACGTTCGGCACCCGGCAAAGCCAACATGAACCTGGCCTGCAACAGCGTCGGTGAACGTTACCAATGCCTGGCCCTGACGCTGGAGATGCCCTTCAAAGACAACGACGATGCGCCAAACCCGCTGACGGGCTGGTCCGGCGAGCGCTCCAAGCAGTTGGCCAAAGACGTGCTGACGACGTTGGCGCAGATGGTTTCTGTGTTGCGTTGATTCGCGTCAACAACAGGGTCAACGGTAGGAGCTGCCGAGCCCCAGCGAGGCTGCGATTACGGTCTGTCAGACTAAGAAATGTCGACTGACACACCGATTCGCAGCCTTCGTGCCTCGGCAGCTCCTACAGGTACAGATCCGGTCGATAGCTTAATCCCGCCCCCGCAACATGCTCCCCAACACCTCATCCCGACGAATCCAGCCGTGAAACAGCGCTGCCGCCAGATGCGTGAGGATGGTCAGGAAGAACAGGTACGCCAGATACCGGTGCGCCCCGCGCAGCCAGGCGAAGGTTTCGGCGTTGGCGGCGACGATAGATGGCAGACGCACGCTCTGCCCCAACATCACAGGGTCCCCCGCTGCCGAAATCATCGCCCAGCCAATCAATGGCATCGCCAGCATCAGCGCGTACAACACGTAGTGCGACAGTTTCGCCGCCAGCGCTTGCCAAGCCGGCAGATCAGCTGGCAACGGCGGGTTTTTGGTCGAGAACCGCACGATCAACCGCACAATCACCAACACCAGAATCGCGATGCCCAGCGGCTTGTGAAGGTTGAGCAGCCATTCGTGACGCTCGGAAATCGAGGCAACCATGCCCGCCCCGATGAACAGCATGGCGATCACCAT
Organism: Pseudomonas rosaeacicularis; assembly: GCF_057128745.1. Taxonomy (NCBI): domain Bacteria; kingdom Pseudomonadati; phylum Pseudomonadota; class Gammaproteobacteria; order Pseudomonadales; family Pseudomonadaceae; genus Pseudomonas; species Pseudomonas rosaeacicularis. Next base: position 89,771 of record NZ_JBSKHT010000004.1, read on the forward strand.
CAAGGCCATCAACCAGTGCAGCAGACGCGCCAGCGGTGCGAAGTGAGACGTTGGAGCACTCATGGTTGCTTCTCCTGTGCAGGTGCGGCTTTGAGCTGATTCACTTCACGGGTCCGACGTTCGTAAGAGGCTGCATACGCCGCAGAGCGCGCCGCCAGCAACGGATCGTCCGAACCTTCAATGCCACTTGGCAGCACCAGCGGGTCGTAATTGATGTCTCGGCAATCGCCATTCAATTGAGGCTGGCTTTTGTCGAGAACCAAGGTCCCGGCGTTCACGGTTTTACGATCAGCGGGCCAGGCTTTGCTCGCATCGTTGGTTGGATCACCGGCGTTGGCCAGCGTCAGCACCAGACTGAATTTCTGAGAGCCCGAAGCCAGTTTTTCGGCCAGGTCCTTCTCTAGAAAGTCCTTGTCCTGCGGCGTAGGCGCCACCAGCGAATCCTGATTCTGCGGCACCACGCTCCAGCGCACCGCCTGGCGCTTGCCATCGGAGGCGACCAGCACGAAGGCGTTGACGGAATTGTAGGTCTCGGTGACGTAGCTGGCCGAGGGTTTGGCCGTCTTTATCCAGGCCAGAAACGGAGCGGTTTCAGGGTGCGCCGCAAAGAATGCTGGCGGCTTGGCAGGGTCCGGCTTGCCGGTTTTCGGGTCGGCGGCGGTTGCATTCTGCAGATCGATGAAAGCTGCCGGAGTGCCTACCGGAAACAGCGGCATACTGTTCACCCCGGTTCGCCATTGCTGGCCGTTGGGCTGGGTGAATTGCAGCGCCAGGCTGCGGATCGGCGCCGCATTGTCAGGAGAATTGGGATTACCGGTGGGCAACGCAAATCGCCCGATCACCGGGGTGCGTCCGGTGCCGAACACTTGCGCACTGGACAACGCCGCTGCCGAGCCATTGCTTTCGAAATACCCGGCGACACAGGTGCCCTTCGGGTGGTTGCGGCGGTAACCGGGAAACAAACCGTTGTTGTGTTCGAAGGTATCGACCACTCGCGCAGGCGTCAGGCGCTGGGGGTCAAGCGTGCCGTTGACGTAGGCAAAAGCGCCAGCGATCACGACGACGACGGCGCCGATTCCGGCCAGGCGAAGCAATAGCTGCGCCGTACTGAGGGGCGGTTTCGAGTGCTGCGGTGGTTCGCGCTCAATCATTGGTAAGACTCCGGGCCTTTGGCCTCTAATCACGGTATTGAAGGTGGACGTTCCTGCGGTGCATCTATTCCACGGCTTGATATTTATTTTTATAAGCGTGGAATAACCTTCGGTGGCATGCGTCTTTCTGGTCACACGATTTGAATCATCCCGCTGGATGACCTGGAAACCCGACATGAACGAGCTGGACGAACAACTCAGAGAAGTGCTGCCGCGCATGCGCCGGTTTGCCGTATCGTTGACGCGCGATCCGAGCAGCGCCGACGATCTGGTGCAATCGAGCCTCGAAAAAGCGCTGTCATCGTGGGGCAGCAAACGCCCCGAAGGTGATTTGCGTGCCTGGTTGTTCTCCATTCTTTATAGACAGTTTCTCGATGCGCATCGGCGTTCTCGTCGCTACAGTCGCATGCTAGAGCTGTTTACCGGCGGCAAGGACGACCCTTTCGAGCCATCGGTGGAACGTACCGTGGTCGCGCAATCCACGCTACAGGCATTCGAACGGCTTAACACCGAACAACGGGCTTTATTACTATGGGTCTCGGTCGAGGGGTTGAGCTATAACGAATGCGCCCAAATTCTTGATGTCCCGGTGGGCACTGTCATGTCCCGCCTGTCTCGCGCGCGTCAGGCCTTGCGCCTGCTCAGCGATGGCGAAATCACCACCCCTGCCCTGCGGATATTGAAATGATCACTCTGCCCCCCAGCGAACGCGACCTGCACGCCTACGTCGACGGCCAGCTCAACGAAGCCGACCAGACGACCATGGAAACTTATCTGGCGGCTCACCCCGAAGTGTCCAGCCAGGTGCTGGCCTGGCAGCGCGACGCGCAAAGCCTGCGCGCCGCCCTCAGTGGCGAGCTGCACCGTACCGCCAATCCTGAGCTTGATCCGGCGTTCATTCGTCAGCGCCTGCGGCGCAACCGCACTCGGCACTATGCGACCGCAGCGGTGTTGCTGATTGCCGTGAGCGTGGGCGGCTTGAGTGGCTGGCAAGCGCGGGAAATGACGTTGGTCACGAGCATCCTGCCCATGGCCGATGCCGTGCAGGCGTACCGGATGTTTGCGGTTAAGGACGACGTGGCCAGCGACTGGAGTCCGACCAAGGTCAGTGATGCCCAGGGCTGGCTGGACAGCAACTTCGCCCAGGCAAACCGTTTACCTGATCTGGCAGCCGCAGGTTTCAAGCCGGTCAGTGGCCGGTTGACCCCGACCGAGCAAGGCGCAGGCGCCATGGTGGTGTACCGGGACGCCCAAGGCCGGACCTTGAGTTTCTACATTCGTCCGCCCGGCGAGCATAACCACCTGTTGCCAAGGGGCAGTCGTCGTGACGGCGAATTGCAGGCCGATTATTGGTCCGGCAGCGGCTACAACTACGCCATGGTCGGCCCGGCCGATGACCCGGCAGCGCAGGCCGCGCGCCAGGCGTTGAATCATCCGATCTGAGCCCTTTAGACCGCCGCTGAAAACCGTCGCGGTCTACCGACCTGAGTGGCCTTGATTGTCAGTCTTCAACGATGCGCTGGCGCCAGCACTTCATCATGAAGAGAAGCCAGCGCGCTCATCAAAGTTGAGCGCCCGGTCTCGACCCTCGACTTTCTGTCCGCTTGCAGTGCCGATTCCAACAGGTGGGTGTAGCTGATTTGTTCCGAGGTCTTTTCCGGCGTGAGCGTGTCTTCGATCAAATGCCCCAACTCGTATTTGCTTACACGGGTCGATTGGCTGGACAGCCTGGTCACGGAAGCCTCAATCAGCTTGCCCTTGTCATAGGTCATGTTCATCGAGCTGCTGGTGCTGTCTTCGATCTGGTAATAGGCATAATTCTGCGATTGCGCATCCATGGTCATCTTGAGGGACGAACCGGGGTACAGCGCCTGGTGATAACTGGCCGTCAACTGCGATTGTTGATTCTGCTTCAGGGTGCGATTGAGCGGGTTAGCGCCATTGCTTTCGCTGGACTGCGAGAGGTTGTAACTGAACGCATCGAGCTCATTGGGGCGCATCGGGTTGCTCGCCTCCACACTTTGAGTGACTGAAGCGGTGAAGTCGGCCAGCCCACTGAGCATTGCATGATCAGCATCCGTCAGATTGATCGTGTTGACCGTCTGCGGCGCTGTCGGCTTGCTGCTTGCCTCTGGATAGTGGCTGTTGAGGGCCTTGAAGGTGTCCGTAAACAGGGTCATCAACTGCGCATCGCCATGGCCACGCTGGCGGGCTGAGTCAAATTGCTTGAGGTAGCTTTGCAGCGCTTTGGCTTGCTGAACATCATTGCCGATGATGGCTGCGTTTTTCAGGTCTACCGCCATGTTCACCTGACCCAACGGGCCGCTCATGTTGACAGAACGGGTGTTGCTGTCCGCATGAAAGCTCAGGGTTTGCACACTGTCTTCGCTCAGTTTGAGCGAGCCCTGGAGGGCTATGGAGGAAAACACCTTGGGGTCGTACTGGGTCAGTTTGCTCAGATCAAGGCTCGGCGGCTCCCCCGTAAATCCATCGATAGCCGACTGGAAACCATCGGCCAGATCCGCCAGTCCCGCAAGCTCGTCATCGGTCAGCTCGCCGCCGGTCACGTCAGCCGACACTGCCAGCCCATTGGCCTGGCTGGTGAGGCTCAAAGCGACGGTCGCGCCGCTGGCCGTCTTGATGGTCAGCGTGATGCTGTTGTCGGCGTTGCTGTGCAGCTTGGATTGAGCTGCCGACAACGCGGCAGCCTCCGGTGTGGCGCTGGTTTTAATCAGCGACTGGGAGAAACCTTTGCCGTTGCCGGCCAACTGCTCCAGCAAGGCTGCGCCGAGGCCGCGAAACCTGCCCAATGTCGAAGAAGTATTGAAATTGGTCGCCATCGCCTTCGACACATCGTCGGTGGCATCGGACTCCCAGGTCTGGGTTGTCCCGCCCAGCGGTAGCAGACCTCGGGAGGTATAAACCGGCACCTGAACGCTGGTGTCTTCGCCCAGTATCACCACTGATGCAGGTGACGCCGCCGATTCTACGACAGCGCTATCGTTTACCGCAGGCGGCAGAGCGGCCGCAGGTTTGAGCGCCAATATCTGGCCTTGGTTGACTGCGCTTATGCTTGTCATCACCGGTGACGTCCCTGTTGAGTTCCATGTGTGTCCTCTCACTGTATCGACGCTGATACAAGGAACTTGAATCCTTCACCCGATCGGTGCCGGGTCAGACGTACCGCCCGGTGCAGACCGACTCAGCACTTCGGTGATCTCCAACAGAATCGTCGGATCATCGATGGTGGGCGGCATGGTGTAGGCCTCCCCGTCGGCAATCTTGCGCAACACCGCGCGCAAGGTCTTGCCGGAGCGAGTCTTGGGCAGCCGTTTGACCAGCACCACTTTGTTGAAACACGCCAGCGCACCGATATGCTCGCGAACATGGGCGATCAGTTCCCGCTGTACTTGATCGGGCGTGTGAGAAACCCCGTCCTTGAGCACCACCAACGCCAGCGGCACATGGCCTTTGACCTGATCGGAGGTGGCGATCACTGCGCTTTCGGCCACCGCAGGGTGTTGCCCCACCAGGTCCTCCATTTCGCCGGTCGACAGGCGATGCCCTGAGACGTTGATCACGTCGTCGGTGCGCCCCATGATGTAAACCAAGCCGTCTGCATCGACGTAACCGCCGTCGCCGGTGTGGTAATAGCCCTTGAACGCCTGAAGATAGGCCTGCAGGAAGCGCGGGTGATCGTTCCACAAGGTCTGGCTGCAACCGGGCGGCAAGGGCAAGGCGATGACAATAGACCCTTCTTCCCCGGCGGCCAGCAGTTGGCCCTTCTCGTTCACCACCTTCACGTTGTATCCCGGTACCGGGCGATTGCTGGAACCCCCGCTGGCGCGATGGCCCTCAAGTCCAAGGCAGGGGGCGGTGACCGGCCACCCCGTTTCGGTTTGCCACCAGTGATCGAGTACCGGTTTGCCGGTGAGCTGTTCGAGCCAATGGTGAGTGCTGGAATCGAGCTTTTCGCCGGCCAGGAAGCATTGCCGAAGGGAGCTCAGGTCATAGCTTTTGAGCAGTTGGCCGTTAGGGTCCTCCTTACGGATCGCGCGGATGGCTGTCGGCGCACAGAACAACGCGTTCACCCCGTATTCCTCGATGATGCGACCATACGCCCCGGCATCCGGGGTACGAATCGGTTTGCCTTCGTAGAACACCGTTGTGCAGCCGGCAATCAGCGGCGCATAGACGATCAGCGTGTGCCCGACCACCCAGCCCACATCGGAAATCCCCCACCAGACATCGCCCGGCTGCATCCCGTAGACCGTGCGCAGGGTGTAGAGCATGGCGACCGCGTGCCCGCCGTTTTCGCGCACGATGCCTTTGGGTTTTCCGGTGGTGCCGGAGGTGTAGAGGATGTACAGCGGATCGAGGCTGGACACGGGGACCGGATCGACCGGGACGGCACCTTTGAGTGCTGTGGCCCAACCCACATCTCGCGCCTGGATCAGCTCGGCTGGCAATTGCGGGCGCTGCCACAGCAGCACATGGTCTGGTGCGTGTCTGGCCAGTTCCAGCGCTTTGTCCACCAAGGGTTTGTAAGCGATCACCCGGTCGAATTCCAGGCCGCAGGACGCGGTCAGCAACAACTTTGGTTTGACGTCGTCGATGCGCAGCGCCAGTTCATGGGCGGCGAACCCGCCGAACACCACCGAATGCACCGCCCCCAAACGTGCGCAAGCCAGCATGGCCATGGCCGCTTGAGGAATCATCGGCATATAGAGAATGACGCCGTCGCCCTTCTCGACCCCCAGACTGCGCAGCAATCCCGCAAGCCGCGCCACCTCGTCGCGCAGTTGGTGGTAGGTGTACGACGCTTTGGTGTCAGTGACGGGCGAGTCGTAGATCAACGCAATTTGCCCGCCACGTCCGCACTCGATCTGATGATCCAGCGCCAGGTAACAGGTGTTCAACTGGCCGTCGGCGAACCAGCGGTGGGTGCCATCGCCCATGGCCTCCAGCGTTTGCTCAGGCTGGCGATACCAGGCGATATGCTGCGCCTGAGCGGCCCAATAAGCGGCGGGATCAGCCAACGCTTCGGCATGCTGTTGTACGTAATCGCGGCGCGAGGCCTGGCCTTTTATCTCGGTCATCCGTGGAACCCTGTGATTGTTTTTATGGGGTTGGGAACACAGATGAAATTAGCAGATGTACGCAAGATGGCGCGTGCGACTTTGGTCGGGGCGACTGGTTTTCACGGCACTGTAGGAGCGAACTTGTTCGCGAGACGCCTCGACTGACACACGGCGTAAATCGCCTCGCCAACAAGTTGGCTCCTACAGGGAATCGAGTGCCTGGGGTTTGCTCGCACGCTGCACCAGCAATGAAACGAGCGCAATCAAGGCAAACAGCACCACGAGCGATCCATAGACATTGGTCGTGGCGATCAGACCCACGCGGCTGATGGAAAGGCCGGCAATCAGCGCTGGCACGCAGAACGCCAGATAGCTCAGCACGTAAAAGGCTGACATCAACCCCGCGCGCTCATGGGCATGGGCCAGCGGCAACAGCAATCGCAGAGCACCAAGAAAGCTTGAACCGAAGCCAATCCCCGCCACCACCGTGCCGACGAAAAACAGCCCCAACTGCCCTAGATTGACCGCCGCGAGGATGACCAGAACGCCCATCGCCAGAAAACTGCAGCCCACCCACAACGCAAGCCCTGGCGCGCGAGTGCGCAGATTGAGGATCGCCACCGCGCCACTGATGGTCAACGCCGCCACCGCGAAGCCACCGTTGAGCACCGATGTCGAGCCCGTGGCCGCCGTCAGCAACGACGGTGTCAAGGACAGGAAAAACCCGCCGAGCGCCCAGGCGGCAATGTCCGCCGGCATCACCAGCCACAAGGTTGCGCGTGCCTGTTTCGGGACGTGCAAGGAGGGACGCAGCGAGCGCCAGGCCCCCGCCTGCGGGGTGACAGTCTCCGGAGTGCGCCACACATACAGGGCCTGGCCGATAAACGCAGTCAACAACACCGCGTAAGCAAGCAACAACGGCAAGGGCGCGAATTCAACCAACGCACTGGTGCCCAACGCGCCGGCGGCCATGCCGAACATCGGCGCAATGCTGTTCACCAACGGGCCTTGGGTCTGATCAGTGTCGAGCAACGCGGCGCCCAGCGCTCCGGTCGCCATGCCGGTGGCAAACCCCTGCAAAATGCGCGCGGCCAACAGCCAGCTGACGTCGTGAGCACCGATGAACAGCAGCATGGACAGGATCTCAATCACCAGCGCCGCAAAGATCACGGGCCGTCGCCCAAGGTGATCTGACAAGGACCCCACCACTAACAACGCCACCAGCAGACTTAACGCATAAACAGCGAAGATCAGCGTCAGCAGCGCCGACGAAAATCCCCAGCTTTGCTGGTACAGGTGGTAAAGCGGCGTGGGTGTGCTGGAGGCTGCGAAGAAGCACAGCAGCACAAACGCGAGGAAACCGAGATGACCTCGATCCCGACCATCGATTTTCGGGTTCTGCAAAGATTGAGACACAGGTACACTCTCCAAAAAACCATCGCACAAACGCAAATTTTTAGCTTTACCGAGTGTGCGAGCTGAATCCGCTTAAAGCAAATACTTTGTGTTAAGGTCCGCCCCATGGCTATCAAAGAAGGCATCCGCACCGGCGGTCGCAGCGCCCGCGTGCAAACATCGATTTACGCCGCCGTCCGTGACCTGCTTCTCGAACAGGAGCGTTCGGCGCTCAGCGTCCCCGTGATTGCGGCCCGCGCAGGTGTCACGCCTTCGACAATCTATCGCCGATGGGGCGACCTCACGGCGTTACTGGCCGATGCCGCAGTCGAGCGGCTGCGCCCGGACGAACCGGTGGATTGCGGCAACTTGCGCGATGATCTGCGGCACTGGACCGAAATCTATCTGGACGAAATGAGCTCAGAGCCCGGTCGCGAAATGATGCGCGACGTAGTAGCCAGCAGCGCGACGCTGTGCTCCGGCAAATGCCTGAACATGGTCCGCGATCAGTTCCAGATCATGATCGATCGCGCCCAGGAGCGCGGTGAACGCTCACCCTCCGCCGATGAGCTGGTGGACGCCGTCGTCGCCCCGATGATCTACCGCATTCTCTACGCCGAGACGCCTCCTACGCTTGAGCGCATGCACCAGCTGCTGGATCGTTGCCTGGGCTGAGCGCCGGATGCTCGGCCTGATCGGTAGAGGTGACTGCCTTCCTGCCGTGCAAGTCGTTATGATGGCCGGCCAAATCAGCTATCTGTGAACCTTTCCTATGCACACTCTCGCAGACCTGCGCGCCGGCAAACTGGCTGGTATCAAGCGCCTGAACCTGGCCTGCGGCCTGACCGAGTTTCCCCAGGAAATCTTCAGCCTGAGCGACTCACTGGAAATGCTCGATCTGAGCGGCAACGCGCTGACCGACCTGCCCCACGATCTGTATCGCCTCACGCACCTGAAAATTCTGTTCTGCTCCAATAATCCGTTTACCCACTTGCCCGAAGCCATTGGCCAATGTCTGCAATTGCAGGTGGTCGGTTTCAAGGCGTGTCGCATTCGTGAAGTGTCCGCGCGCGCGCTGCCAGCCCAACTGCGTTCGCTGATCCTGACCGACAACTGCATCGAGTCCTTGCCTGAAGAGCTGGGTGACTATGGCGCGCTGCAAAAACTGATGATGGCCGGCAACCAGTTGCGTCACCTGCCCGCAAGCCTGGCAAAGTGTCAGCGTCTGGAGCTGCTGCGAATTTCGGCCAACAACATCGGCCGCTTGCCCGACTGGCTGCTGGACATGCCCGCGCTGGCGTGGCTGGCCTGCGCCGGGAATCCCTTGTCCAGCGTTGCAACCGACACGCCGATTCCTCCTATTGCCTGGCAGGATCTGCAACTGGAGCAGGTGCTGGGCCAAGGCGCTTCCGGGGTTATTCAGCAGGCGGTGTGGCTAAGTGATGACCGCGCGCCGCAACAGGTGGCAGTCAAGCTGTACAAGGGCGCCGTGACCAGCGACGGATCGCCGCTCAACGAAATGGCGGCGTGTATCGCAGCCGGTAACCACGCCAACCTGATCACGGTGGAAGGGCAGATTCACGGCCATCCCGCCGAGGTCGATGGGCTGGTAATGGAGCTCATTTCGCCTGAATTCATTAATCTGGCAGGCCCGCCTAGCCTGCAAACCTGCACGCGGGACATCTATAACGACACCCGCTTTACCCCCGCAGTGGCTGTGCGGATAGCCAAGGGGGTTGCGGCTGCGACTGCCCATCTGCATGCCCACGGCCTGACCCACGGCGACCTCTATGGCCATAACGTGCTGTGGAATGAGCATGGCGATTGCCTGCTGGGAGATTTTGGCGCGGCTTCGTTCTATCCCGATGAGCAGACGGGCGTGAAGCTTGAGCGTCTTGAGGTTCGGGCTTACGGGATCCTGCTCGGGGAATTGCTTGAGCGGTGTGACGGGATGGACGTGGAAACGGCCGCTCGATTGACCGAGCTTCAGCAGCAGTGCATTCAACCAACGGCCGCGCTGCGACCGTCTTTTGCCGAGATTGAACAGCGACTGTCGGCGCTCGCAAAACTGTAGGAGCGAACTTGTTCGCGAGAGGTGTGGGCTGAAAACAGGTTTGCCGCTCCTCGCCAACAAGTTGGCTCCTACGGGATTTCTGTTTACCCCGCCAGCCCGACGTACACATTCTGCACGTCATCATGGCCGTCGATGGCTTCGAGGAACGCTTCGACCTCGCCCATTTGTTCTTCGGTCAGGCCGTCCACGGTGCTTTTCGGGCGGTAGCCGATGTGCGCGGACTGCACTGTAAAACCAAAATCGGGCAGCGCTTTGCACACGGCGTCCAGATCGGTGATGTCAGTGAAGAACAGCGTGGCGCCCTCCTCGCCCGGTTCACATTCCTGCGCGCCGGCTTCAATGGCCGCCTCATCTGCGTCGGCGTCCGGGCTGCTTGGCACGGCTTCGATCATGCCCTGGTGCAGGAAGTCCCAGGAGACCGAACCGGCTGCGCCCAGTTGGCCTTTGCGAAACAGCACGCGAATTTCAGACACCGTGCGGTTGATGTTGTCAGTCAGGCACTCAACGATGACTGGCACCTTGTGCGGCGCGAACCCTTCGTAGGTCAGCTTTTCGAAATGCACGTGCTCACCGAGCAGTCCTGCGCCCTTCTTGATGGCGCGTTCAAGTGTTTCGCGGGGCATCGAGGCTTTTTTAGCCTGTTCTACAACCAGTCGCAGGCGGGCGTTCATGTCGGGGTCGGCGCCGGAACGCGCAGCAATCATGATTTCCTTGGACAGCTTGCCAAAAATTCGCCCCTTGGCATTGGCTGCTGCTTCTCTGTGCTTGACCTTCCACTGTGCGCCCATGATTGCTCTCTTGTTTCGGTGGCGTCTTGCCGTCAGGGTCTTGCGCGCGGCATGGCGTGTCGCGTGCGTGACGGTAAGCGCTGAAAAGGGTGACTATCATTGATGCGCCGAAGCAAAGCTGCAGCGCCCGCGCATTTTATACGCGATGACGCCAGATGAAACCCCTCGCCGCTCATCGTCGATCAAACCGGAGCATTTAAGTTTCTTCATGCAGGCCGCTTTACCCCCTAAGACATGTCGACGCGGGATGTAGTCCTTTTCCGAAATAGCGGCTGGCGAAGACGTGAGCACGTCGCTTTCCGTACCCTCTGCACCTGAATTTCAGAGGTGAGAGAACATGCTGATGTACAACGACGAGCAAGGGCCAATGACACTGGCGATCAATGATAGCCAGATGGATCTGCATGTCATCAGCTTCACCGGACAAGAAGCGCTGAATCAACCGTACCGCTTCGACATCGACCTGGTCAGCGAGCACGGTGCCATCGATTGCAACACGCTGCTGGGGCGAGGCGCTTATCTGAGCTTTGGCCCGCAACCGCAAGGGGTTCACGGCCAGATCAGCGAAGTCAGCCATGTGCAGGCTGGCACTGGCTTGAGCCTCTATCGCATCACCCTGACCCCGGACCTGCAGCGACTTGCCAACGCGCCCAAGGCCAGGACTTTCAACGGAATGAGGGTGCCGCAGATTATTGACCTGCTCCTGCAGGAACATGGCCTGGAAATCGCTGCCTACCGCTTCGAGCGAAAGATTGGCGTGTATCCGCCCAGAGACATGTGCGTGCAATATCAGGAAACCGATCTGCACCTGCTGCAGCGATTGTGCGAAGAAGAAGGCATCAGCTTCCGCTTCGAGCACAACGTCAGCGGGCACGTGCTGATATTTGCCGACGATCCGGCAAGCTTCCCGGAACTGAGCCCATCGCGCGGGATGCTGATAACCGACCTCACTGATAACGGCCAGAACGGCATCGCGCATTTCGCCGAGCGACTGACCCTTCTGCCCAGTTACAGCAGCCATGGCGGCGATAACCTTGCATTTCTGGACCAACACCGAAGCACCAGCACCCGCGTGACCACCCTCGAAGTCGATTTGCCACCTGCGGTGGTGTTGCCTTTTGGCGTGCGGGGCGATCAGTCAACGCGCCAACGTCAGATGAGCGTAAGGGCGCTGGAACGCTTGCGCTGCGAACGGCGTGTGATCAGCGGGCGTAGCAGTCAGCCGGCGTTGGTCAGTGGCCAGATCATGCAGGTCACCGAACACCCGGACCGACTGATGAACGATCAATGGCTGCTCACTGAGATTCGTCACGAGGGCTCGCAACTGGCGAAACTCAAAGGCGCCAGTGCCGAAGACATCGCCGCGATCATCCGCGCCACCCAAGCGATTCGCGCCCTGACCTGGAGCCCGCTGCAGCCGGCTCAATCGTCCGCCGCCAGCAATGTGCGGGCCTCCGACTGCCAGTACCGCAATGAATTTTCCGTCATCCCTTGGGCCATGCCCTTTCGTCCGCGCCTGCAGCACCGCAAGCCGGCCATTACCGGCATACACAGCGCGGTACTTGCCCAGCCCCACACCTTCGATGCCCTTGGCCGTTTGGCGGTGCGCTTTGGCTGGCAATCCGTCGGCTCTGATCAAGGGGCGCAAAACAGTTGGGCAGCACTGTGCAGCGCCGTACAGATTCAAGCCGATACCACGGCGGTCAGCGTGGGTTTTTTTGACGACGACCCTGATCAGCCGGTGATTTGCGGCGTGCTAAAGGCTGCGACCGCCGAGCAACTGAAAGCCGATGTGCGTTGCTCAGGTGTCGCCGGAGGTGACGATAACCATGTGCGGTTGGCGCCCGATCAGCGCCTGGACCTCGATAGCGTTCAACCGATAACGCTGCATACCGCGCGGGCAACGATTGAAATCGCCGCCCATCGCGTGACCTTTCATAGCCGCGAAGATGACTGAATATTCATCGATGCTTGAACAGCGGCTCGCGCTTTTCAATGAACGCGGCCATGCCTTCCTTTTGATCTTCAGTGGCGAAGGCTGAGTGAAAGACGCGCCGTTCAAAGCGAATGCCTTCGGAGAGGCTGACCTCGAAGGCGCGGTTGACGCTCTCCTTAACCATCATCGCTACAGGCAGGGACTTTGCCGCAATCGCTGCCGCTACCTTCAATGCTTCGTCGAGCAAGGTATCGAGCGGCACGATGCGCGAGACCAGCCCGGCGCGCTCGGCCTCTGCGGCGTCGATCATGCGTCCGGTCAGGCACATTTCCATGGCCTTGGCTTTGCCGATGGCCCGGGTCAGGCGCTGGGTGCCACCCATGCCGGGCAGCACGCCAAGCTTGATTTCCGGCTGGCCGAAACGTGCATTGTCCGCAGCGAGAATGAAGTCACACATCAGCGCCAACTCACAGCCGCCGCCCAGAGCAAAACCGGCCACTGCCGCGATGATCGGCTTGCGCCGCGCGGCGACCCGGTCACTGTCGCTGAACAGATCATCGAGGTAGATCTGTGGGTACTTGAGCTGGGCCATTTCCTTGATGTCCGCGCCCGCCGCGAACGCTTTGGACGAGCCCGTCAGCACCACGCAACCGATGTCGGGATTGCGCTCGATTTGATCCAGTGCGTGGTTGAGTTCGCTGATGATTTGAGCGTTCAAGGCGTTCAAGGCCTCGGGACGGTTGAGGGTTATCAGCGCGACCCGACCTCGGACTTCGTTGAGGATAGTTTCGTAAGTCATTGTTATTTATCCATTCTCTTAACATCACGATAACGACTGCATATTGAATATTTAACTTCACCTATCAACCGCAGGTTATTGTTTTAAATGAAATTATAAGATCTCCAGCGCAATTGCCGTGGCTTCCCCGCCACCGATGCAAATCGCCGCGACTCCGCGTTTCAAATCGCGCTGCTTTAAAGCGGCGATCAATGTCACCAAAATGCGTGCCCCGGAGGCGCCGATGGGGTGGCCCAAGGCGCAGGCCCCACCGTTGACGTTGACCTTGGCGTGGGGCAATTGGAGCTTGCTCATCGCAACCAGTGCAACCACCGCGAAGGCTTCATTGATCTCGAACAGGTCCACTTCACTCAACGACCAGCCGGTTTTGCGCATCAGCTTGTCGATAGCGCCAATGGGTGCTGTAGGGAACAGACTGGGCTTGTTGGCGTAGGCTGCGTGGCCGCGAATCACCGCCAGCGGGGTCAATCCACGTCGCTCGGCCTCGGACTGTCGCATCAGGATCAGTGCCGCTGCGCCGTCCGAAATCGAGCTGGAATTGGCAGCAGTCACCGTGCCACCAGTACGAAACGCCGGTTTGAGTTGCGGGATTTTTTCCAGTCGCGCCTTGGGTGGTTGTTCGTCATGGACGACGGTGCGTTGCTCTTTGCCTTCGGTCACTTGGACAGGCACGATTTCCGACTCGAAACGCCCTTCGCGGATGGCGTCCTGCGCACGCATCAATGAGGCGACGGCGAAGGCATCCTGTGCCTCACGGCTGATGCTCTCGAGCGCGGCGCAGTCCTCGGCGAAGGTGCCCATCAGCCGGCCACGCTCGTAGGCGTCTTCAAGGCCGTCGAGAAACATGTGGTCGAGAACCTGACCGTGTCCCATGCGCTGGCCATTCCGAGCTTTGTCCAGCAGATACGGCGCGTTAGACATGCTTTCCATACCGCCGGCGATCACCACGTCAGCGCTGCCGGCCAACAGTTGATCGTGGGCCAGAATCGCGGCCTGCATGCCCGAACCACACATTTTGTTCAGTGTCGTACACAGCGTGTCGTTGCTCAGCCCAGCGCCCAGTGCAGCCTGACGCGCGGGTGCCTGGCCTAGCCCGGCAGGCAGCACGCAGCCAAACAGCACTTCGTCGATATCGTTTGGGCCAAGGCCTGCGCGCTCCACTGCCGCGCGAATGGCGGCTGCACCCAATTGCGGCGCGGCCAGGATTTTGAGGTCGCCCTGAAACCCGCCCATGGGCGTGCGCACGGCGCTGACGATCACCACCGGATCGGTATTGAAATAGGTTGCTTGGCCAGATGCCATAAAAGGCTCCTCGATTAACGGGCGGCCATGCGCAAGGCGCCATCCAGACGGATGACTTCGCCGTTGAGCATGCTGTTTTCGATGATGTGGCGAACCAGAGCTGCGTACTCTTGCGGCTGGCCCAGGCGCGGGGGAAATGGCACGCCGGCAGACAAGCTTTCACGCACCTGCGTGGTCATCCCGGCCATCATCGGTGTTTCGAAAATGCCGGGGGCGATGGTCATGACGCGAATGCCAAAGCGCGCCAGTTCACGGGCTGCGGGCAAGGTCAGACTGACGATGGCGCCTTTGGACGCGGCGTAGGCCGCCTGCCCGATCTGGCCGTCGTAGGCGGCGACTGATGCGGTGTTGATAATGACCCCGCGTTCACCGCCGTCGTCTGCCGAGCTTTGGGCGATGGCAGCGGCGGCCAGACGCAGCAGATTGAAGCTGCCGATCAGGTTGACGCTGATCACACGGCCGAAGCTGTCGAGGCCGTGAGGGCCTTCTTTACCGAGGATTTTTTCGGCGCCGACGATACCGGCGCAATTGACCAGGCCGTGCAACTGGCCGAATTCATGAAGAGCGCTGTCGACCGCTGATTGTGCTGCAGCCTCCTGAGTGACATCAGCGACGCTGGCGCGCGCGTTGTCGCCAAGGTTTTGTGCCTGGGCTTGCACAGCGTCGCCATTGAGGTCCACCAACATGACCTTGGCGCCCGCTTCGACCAGCATCTGCGCCGTCGCCGCGCCCAGTCCCGATGCGCCGCCGCTGACCAGAAATACCTTGCCTTGGATCTGCATGACTGTCTCTTCCTTCGACTTTTATTGTTGGAGTGCGCAAATACTCCGCCCTGTCGTCCGTCGGGGCAATAGTCAAAGCGTGCAGATAGGGTGGGCGTTTAGGGCAGCACTCGGTCCCTTGCAGGAGCTGACGAGCAGCGCGAGGCTGCGATTAAGGTGTGTCAGGCATATCGCAATCGCAGCCTTCGGCAGCTCCTACAAAGGTTCAACACGGGCGGGTTACTCCTGCGCATCCCGCCGCGCCACGCAAAATTCCATCAGCTTGCGATCACGCCAGGCTCGCTTGCTTTCAAGGTCTTCGCGATTCAAGAAACCGCGACGCTGGGATTCCACTTCGCTGATCAGCGCATCACTCCACTCATCGTCATGATTACCTGATGCAGCGATGGAGCGGTACAGCGGGCCCAATCTGACGGCGTAATCGGCAATTCCTCCAGGGGCGTTCAGGTCGATGGTTTCGAAGGGCCCCATGAACGACCAGCGCCAGCCGAGCCCGTCGCGCACGGTTTTGTCGATGTCTTCGCAACTCGCCACGCCCTCCTCGACCAACGCCCAGGCCTCACGCAACAACACGGCCTGCAGGCGATTGAGGACAAATCCTTCGACCTCTTTGCGCACATGCACCACGCTTTGCCCGACCGCCACCATCAGCGCCGCGACGAAGGCCACGGTTTGTGAAGAGGTTTCAGCCGACGGCACGATTTCCACCACGGGCACCAGATAAGGCGGGTTGACCGGATGGGCGATGATGACGCGTGAGGAGATTTTCAGCCCGCTGGCGAATGCCGAGGCGACAATGCCGGAACTGGAACTGCCAATGACCAGATCGCCGTCGGCCAGTGCTTCCAGCTCATTCATCAAGGCGCGCTTGACCTCCACCCGCTCAAGTATCGACTCCTGCACATACGCCGCGCCATCGATGGCTTCTGCCAGATCTTTGGCCAGACTCAGGCGCGCCAGGATGTCAGCAACGGGCTCGCTGATCAGCCCGCGTGCGTGCATCTCGACCAGTTGCTGCTCGATCAGCGGGATAGCGGCATTGGCGATCACAGGATTGGCGTCGAATATCCGCACCTGCAAGCCTGCGCGAGCAAATACCAGCGCCCAGCCCGCCCCCACCAATCCTGCCCCCACGATGGCCACCGGCCGGTCTTTGATCAACGCGTCGAGTTCAGTCATGGCTGCACCTTGTTATTGAGGATTGTCAGTGGCGCCGTCGCGAAGCGTGTCTGCTCGCAGGCTCAGATCAGTTGCCCTTTTTGCGTTGCTGCCACGCCGCCGCCAGCCCGCTGAGGCAGATGATGGCGATGCCCGCCTGAGCGGTCAGTGACGGCGCATGATCGAAGAAGATGAAACCCAGCAACCCGGCGAAAACGATCTGGCAATAGCCGAACGGCGCCAGCATCGCAGGGGCCGCGAAGCGAAATGCCTGGGTGAGCAACAGGTGCGCAACCATGCCGCAGGTGCCCAACGCGAGCATCAGCGGAATGTGCTTCCACTGCGGCGATTGCCAGAAGAACGGCACCAGGGCACTCATCATCAGGGTGTTGAACAGCCCGGCGAAGAAGTTGCTGGTGGTCGGGCTGTCGTGTGCCGCCACCAGTCGCGTCAACAACTGGTAACAGGCAAAGCACATGGCCGAACCCAGCGGCAGCAATACCGCCAGGGTGAACAATTCGCCGCCAGGGTGGACGATGACCATCACCCCGCTGAAGCCCACCAGCACCGCGATCCATTGCCCACGCGTGACATGTTCCTTGAGCAGTGGCACCGACAGCGCTGTCACCAGAAGCGGCGCGAGAAAGTTGACCGCCGTGGCCTCGGCCAGCGGGATGAACATCAGGCCGCTGGTGAATAACAGGCTGGTGCCGAGCAGGCACGCCGCCCTCAGGGCTTGTAATCCGGGTTTTTTGGTGCGCAACACCCGCAGCCCCGACGACGGCATGAAGATGCAGGCCATCAACAGCGTGTGCACCAGATAACGCACCCAGACCACCATGATGATCGGGTAAATACCGGACAGGAATTTGGACAGGGTGTCGTGACTCGAAAACAGAAAGGTCGCAAGGACAATAAAGGCGATGCCCTTGAGCGGCTGATTGACGCCGGAGAGCGGCGTGCTGGGGGTACTCATCAGGTTTCCTTTGGCCGTGCGTGAATACGTGGCCCACCGCTCTCGCTGCGCACAGAACGGGTAGACGTGAAAAGAATATAGAAGCTGTCGTCAGATAACCAAACAAAGCTGACACATTTGGTTATTTTTAGCCTCGGGTGATGGCCGAGCTACTTCGCTTCTGCGCGGAGCGCGTAGGAGTCCGGCTTGCCGACGATGGGCTGCGCAGCGGCCCTGAAAACCAGACACCACATGTGTGTCAGGCAAACCGCGTGCTCCGGTTTTGCTGCCGGTTCCCGGCAGATCGCGGGACAAGTCACGCTCCGACGGCCTCCGGCCAGAATCAAAAGCCTGTCGTTCGGCGTCATCGACGAGATGCAGAGCGTCAGGGGGTCAATACGTTCGCGCTTTGCAGCCAGCGTTCGAAACAGTCGAACGTCGCGCACGCGGCGTCGACGATTTGGCCGTGGTATTGCGGATCTTCGGCTTCGGCCAACTGTTGGAGAAATGCCTTCCACAATGGCCCGGTGTCGCGGCCATAAACGTCCAGAAACTCGGCACCGCTGTCTGCCTCAATCGCCAGCTTGTCCTTGATCACTCGCCGTAGCACTTGCCCGCCAAGGGTGGCGCCCTCGATGACATAACGTGTGCCCAGCAATTGATGGGCGTTGTCGATCGAAGGCAGATCGCTGCACAACGGCAACCCCTGAATATCCGAAGCCGATAAACCCAACGCCGTCAGGTCACGAACCAGCGCCGGGACCTTCTGCCGCTGTCGGTCGCTCTGGCTGACGTCTGCAACGGCTGCGATCAACCGTTCCAGCGGCGCATAAAAACCGTAGTACGCCTGAATCAGCTTGATATACAGCGCGCGATCCAACTCCGGACGCATAAACGGCATACGGTCTTCCAGGGATTTGTGTGACGCCCCCGTGGCCGCTCGCAGGTGCTGCAAGACTGGCGCAACGGTTTTTACCATGCGCTCGGATTGAGGTTGAGAAATAGCGTCAATCAAAGGCGTAATCCAAAAAGTGGCAATGTCGAGAGTATGCGGGCGCCACGCCGCCCGAGGGTAGCGTGGTCGCCTGCACTGGTCCGCAGCGAAATGGTGGTCAGAAGATGTAATCGGTGGTCAGGAAGCTCGATTCACGGTCGTGAATGATATCGCTGATCAACGCCTTGTTGCTTTCCTGGAACTTGGTCGCCACCAGCGTGCGGATCGAGAACACCCGCAGCGCATCGTCCACCGACAAAGTGCCTTCGGCCGAGTTTTTGCGGCCGTTGAACGGGAAGCTGTCCGGGCCGCGCTGGCATTGCGCGTTGATGTTGATGCGCCCTACCTGATTGGCGAACGCGTCCACCAGTCGCCCGACCTGTTTGGGGTCGTTGCCGAAGATACTCAGCTGCTGACCGAAATCGGAATCCAGCACGTACTCGATGACCGTATCCAGGTCGCGGTAGGCCACCACCGGCACCACCGGGCCGAATTGCTCTTCGTGATAGACGCGCATGTCTGGCGTGACCGGGTACAGCACCGCCGGGTAGAAAAACTGCTGATGAATCTCACCGCCGCCTTCGTTGACCACCTTGGCGCCCTTGCTGACGGCGTCATCCACCAGGCCTTGCAGGTAGTCGGTCTTGCCGGGCTCGGGCAGTGGCGTCAACGCGACACCTGGTTCCCACGGCATGCCGGGCTTGAGCTGCTTTAGTTTTTCTTCGAATTTTTCGAGAAAACTGCCGACGACATTTTCATGCACGAAGAGAATTTTCAGTGCCGTGCAGCGCTGGCCATTGAACGACAAAGAGCCGGTGATCGCCTCGCTGACGGCATTGTCCAGATTGACGTCCGCCAGCACGATGCCAGGATTCTTGGCATCCAGGCCCAGTGCCGCGCGCAAACGGTGAGGCTTGGGGTGCAGCTTTTTCAGGGCGCTGGCGGCCTTGTTGGTGCCGATGAAGGCGAATACATCGATCTTGCCGCTGGCCATCAAGGCGCTGACGGTCTCCCGGCCACTGCCGTAGATCACGTTGATGACGCCTGCCGGGAAGCTGTCGCGGAACGCTTCAAGCAGTGGCCGAATCAGCAGTACGCCGAACTTGGCCGGCTTGAACACCACCGGATTGCCCATGATCAGCGCCGGAATCAGTGTGGTGAAGGTTTCGTTGAGCGGGTAGTTGTAAGGCCCCATACACAGGGTCACGCCCAGTGGTACGCGACGAATCTGCCCGAGCGTGTCCTGCTCCAGCTCGAAACGGCTCGAACGACGATCCAGCTCCTTGAGCGCGTTGATGGTGTCGACGATGTAATCGCAGGTGCGGTCGAACTCTTTCTGCGAGTCCTTGAGGTTCTTGCCGATCTCCCACATCAGCAGCTTCACCACAGGGTCACGCTGTTCGCGCATGGCTTTCAAAAATTTCTCGACGTGATGAATCCGGTCCGCCACGCGCATCGTAGGCCAGGCGCCCTGCCCCCGATCCCATGCCTTGACCGCCGCGTCCAGCGCGGTCATTGCGGTGTCGGCGTCCATCAGCGGCGTGCTGCCCAGAATCACGGACTCAAGGCCCGAATCAGTTTTCAGCGAAACCGGACTGAGCACCGGCGCCAATGCGCCTTCCCAGATATGCAATTGGCCATTGACCAGATACTCACGCTGCTCGATCACAGGGCCCGCGCGAAACTCCTCGGGAATCTCGTCGGCACTCGGGTACAGGTTGTCCAGGCGGCTTTGCAGGGTCATCTTTTTTCACCTCTTTCAATCGGGGCATGGTGCGTAACATCGTCGAACACACTACGCCACTGACCAGCGGTAAGAAAAGCTTTGCAGCGAATGTCAACAACCCTGTCTACGCTTTCAATGACACGGCTGCCTGAAAGGGGCAGTAGGAACTATCGCCGCCGTGTGGCCTTAAACGCTAATGCGTCAGGGCCATCCAAGGAGGCGATATGATCAATTTAATTGTGTCCAGGGCCGGACGTCACCTGCGTTCATGGGTAGCGCCCATCGGCAATGCGCAACGCATGCCTGCTCAACCGCTGTGCACTCCCCCCGACCGCACGGCTCATCTGATTCATTGCGCTGCAAGATTCGCTCGACGACAGCGCGACTGACCTCCAGCTCAAAAAAGCCCAGGGCTTGAACCCTGGAACGTGTGCGCGCATCTGCCCGGCCTCATCAAAAACTGCGCTGGTCAGGTTCTTCGCTCATCACGCCATGAAAGCCTTTGAACGCGTAACCCACCTGTGCAAGGAAGCTCTACCATGGAACCGAAAAACCTCGTTCTGTTTTCAGACGGTACCGGCAACAGTGCCGGCAAGCTGTTCAAGACCAATGTCTGGCGTGTGTACCAAGCGCTTGATCTGACCGACCCTCTGCCACTGACGATCCCCCGCCAGTTCGCGTATTACGACGATGGTGTCGGCACCTCGACGTTCAAGCCGCTGGCGATTGCCGGGGGCGCATTCGGTGTCGGACTTGCACGCAACGTTGTCGATCTCTACGTATTCCTCTGCCGTACCTATCAGCCTGGCGACCGAATCTATGCATTCGGTTTCAGCCGTGGCGCGTTCACCATTCGCGTACTGATCGGACTGGTGATGACCCAGGGCTTGTTGCGCTACAGCGGCAGTGAGCAAGACTTGCAGCGCTGGGCGTGGGATGCCTATCGCGCGTATCGAAGGGAAAAATTCCCTGGCAACTGCTTCGTTCAGCTCATGCGGTGGCTACGCGACCGGTTGCTGAACGCAAAAAACCGCCTATTGGGAAATACCTGTTTCGAAGATGCCAAGCGCATCGGACAACCCGACACTGCAGACGCCATACACATCGAATTCCTGGGGCTATGGGACACCGTTGATGCCTATGGGCTCCCGGTTGATCAACTGACGCGGGCCATCGATCGATTCATCTGGCCCCTGACCATGCGCAATTACGTGCTCAACGACCGGGTCAAATGCGCGCGTCATGCCTTGTCTCTGGACGATGAGCGGCGTTCTTTCTACCCAAGGCTCTGGACCGAAGACAAAGAGCCTGCCGATTGCGCGACCCACATCAGAGACAAGCGCATCTGTCAGGTGTGGTTTGCCGGGGTGCATTCCAATGTAGGCGGAGGCTATCCCGATGACAGCCTGTCACTGGTGCCGTTGCAATGGATCATGGATGAAGCCAACCGCTGCAACCTGCGCTTCAAAAATACGATCTGGGACGAATTCCGCGCACTGTCGGATGAAAACGGCCCGGTGTATGACTCGCGCAAAGGTATCGCCTGTTATTACGCCTATAACCCTCGGCGGATGGAGTGGGTCAACCATGGCGATCACGTGAACATCGTCCGTGGCAAAGTGCACGAGAGCGTGCTGCGGCGTATCCGCGTCGATCCCGACGGCTATGCGCCAATCGTACTGGCAGAAGACTTTGATGTTGTTTGTCTCAATGGCCAGATCGTCCCGGTCAATAACTATCTTGATGCCCTCGCCCAACCCAATGCCGGTGCGGATTCGGCTGCACCTCCTACGCCGTGGTTCGCAGGCTATACGCTGGCAAGAGAGCAAGTATTCAACTCGGTCTGGTGGCGACGAATCGCCTACTACCTGACCCTGTTCGTATCGCTGACGCTGTTTACCATGCCCGCCTGGGCGCCGGGCGAAGGTGTCTGTCGCAGCAATTTCTGCTTTCTGACCTCGCCTCTTAAACTGCTCGACACCTTTATTCCGTCGTTTGCGACTGCCTGGACCAACTCGTTCACCTCCAGTCCCCATGCATTCCTGCCACTGCTGGTCCTGCTAGGGCTTTGTTTTGGCCTGAGCAAGCGTCTGGACGTGCAGATCAGCGACCGGATGCGGCAAATCTGGTACGCCATCGCCCCGCTAAAACCTGCTGCGGTCTATGAGATGAAACCGCCGCCCGCGTTGAACCGAGGCTCAGAGTCAATCAAGCGTCTGCGCAGCGCCGATTTCGGTCGTATTGTCGTGAGATGTCTGACGCGCCGGGTGCTGCCATTCGTATTCGTGCTGGCAATTTTTGCCTATGCCGCGATCACGCTCACCCAGGTGGTGTTTGCCGGTCGTTCATCAACCGGGCTTGTTTGCAGTTCGTCCTCGGTTGCAGGCACCTGGTTTTCTCCCAGAGAACTGTGCCACGACACCCAGACCCAGGTTATAGCTGGCAACCTCTACCAGATCACCCTGGAAATCCCCATCGGTAACCGCTGGCATGACGATACGATCCCCGCAGGACCCGGCGGCTTTACATGCGCCTTGCCCTGGTACAAAGCGCTTGGGTTTGCAGCCCTTGTTCCGGCCCGTCGCCACCTGACCCAGGCCTGGTTTCAGCCTATGGCTAAGATCGGGGATAACGGCAACGACGTGTTCGCGATTGACGGCCACGGCGTGGAGCCCAGTGAGCTGCCGTCATGCCCATCACAAAGCCCTCCGGTTGCACTGCCTTGCCCGCCTGATGTCGCCAGCCTCGGCCCGATGGAAAAAACCCAGATGAGATTCCTCGCCCGGTCCTCAGGCCCGCTGTACCTGTACGTAAATGACGTGGTCGGAGTGCCCTTTAGCGAGGACTTTTTTTATAGCAATAACCGCGGTTGCGCCAAAGTCACTGTCACCCAAGTGAACACGTCGGGGCGGTGATCGACCGGTGGATTTGGAAACCTTGCCGGCAGCGTCCTTTCAAAACGCCAGCCACTACCCCGAGGGTTTGCTGAGCCTCGGGTCGTCATGCCTCGTCCACTCAGCGAAGTTGCTCTTGCGCCGGTGATGGGACGCTGACCTGTACCGACAGGCATCGAGCTTTTTCAGGCAAAAAAAACCGGGTCGCAGCGTTCGCTACGACCCGGCAGTTCTGCTTCCTGACGGCTGCGCAGAGCGACAGCCGCAGCAGGCGAAGGCTTTTTACAAAGCCATGTCCGCCGCAGGATTCGGTTTGCTCTGGGCCGGGGCCGGAGCCGAACCTGCTGGAACGTTCAGATCCAATACTGGCGGCTTATCAAGCTGCAGCACTTCGGAGGTGTAGTTCCATTCCTGCTGAACAGCGGCAGGCGAATCGTTGAGCTTGGTGCCGTAGCTCGGCACGATCTGGCGGATCTTGGCCTGCCATTCCGGCGTTGCGACTTTGTCCTTGAAGACCTTTTCCATCACGTTCAGCATGATCGGCGCAGCGGTTGAGGCGCCTGGCGATGCACCCAGCAGAGCGGCGATGCTGCCGTCTTGGGAGGACACGACTTCGGTGCCCAGTTTAAGCACGCCGCCCTTGTCCGCATCACGCTTGATGATCTGAACACGCTGACCGGCTTGCCACAGGCGCCAGTCTTCTTTCTTGGCGTGCGGGAAGTATTCCTGCAGCGCTTTGAAGCGGTCGTCGTCAGACAGCATCAGTTGACCGGCGAGGTACTCGACCAGCGGGTACTGCTCGACGCCGACTTTGGTCATTGGCCAGAAGTTGTGCGTGGTCATGGTGCTGAACAGGTCCAGGTACGAACCTTCTTTCAGGAACTTGGTGGAGAACGTCGCGAATGGGCCAAACAGGATCACGCGCTTGCCATCGAGCACGCGGGTGTCCAGGTGCGGAACCGACATCGGCGGCGCGCCAGTGGACGCGATGCCGTAGGCCTTGGCCATGTGCTGCATGGCAATGGTCGGGTTCTCGGTGACCAGGAACGAACCGCCGACCGGGAAGCCCGCGTAGTCATTACCCTCTGGAATGCCGGATTTCTGCAGCAGTTTGAGCGCGCCGCCGCCAGCACCGATGAACAGGAACTTGGCGTCCGTTGCACTGGTGGTGCCGTCTTTCAGGTTTTTGTACTCGACATGCCACGAGCCGTCTTTGTTGCGCGTGATGTCGTTGACTTCACTGGACAGCTTCAGGTCGAAGTTCGGACGGGTTTGCAGGGCGGACACGTACTGACGGGTGACTTCACCCCAGTTGACGTCGGTACCGATTGGCGTCCAGGTGGTTGCCAGCTTCTGCGAAGGGTCACGACCTTCCATCATCAGCGGGACCCACTTGGCGATCTGCACCGGGTCTTCGGAATACTGCATCGGGCGGAACAGCGGGCTGGCTTGCAGCGCGTCGTAACGCTTCTTCAGGAATTTGATGTTCTCATCACCCCACACGAAGCTCATGTGCGGCGTGGAGTTGATGAACGAATGCGGGTTTTTCAGGACGTCGCTCTTGACCTGCCAGGACAGGAACTGACGAGTGATCTGAAAGGCTTCGTTGATCTCGATGGCTTTGGAAATGTTGACCTTGCCGTCTTTGTCTTCGGGGGTGTAGTTCAGTTCGGCGAGGCCTGAGTGACCGGTACCTGCGTTGTTCCAGCCGTTGGAGCTTTCTTCGGCGACCTTGTCGAGGCGCTCGACCATTTCCATCGTCCAGCCCGGCTCCAGCTCATTGAGCCATACGCCCAACGTTGCGCTCATGATGCCGCCGCCAACCAGCAAGACATCTACCTTCTTTGCCTCGGCTGCCTGTACGGAACTCAAACCCACCGATATCGCCAGGCCCAAGAGCGCCGTGTTCACTTTTTTAAACATGCAGTAAATACCTAGGATAGAACGCCGTCCTCGATCACGAAATGCCTGGGTTCACAGCACGCATTACTGCATGCCGCAGGCTCCCGCCCTCAGAAGATCTGGCGTGGACATACAAGGTCGACGATGCAGAATCAACCTCACTTTTAGCCCCCTCCTGCGCTGACTTTTTATTGGTCATTGGCTTCAGCTGCTTGGGTGACGCGAAGTTCGAAAAAAGTTCATTGGATTTCGAGCGGCGGATTATAGGGGAGCGCGCGCCGTAAGCCTACCCACAGGGCCACTATGATTGTGCAATTGCCCGAAAGGATAAACTCTTAGAATCAAGAGCCTTAGGCCAGATCACCTTCGATAACCCTTAGCACGGTAATGCGGCTGCGCGGCGCGATGTCTAGCGCAGTCATACACTTGGTTGACTGGCCAAGGGGCATCAGTTGTTCCCATCCCGTCGCATCGTGTGCAGCCGTGTCCAATAACGTGGTTTCAGCGCGCCGCTCAAGCTTGCGAAGATTTGCGGCGAGTTCTGCGAGGGTACTCAAGGTCGACTCCATGACATGGCTTCAAATGAAGCCCGTCTATACGTGGGTAATGGGGGTGCGCGTCAATATTCGGTGATCCAGATCGCTAGCGTTCACGATGTGCAAGGTTCAGACCACACGGTCGTTCCGGCAGCAGGATCCGTGTACTGACAACCGGCGGCGGAAATGATTTGAAAAACTTTCCGATCCCCCTCGTCCAGACAGCTCAGCCTGTTACGCGCCAATGTGCTTCTATCGATGACAAGGTTGTTACAAGCCGACACGTGCGCCCCCTCACGAACGAAAGGAAAGCCTGTCATGCCCGTTCACTCGTTCAGCCGTCGCGACATCCTTCAGATCACCACAGCCCTCACCGCGATGGCCGCCCTCTCCCCGCTGCTCCCGGCGTTCGCGGCCAGCACCCTGCTCATGCGCAAGATCACCGCTACAGGGGAAGACTTGCCGGTGATTGGCCTGGGCACGTCCCGTACCTTTGACATCGACGTCGCTTCCAGCGAAATGGCGACAGCCCTTGACGTGGTCAAAACGATGTTCGCCGGCGGCGCCAGACTCATCGACACCGCGCCCAGCTACGGTGATGCCCAGCAGGTCACTGGCGAACTGCTGACCCGCGCCAATGCTCACCGCCAGGCATTTGTCGCAACCAAGGTTTCGGCCACCGGTCGCGAGGCGGGCTTGAGCCAGATCGAACAGGCGTTCAAGCAATTACAGACCGAGCGCATTGATCTGATCCAGGTGCACAACCTTCAAGACACCGCCACCCAGCTGAAAACCCTGCGCGAACTCAAGACGCAGGGGCGCATTCACTATGTCGGGGTGACGCACTATCTTGAGTCGGCCCACGATGATTTGCTCGCGATATTGCAAAAGGAGAAGGTCGACTTCGTCCAGGTCAATTATTCGGTCGGGGCGCGTAATGCGGAAAAACGCTTGCTGCCGTGGTGCGCCGATCATGGGGTCGCGGTGTTGGCCAATCGTACGTTCGAGGCCGGGCGCCTGTTCGCCAAGGTCAAGGGCAAACCGCTGCCGGATTGGGCCTCCGCCGAACTGGATGCCAGTTCATGGGCCCAACTGCTGCTCAAGTTCGTGCTCGCCAACACAGCCGTCACTGCGGTGATTCCAGCGACCAGCAATCCACGCTATGCCGCCGACAATTTGCTTGCAGGCCAGGGACGACTGCCGGACGCTGCGTTGCGTGAGCGTATCGTTGAGGCCTTCACCTGACGGAAGTCGTCTGTGGGGCGAACCTGTTCGCGAAGCAGTATTTCATCCCGCCCCCGCTCAAATCGCCAACAAGTTGGTTCCTACAGATAACCGAAGTTTTAGATACACCCGCATTGCCCACAGGAGCCAGCACTTGCCCATTGCCGACACATCACTGATGCACCGCGCTGCCCGTGCCATCAATGCCGAGCCGGATGAGCTGTACCCGGCGCTGACAGGTTTCGCGTTGTTCTTCTGCCTGTTTTGCGGCTATTTCATGCTGCGACCGATTCGCGAGGCCATGGGCATTCAGGGTGGGGTTGAAAACCTGCAATGGCTGTTCACCGCTACCTTCGTCGTGATGCTGATCGCGGTGCCGCTGTTCGGCTGGCTGAACTCGGTGGTGCCACGGGTGCAGTTTGTTGATTGGGTGTACGGTTTTTTCGCCGTCAACCTGCTGCTGTTCGCTGGCACCTTTGCCCTGCATGACGACAGTGTCTGGCTGGCCCGCACCTTTTACGTGTGGATTTCGGTCTACAACCTGTACGTGGTGTCAGTGGCCTGGAGCCTGATGGCCGATGCCTTCGACAGCGCGCAGGCACGGCGGCTGTTTGCCTTTATCGCTGCCGGTGCCAGCGTCGGTGGGTTGTTCGGGCCGCTGATCAGCGCGTTTTCCATTGATTTGCTCGGGCAAGCCGGACTCGCTTTTGTCAGCGCCATGCTGCTGTTGGTGGCGTTGATCCTCAAGCGTTACTTGATGGCGTGGCGAGAGCGCGGCGGCGCAGGTCGGCCCGGCGCGCCTGCGGCAGAAAGCTCCAGCCGACCAGTGCCGGGTAATCCGTTCAGCGGCATCGTCAAGGTGCTGCGTTCTCCGTACCTGCTGATGATGTGCCTGTTTGTGGTGCTGCTGGCCACGGCCAGTACCTTCCTCTATTTCGAACAGGCGCGTCTGGTGGCGCAACTGTTCACCACCCGCGAAGAACAGATTCGGGTGTTCGGCCTGATTGATTTCGCCGTGCAGGCGGGCGCGCTGGTCTCGCAGCTGTTCATCACCGGGCGCATCGCCCAGCGCTTCGGCGTCAGCACCTTGCTGGCGGTGGTCCCTGCATTGGTGTGCATAGGCTTCGTCGGCCTGGCATTGGCGCCCACTTTCGCCATGCTCGCGGGGCTGATGATTGTGCGACGGATCGGCGAGTACGCGTTCATCCGCCCCGGCCGTGAGATGTTGTTCGCACCGCTGGACGCGCAAACCAAATACAAGGCCAAGAACTTCATCGATACCGTGGTTTATCGCGGCGGCGACGCCATCAGCGCCTGGGCCAAAAGCCTGCTGGACATGCTCGGCCAAGGGACGGTGCTGGTTGCCTTGATCGGCGCTTTATGTGCCGCCATTTGGGCGCTGACCGGCTGGTATCTCGGTCGGCGCGCCGATGATGTTCAGGTGCGCAAGCCACTGCCTGTCCATTAGGCCGCGAGAACAGGGGCTCATTGCCTCAAAATCGGCCTCAGAAAAGCGCCCTCTCCCCAAATGACGGCTGCCCTCCCACTAGATTGTGACAGCCGTCAGACGCCTATCCCCGGGCTAGACACCTCCCGAGTTCCCACTCAAATGCGTCAAATGTGAAAAATATGTCGAAAGTTTGTCACTGAATGTATATCTTTCTCATTCGCAACCTCATCCATTACCAAATCTTTGTCCTGCATCCCCTTAGGAAAGTCCCTTTGAACCGTCTCTCTAAACAGCTGTTGCTCGCCGGCGCTTGCAGCGCGATGCCCCTGGCTCATGCCGCGGAAGAACTCACGCTGCCTGCCACGCAGATCCAGACTACTGGCGGACAGGTCGATGAACAGACCGTGGGCTATCAGGCCCGGCCTGCCAGCAGCACAACGCGTCTGGGACTGACGGACAAAGAAACCCCGCAAGCCATTACCACAATCACCCGCGCCCAGATCGATGACTTCAAACTCAATGGCATCCGCGATGCCCTGCGCTCAGCGCCCTCAGTGACCGTTGAACAAATCGAAACCGACCGAACCGAATTCACCTCTCGCGGATTCACCATCGACACCTTCGAATACGACGGCATGGGCATGCCTTTCGCCTCCACCACGCTGGTGGGTGAGCAGGATCTGGCCGAGTACGAACAGATCGACGTGCTGCACGGCGCCAACGGATTGATGAGCGGCACCGGCAACCCTTCGGCCACGGTCAACTTCGTGCGCAAACGTCCGACTGCCACCTTTCAGGCGCAGGTCGATGCCAGTGTCGGTTCCTGGGACAGCCGTCGCGTGGATGTGGATGTGTCCGGCCCGTTGACCCCCACCGGCAATGTGCGCGGGCGGTTCATTTATGCCCACGACAAAGGCAATTCCTACCTGGACCGCTACAGCCACGAAGTCAACGTGACCGCCGGTCTGTTGGCTTTTGATTTGTCCGATGCCGACACGCTGACGGTAGGTTTTTCCCAGCACAACAGCGACGCCAACGGCAGCAGCTGGGGCAACCTGCCGCTGATCGACGGCAACGGCAACGCTATCCATTACAGCGGCCGCAGCTCCAGCGTCGGCCAGCCGTGGACCTATTGGAACCTGCATACACAGCGCGCTTTTGCTGAGCTGAACCACGATTTCGGCAACGGCTGGAATGGCAAGGTCACCGTGACCGGCGTCACCCAGTACCAGGACGCAGACATCTACTACATCTCCGGCGTGACCGACGATGTGGGCTCGGCCTACGCCACCGACACCTCCAGCAAGGAACACCAGTTGATCGGCGAGGCGAAATTGTCCGGGCCGTTCAGCCTGTTCGGGCGCGATCACGAGTTGACCTTCGGCGCCAACTACGGTCGCACCCATCACAAGGAAACCGCCTACAACCTCGACGAGATCGGCTACTACACCACCACACTGTCCGACGCTCTGGCCGGCAATATCCCGAAACCCGGGCTCAACTACACCGACGCCAACAACATGGGCAACTTCAGCGACACCCAGAAAAGTCTGTACGCCGGGGCACGTTTCAGCCTGCTTGACGACCTGCACTGGATCGTCGGCGCGCGCATGCTCAGCGCTGATGGCAAGGGTGAAAACTATGGCGCTGCCCACGATACCCGCGAGCACGGCAAGGTCACGCCTTACACCGGTCTGGTCTATGACCTCAACAGCGAGTGGGCGGTGTACGGCAGCTGGACGCAGATTTATACCCCGCAGTACGTGCTGAGCACCGATGGCAATCTGATCGATCCGCTTGAAGGCACAAGCACCGAAGTCGGCATCAAGGGCAGCCTGCTCGATGACCGCCTGAACCTGACGGCGGCGGTGTTCAAAACCAAGCAAGAGAATGTGGCCGAATACGCAGGCCAGTTGGGCAATCAATACGTCTACGACGCCGTGGATTTCAAAAGCCGCGGCATCGAACTGCAGGCGTCCGGTGAAGCGCTGCCAGGCCTGGACCTGCTGGCGGGCTACACCTACGTGCACATCGAAGACGCCGATGGCGACGAAGCGCGCAAATACGTGCCGACCCACAGCTTCCGAGGGATGGCGACCTATCGCCTGCCCGGTATGCCGAAAGCCAAGGTCGGTGGCCGCGTGAGCTGGCAGAGCGGCATCGAAGACGACACTTACAGCAACGTGAACCAGCATGCGTATGCCTTGGTCGACCTGCTTACCAGCTATGACATCGACAAGAACTGGAGCACGTCGTTGAACCTGAACAACGTCACCGACCGTAAATACCTGATGTCGCTCAAAAGCGGCACCAGCGCCAACTACGGTGCGCCGCGCAACCTCACTGCGTCCGTCAGCTGGAAGTACTGACAGCCTGATCCTGCGGGGCTCGAGACCTGCGAGCCTTGCAGGTCATTTGCCGCCAAGGCCGTCCACAAGCGCCCGGACGCGCTCAGCATCGACACTGGTCACCGGGCTGTAGACGATCATTGCAAGGTCCGGGCGGCCATCAATCGCGAAGCCGGAATATTCCAGCTCGATCATTCCATGGGTCGGATGGCGCAGGCGTTTGGTTCCGTCACCGCCCAGCCGAACGTCGTTCTCGCGCCATAACGCTGCGAAGTCCGGGCTCAGAGTGCACAGCTCATCGGCGAGTTTGCTGACTTCAGAGGCAGCGCCCGCCCGTGTAGCATCCGCTCGAAAGGCTGCGACGACAAAGCGCGCCACCCCCTGCCAATCGTCCTGTCTGGCCCGAGCGCCTGGATTGCAAAACATCAGCCGCAAGATGTTGCGCTGGCCCACCGGCAACAAGCTGTAGTCAGTGAACACGGCTGCCGCTGCGCTGTTCCAGGCCAACACATCCCAGGTGGCAGTCCTGATCATCGCGGGGCTGAAATGCAGGGTGTCGAGAATGCGTTGCAAGCGCGGCGTTATCCCTTCCGGAGCGCGGTAGACCACCTCAGGCAGATGACCGAACGCGAGCATGAACAAGTGCTCGCGTTCGGGCTCGGTCATCAACAGGCTTTCGGCGATGCGGTCCAGGACTTGCGTGGACGGCGCGCCACCGCGCCCCTGCTCCAGCCATGTGTACCAAGTGGCGCTGATATTGGCGCGATGGGCTACTTCCTCCCGGCGCAAGCCGGGTGTGCGGCGACGAGCACTGGAGAAGCCGAAGCTGGCAGGGTCCAGACGGGCCCGGCAGTCTTTCAGATACGTTCCCAGCAGGTGAGCCGAATGCTGTGCCATGGTGATCCTGTTAGTGTTTATACCCTGATAACGTCACGGCTATTACCCGATAAACGTTACGCGCACTCTGCTGACTTTCGCAAAGAGAGATTCCAGCATGCGTGTATTTCTGACGGGCTCAACAGGCTTTATCGGTTCTCAGGTGGCTCAGGAGTTACTGAGCGCGGGTCATCAGGTACTCGGCCTGACGCGTTCGCAAGCCGGTGCCCATGCACTCTTGGCCATGGGCGCCGAACCGTACTCAGGCGATATGGAGGATCTCGCCATCCTGCAACGCGCTACCGAAGGATGCGACGCGGTCATTCACACGGCGTTCGATCATGACTTTGCACACTTCACGGCTAACTGTCAGAAGGATTCGCGGGTCATTGCCGCCTTGGGTTCAGCGCTGCAAGCTTCCCAGCGCCCGCTGATCATTACTTCAGCCACCGCAATGGGATCCCCCGCACCGGGACAACCTGCCGACGAGGATTACTTCGATTCCCACCATCCCCATCCTCGGGCTGCTTCGGAACTGGCCGGGGACGCGCTGCTGCAACGCGGTGTCAATGTGGTGGTCATGCGCCTGTCGCAAATCCACAATCCGGTGAAGCAGGGTCTGGTGACAGAACTGATCAAGATGGCGCGGGAAAATGGCCGGTCTGCTTACATCGGTGAAGGGCTCAATAAATGGTCGGCTGCGCACTTGACAGACACCGCGCATCTGTATCGCTTGGCCCTGGAAAAACATCAACCGGGCGCCCGCTACCATGCCACCGCAGAATCAGGCATCGACTTTCGGTCGATAGCCCGCGCCATCGGAGAAGGCCTTGGTTTGCCTACGGCGTCCGTCACTCAGGAAGAAGCAACGACGGATTTCGGT
The DNA here is from genome assembly GCF_057128745.1 of Pseudomonas rosaeacicularis. Lineage (NCBI taxonomy): Bacteria > Pseudomonadati > Pseudomonadota > Gammaproteobacteria > Pseudomonadales > Pseudomonadaceae > Pseudomonas > Pseudomonas rosaeacicularis. Next base: position 122,025 of record NZ_JBSKHT010000004.1, read on the forward strand.
TGGATGTCGGGATTCGTGCCTCAGGACATGTCCAGCCGGAGCGAAAAGACTCGCACGCGTTTGGGCTGGGAGCCTAAAGGGCTCAGCCTGATCACCGACCTCCGCGCCCTCTTCAATCACTGACTTGGGGTTTGTTGTCAGCGGCGTCGCGACACGTTTTGGCCCAGCTCAAAACCCAAGGACAGCGCAATCAGCACTGCAGATCCCAGCGCCAGTTTGAAGCTGGGTTTAGCGGACGCAGATTCTGCCGGATGCGCTGGCAATTGTTCCTCGACCAGGCCGGCTGTTTCAGCTTTCGATTGCTCGCTGCGGCGCTCGGGGTCATCGGGTTTCATGGGGGCAGACAGCGGGTATTCAGGCGTGTCGTCCGGGGTATTTTCGTCGGCTGACTCGTTGGCTGACTCGTTAGCCAGTGACACGTTTTCGGGTACGTCGTCAGCTGGCTGAGGACGATGACTGTCGAGGATTTCTGGGCTATCAACCGGTTCGGTGGGCATCTTGTTGTTCTCCGTCGTGTGAGCTTTTTTGGAGTGACCGGACAAGGCATGGTGCGCACGAATGGACGAATGGTGCGTGATTTCGGACGGCCCATGCCATTTGTGGGAGGGAGCTTGCTCGCGATGCGCTTTGATTCTGGCCGAAGGCCCAAACGGACGGCGGCTCGTCGATTCTGGCCGAAGGCCGTAGGAGTCCGGCTTGCCGACGATCTGCTGCGAAGCGGCAGTTAGCCCGGCGACGTCGTTTTGCCTGACACTGCGAGGTGTTTGGTTTTAGGGCCGCTTCGCGCCCCATTGCTGCCGTCGTTACCTCCGAGAGCTCCTACGCCTTCGGCACAAGCAGTGACAACGACACACTTGCTGTAGGAGCGAACTTGTTCGCGAGCGCTTTTGATGTGTACCGCAGCCCCAAACGCAAGGCGGCTGCTTTTGATTCTGGCCGAAGGCCGCAGGAGTCTGGCTTGCCGACGATCGGCTGCGACGCTTCAGCAAACCCGGCGACGTCGTTTTGCCTGACACTGCGAGGCGTTTGGTTTTAGGGCCGCTTTGCGCCCCATCGCTGCCGTCGTTACCTCCGAGAGCTCCTACGCCTTCGGCAGAAGCAGTGACAACGACACACTCCCTGTAGGAGCGAACTTGTTCGCGAGCGCTTTTGATTTGTACCGCAGCCCCAAACACAAGGCGGCTGCTTTTGATTCTGGCCGAAGGCCGTAGGAGTCTGGCTTGCCGACGATCTGCTGCGAAGCGGCAGCAAACCCGGCGACATCGTTTCGCCTGACACTCCGAGGCGTTTGGTTTTAGGGCCGCTTTGCGCCCCATCGCTGCCGTCGTTACCTCCGAGAGCTCCTACGCCTGCGGCAGAAGCTGATCGTGACAACGACTGTAGGAGCGAACTTGTTCGCGAGCGCTTTTGATGTGTACCGCAGCCCCAAACGCAAGGCGGCTGCTTTTGATCCCGGCCGAAGGCCATAGGAGTCTGGCTTGCCGACGATCTGCTGCGAAGCGGCAGCAAACCCGGCGACCTCATCTGCGCTTAGAGGATGGGCTTCCCACCCGTGACCCCGTAACGCGTGCCCGAGATGTAACTAGCCTCGTCGGACGCCAGCAGCACGTAAATAGGCGCCACTTCTACCGGTTGGCCGGGCCGACCGAGCGGTGTTTCCTCACCGAAACTCTTCACGTCTTCATCGGTCATGGTCGCGACGATCAAAGGGGTCCAGATCGGTCCCGGTGCCACGCTGTTCACCCGAATGCCGCGCGGGCCGAGCATCTGCGCCAGGCCCGCAGAGAAGTTGGCGATGGCGCCTTTTGTGGTCGCGTAAGGCAACAAGGTCGGCTTGGGCGAATCGGAATTGACCGAACTGGTGTTGATGATCGAGCTACCTGATGCCATTGATGGCAGCGCGGCCTTACAGATGCGGAACATGGCGGTGATGTTGATATCGAACGTTTTCACCCATTCCTCATCGGAAATCTCTTCCAGCGTTTCGTGACTCATCTGAAACGCCGCGTTGTTGACCAGCACATCGATGCGTCCGTATCGGCTGACCGTCTCGCGCACGATGGCCGAACACTGCTCTTTGTCCGCCAGATCTCCCGGGAGCAACAGGCACTGCCGGCCCGCTTCCTCGACCCAGCGCGCGGTTTCCTTCGCATCTTCGTGTTCATCAAGATACGAAATAGCGACGTCCGCCCCTTCTCGCGCAAAAGCAATGGCCACAGCGCGACCAATGCCGCTGTCGGCGCCGGTGATCAAGGCGATCTTATTGCTCAACCGGCCAGACCCTTTGTAGCTAGTTTCGCCACAGTCAGGATAGGGCTCCATCCGGCTCTGATCACCAGGTACAGGTTGCTGCTGCGGCTTGAAAGGCGGTTTGGGATAATCGGTCATGTCGTGTTCCTTTAGTTGATGCTGCGCATCGTGGCGCTTGCTAAAGGTGGACTTGGAGACGATCCGAGGAGTTCGGTCTTTCTGCCGCGCGGGGCGATGAGTGTGCACCTGCCGCTGAGCCAGCGTTGCCTGCTTAGCGCTTAGCCAATGACTGGAGCAAGGCTTCAAGCATCCGGGGCCGGTCGGTGTGAGCCAGCATGATCAACACGATCTGTCGGTCATAGCCTTCACCCACCGGGGTGATGTTGAAATCCTGAGCAAGTCGGTCCAGCCCCGCCCATTGCGGCACCAGACTGGCGCCCACGCCATCAGCCACCAGCATCGCAATGGCCTCAAGACCGTCGAGACTGAACAGCGGCTTGAGCGCCAGACCGCTGTCGTGCAGATAACGCTCGGCATGCAGCCCTCCCCAGGACCGGGGCTCGTAGCAGATGTAAGGATGCGATTGCAGCACGTGAGCAATCCCTTCGGTTGGCAGCGCCTTGGACGCCAGCACCAGCTTTTCCCGGTGCAGGGGCGCTACCCGAAACATCTTCGGCGGCTCGAACGGTGGCGCCACGATGATCGCCGCATCGAGCTCGCCATTTTGCAATGCCGCATACAGCGAGCGCGAAGTGCCTGGCAGAATCGACGGCTGAATGCCGGGTGCTTGTCGGCTCAATTCCAGCAAGGCGCTGGGCAGCAATCCGGTGAGCATGGTGGAAATGGCTCCGATGCGCAGAGAGCCGGTCATCCCGCTCAGGTCAGCATCGCCGGCCAGCAACTGGACTTCTCTGACGATATTGCGTGCTCGCGGCAGCAGAGCCACACAAGCTTCAGTGGGTTTTGCGGCGTGCCCGACGCGGGACAACAGTGCAAAGCCCAGCGAGCGCTCCAACACCTGAATACGTTGACTGACCGCCGCTGCGGTCAAGCCCTCGGCACGCGCCGCATCGGCGATCGAGCCGCATTCAATCACGGCTAACAGGCTTTTCAGGTAACGACTGTCCATAAGAAATACTTTCGATCGAAACAAAAAATACAGGCTATCTCTATCGGCGCGAAAGAGACACTCTTGATTGCATTGCAGTGTTGCGCCAGTGCGCGACTCAACGGAGATCCTGGATGGCCCTCACGCTGGTTACCCATTCAAATGCCTGCCCCGCCCTGTTCGGCGCGCTGGCTGCCAGCGTCGCCGAAATGGACGGCGCCCTGCTGATGCATCTGGCGACTGAATTCCAACCTGAACATGGCGCTGACACCGTGCAGATGGTGGCCGCAGCCGGGGCGTTGGTGCCCAGTGGGTTGCTTTGGTATGAACGTGCAACCGGGCGCGAAGTGCTGCCGGCCAGCAGCGTCCACGAGATCGTCGCGATGGCCGCCGAATATGATGTCGTGGTGCCGTGGCATCCAGAGTTTCAGCAACAGGCCTTACCTACGGAGCTGATCGATAAAGCCGCTGGCGCTGGTATCCCGGTCATTCATCTCACGGGGCGGCGACGCAATGATCTGTGGGATCTGCAGACCGCCCAGGGCCAGCCCTCGCGCTACGGGGTCTGGGGCCGTGATGCGTTTGGCCGCTGGGGCCGCGCGCTGGATAAAGCATCCAGCCCCTCAGGCGCAAACCCGCTCACGGTGGTGCTGATCGGCACTCAGGCAGATCAGACCGACGTGTACCCCGCCACACTGGCGGCGCTGGGCGATGCAGCGGACGCCACCGGCATTGACCTGCGGGTACGGTTCGTTTCTGCACAGCAGTTGAATCTTTCACAGCTCGCCTCGGTGCCAGGGATTGTCCTGCCGGGTGGCTCAGACATGGGCAACGTGCCGGGGCAGATCGAAGCGGCGCGATATGGTTTGCGTTCGATGATCCCCACGCTGGGTTTGTGCCTTGGCATGCAATCGATGACCACCGCACTCGCGCAGTCTTGCCCCGGGCTTGAGCAGGCCAATATGGCCGAAGCGGCGCCGCATGCGCCGATCAAAAGCTTTTCTCCTATGGCGGGCACGCCCGGTTTGCCAGCTCATCGTCTGGGCAGCCAGCGCTTGAGTTTTACCGACCAGGCGCTGGAGCAACAGTTGCAGGATCACCAGCGCATTCGTTGCAACCACCGTTTCATGCTGGCCCCCGCCCTCATTACCCCGCTGCGCAGCGCAGGGCTGGAGGTCACGGCCACCGACCACAGCGGGCAGATTGTCGACGCCATTAATTGGCCAAAACATCCGTTCTACAAGGGCATGCAAGGCCACCCGGAACTTGGCTCACGCAGCGGCAATGCACATCCGCTGATCGAGGAATTTCTGCTGGCGGCGCTGGCAATGACTGGCACAACGCATAGGGTCGCGCGCTCTTGAAACATCGTATTAGATCAAACAGCAAGAACATGGAATGCATATTGCTGCGTAACCCTTGAGCCCGATTGGGCTGCACCCCTCCTGCTAATTACGCCGAAAGTCACACCCGCTGCATCATTACAGAGCGGCATGCCCTCCAAGGGCTCATTGCAACTTCCGGATAATTTGCACTTGTTGACACAACTCGTGCAATGAACTGATGGTTTTGGAGATTTACATGATGACATCGTCCCGCTTCAGCCTGCGCTCCATCACCCTGATGACCGCACTCCTTGCCGCCCCGTTCGTCAATGCGGCGAGCCCGGCCCCCGTCATGACCCCAGGCTTGCTGACCTACGGCACAGCGGCGACCTTTGCGCCGTTCGAATTCCAGGCCGACGGCAAGCTCACCGGTTTCGACATCGATCTGATTGAAGCCCTTGGCAAGAAGATGGCACTCAAGCCAACCGCCATGAACATGGAGTTCCAGGGGCTGATCCCGGCGCTGCAAGGCAAGCGCGTGGACCTGATCAACTCGGCCATGTACATGAACGAAGCACGAGCGGCCCAGGTCGACTTCGTCCCGTACCTTCGCATCGGCAACCAAGTGGTCGTCACCGTAGACAACCCGGCCAAGGTCACCGGTCGAGACAACTCGCTGTGCGGCAAGACCGTGGCCGTCACCCTGGGCGGTATCGAGGAAACCTACGCCCGCCAGGATGACCAACGCTGCAAAGCTGCAGGTCTTGCGGCGGTCAAGGTCCAGACCCTGCCAACCGCCCAGGCCTCGGCACTGAGCCTGCGCCAGGGACGCGCCGATGCCACGTTCGATTCCACCCCCGGTGTGGTGCAGATGCTGCGCGATGTGCCTGGCGTCTATAAAACCGTCGGCCCCGAATTTGAATCGGAAACCCGCATCGGCATGGCCGTGGCCAAGGGCAACACAGGGATGAGCGATGCGCTGCAGAGCGCGCTCAAAGAACTGGTCGCAGACGGCACGTACAAGCAGATCATCGAAAAATGGAAGTTTCCTGCGACGGTTTCACTGTTCGACTGATGCCTGATCACCAAGAAGCCGTGGCGCCGCAAAGGTTCGGCGCCAGGCAATTTCACGTGAGGACGCATCATGTCGCTTGAACTGGTTTGGCAATACCTGATCTCCCCGGCGTTTTTCCACGGCGCCGTGACCACCCTGCTCATCACTTTGTACTCGCTGGTGTTCGGCGTCGGTGTCGGCGTTGTGATTGCCCTCCTGCAAGACAGCCAGACCCGCGCGGGCCGCACCTTGGCGCTGATTTATCTGTGGCTGTTTCGCGGCACTCCAGTGCTGTTTCAGATCATCTTCATCTACAACGTGCTGCCCACCTTCGGCATTCGTCTGTCGGCAATGGTCAGTGCTGTCTTGGCGCTGTCGCTCAATGAAGGCGCTTACATGGCGGAGATCATCCGCTCCGGGATGCAGGCCGTGAAAAAGGGTCAGCGCACCGCTGCCCTGGCGCTGGGCATGAAGCCCTTTGCGGTGTTGCGCCATGTGGTGATTCCTCAGGCCACGCGAATGATCCTGCCGCCCATCGGCAATCAGATGGTCGGCATGCTCAAGCTCAGCGCGCTGGTCTCGGTGGTGGCAGTTGAAGAATTGATGCTGGTGGCGAACCAGACCGCCAGCTCCAACTTCCGCTATTTCGAGGCGCTTACGGCCGCCGGTATCTACTACCTGGTCCTGACCACGATTTTCATGGGCGTTCAGGCGTTGATCGAACGCAAGCTCGATCCGAAGAGACGCCGCAAAGGTCCGCGCATCAGCCTCACCGAACGCATGCTCGGTACCTCACGCGGCGCCACCGTTCGTTAGGCCTCTGTCCGCCAGGAGCAAACCCACATGCAAAAAAATCTCTCGGGCAACGGCAAACCGCTGCTGGAACTGATCGGCATCGACAAAAGCTACGGCCCGTTCAAGGTGTTGAAAAACTGCTCACTGAACGTGCGCACCGGGGAAACGGTGGTGATCATCGGGCCCTCAGGCTCCGGTAAATCGACCCTGCTGCGCTGCGTCAATCAACTGGAACCTGCCGATGGCGGCGACCTGTTCTTCGAGGGTCGGCGCATCGACTACGACAAGCGCAACGTCCACCTGCTACGGCGGGACATCGGCATGGTGTTCCAGAACTTCGAGCTGTTCTCCCACTTATCGGTGGTGGAAAACATCATGCTCGCACCCATGAAGGTGCTCGGCATGAGCCGCGCTGATGCACACGACATCGCGGTCGAGTTGCTCGGCAAAGTGCGTATTCCGGAAAAGGCCGACGCCTACCCGGACGAGATTTCCGGCGGTCAGCAGCAGCGCGTGGCCATCGCCCGTTCGCTGGCGATGAAACCCAAAGTCATGCTCTACGACGAGCCCACCTCGGCCCTGGACCCGGAGATGATTCGCGAAGTGGTCGACGTGATGGCCGAACTGTCCAGCGAGGGCATGACCAGCCTGGTGGTGACCCACGAGATGGGTTTCGCCCGCCGCGCGGCAGACCGCATCGTGTTCATGGAGAGCGGCGAAATCATCGAAAACGCCAGCAATTCGGACTTTTTTGGCGGGGCCGTCAACCCGCGCACTCGCCATTTTCTCGATCAGATCCTGCACTGAGATCCCCCAATGAATCAGCAACCCGACTTTGCCCGCATGAAACGCGACCTCGCCGCCCTGGTGGCGATCAACACCGAAAATCCGCCCGGCCATGAGCTTGAAGCGGCTCAGCACTTGAAAGTACTGCTGGAGGCGGAAGGTTTCGACCTGTCGCTGTCCGAATACAAACCCGGACGCGTGAATGTGATCGCCTCTTTCGCCAACGGCCCGGGCCCGACCTTTGCCTTCAACACCCACATCGACACGGTGCCCGCCGGCGAAGGCTGGAGCACCGATCCGTTCGTGCTGCACGAGGCCGACGGCAAACTGTACGGGCGTGGCAGCTGCGACGCCAAAGGTCCGATGGTGGCGATGATCGAAGCCACGCGCATGCTGATCGCCTGTCGCGGACAGTGGTCCGGCACGTTGATGGCGGTGTTCACCGCCGATGAAGAAATCGCCAGCGAAGGCGCCAAACATTACGTCGCCCACCAGCCACCCCATATCGACTTCGCGGTGATCGGCGAGCCCACATCTAACGCTGCATTCACTGCGCATAAAGGCAGCTTGCGGCCATTGGTGCGCGTGCATGGCGTGACAGCACATTCCGGCACGCCGCATCTGGGTGAGAATGCAATTTACCGCGCCGGGCAGTTGCTTGGCCTGATCGAGCAGCATCATGAGACCTCGGTCAAATGCCACTGCCACGCACTGGTCGGCGAAGCGAGCCTGACCGTCACCCGGATCAACGGCGGACACGCTGACAACGTGCTGCCCGGTGCCTGTGATCTGTTGCTGGACCGGCGCATGGTGCCGGGGGAAAACGAAGACGCGGTCAAGGCCGAAATCGAACAACTGCTGGCCTTGGCCAACGAGCGCTTTGGCGTGCGCGCCGAAGTGCTCAAGTACATCCCCACCACCGGCGGCGCGACTGAAACCGCGCAATCCGAACCCATCGTCCAGGCCAGCCTCGCCGCCTGCCGCGAGCACAATCATGGCAACGCTGGCCCGTTCGGCTTTCAGGGAGGCTGCGACCTGGTGCACTTTCGTAGCCTGGGCACCACCGGCACTGTGATCGGCCCCGGCACTCTGGCCGTAGCGCATAAACCGGACGAGTTCGTGCCCATTGACGAGTTCATCGCCGCCAGCCTGATTTACCGGGACATCGCCCTGCAAATGCTGCCGCTGGAGCGCGCATGAGCCTTGCCGTTTCGCTGCGTCGTGCCGATTTGCATTACGGCAACGGCGTGCAGCTGCACACGGCGGCGTCGGGCAGCGTCGGCGAGCTTCAGGCGTTGTATTTGTGTCTGGACGACGGCCAGCATCAGGCCGTTGGTGAGGTGCGAATCAACATTGCTTATCTCAACGGCTATGAGCCCGATGAAGTCATCGCCCACGCGTTGCAGGCGCTCTCGACGCTGCCTTGGCAGCAGGAACCCGAGCAATTGATGACTGAGATGCCGCAATGGGCCGCCGCGCTGAGCATGCCCGTGCGCACACTCATCGACTGCGCCCTGCATGACCTGATTGCGCGCCGCGCCGGTCTGCCGCTGGCGCAATGGTTGGGTGCCCCGGATGCGGACGTTCGTTATGCCAGCAACCAGACGCTTTTCTGGTCGCCGCTGGAGGTTTTTCTGCAGCAGTCCCAAGCGTATGTGGACCGCGGCTTTCGCGACCTAAAGGTGCGCATCGCCGTGGGCAGTTTTGAAGAGGATGTGACGCGATTACAGGCCTTGCGCGATCGCTTTGGCGACAGCATCAAAATCGCAGTCGACGCCAATGGACAGTGGACACCGCAACAAGCGCCGAACTACCTGGAAGCGCTGGCGCGATTTGATCTGGCCTACGTCGAACAACCCATCGCCTCTGGCGACTGGCGCGCCATGGAGCGGCTCGCCGAGCAAAGCCCGCTGCCGCTGATGATCGACGAAGGCCTGGCGGGCAGCGAAGATCTGGACCGCCTGTGCGGCCTGCGCGGCAAGGTTTGGGCGCACCTGAAACTGGTGAAGATCGGCGGCATCGCGCCCTGCGTGACCGCTGCAAGGCGGCTGACCCAGGCCGGTGTCACCTGCATGATCGGCCAGATGAACGAAGGCGCGGCTGCCACCGCCGCCGCGCTGCATGTGGCCTGCGTCACGCAGCCACGATTCGCCGAACTGTACGGCGCCGATGGAGTTTGTGACGACCCCGCCCGCCCCCTTCACTACCAGGATGGTCAGGCCTGGATGCCCACCGCTCCGGGACTGGGCATCACCCTTGATCTGAACAAAACTCAACTGATTCGGAGTTTCTGATGAACCTAGCGCCCCCCGTCAACGTACGCCAAGGCAGCGAGTCCGCGTTCGCTGCACATGAATATGCCGAACGCGTTATCCGCGCCAAAGCCAACATGGTTCAGGCCGGCATCGACGTGATGATCGTCACGGGTCCGGAAAATATTTTCTACCTGACCGGCCAGCAAACTCCCGGCTACTACACGTTTCAAGCACTGGTGCTGCCGGTGGACGGCGAGCCGATGTTCGTGATTCGTCAGCTCGAATATTTCAACTTCATCGCCAATACCTTCATCAGCGATGCGTCGGTGTATCTGGACGGCGATGATCCGGTGAGTTTTCTGGTGGCCGCTATCGAGCAAAAAGGCTGGAGCCACCGCCGTATTGCCATCGACAAACGCGGCTGGTTCTTGCCCATCGCAGTGTATGAATCGTTGCAGGCCAAACTGGGCACTATCCATGACGCGGCTGGCGTGGTGGAAAAGCTGCGTGCAGTGAAATCGCCGGCTGAAGTGGAGAAACTGGAGTTCGCTGCGCGCTATGTCGATGCAGGGATGCGCGCCGGCATGAATGCCGTGCGTGAAGGCGCTACTGAAAACGATCTGGTAGCGGCAATGCTTCAGGCCTCGATTGCCGCAGGTTCGGAGTACATGGGCATGGAGCCGCTGGTGTCGAGCGGTCCGCGCACCGGCATTCCCCACGGCACCTGGCGCCGCCGCACCCTGCAAGCGGGTGAACCTGCGTTTCTGGAAATGGCCGCCAGCCACGATCGCTATCACGCGGCGTTGATGCGCTGTGCCTGGCTGGGTAAACCGCCGTCGATTGCCGTGGAGATGGAAAAGGTCTGTCAGGACGCCTTGCAGGCGGCACTGGATGCGTTACGTCCGGGAGAGCCGTGCGAAGCTTCACACAACGCCTGTCAGGCGGTGATCGATCGCGCCGGATTCACCGATGCGTTCAAGAAACGCACCGGTTACTCGGTGGGGGTTTCGTTTGCCCCTGACTGGGGCGAAGGCTCGATTCTGAGCCTGTACAGCGGCGTCAAAACCGAGCTGCAACCGGGCATGTGTTTCCACATCCCGCCGGCGTTGCGCATTTACGGCGAGTTCACGGTGGGCGTGAGTGAAACAGTGGTCATCACCGAAACGGGGTATCGGGTACTGGGCACGCTAGAGCGTCCATTGCTGCTGATCTGACCCACGATTCGTTCGGCATCCCGTGCGGGTGGCCGCTGCGGTACACCCGTTACGCCCCATCGCGGCCTCGCGCTGCTCGGCTGCTCCTACAAGGATGTGGGTTCGCCGCGAAGGCGTGGCCAGCCGCCAAACCTGTAGGAGCTGCCGAAGGCTGCGAAACTCAGTGTCAGGCAGACCGTAATCGCAGCCTGCGCAGGGCTCGGCAGCTCCTACCGGGGATGTGTGTTCGCCGTACATTCTCGGATGAACCCGCAACCGTGGAAGCGGACCTGTCCGCGAATAGGCCGTTACAACCGCATCTGTCGCGCCTGATTTGCCTTCCCGGACAGGTCCACTCCCACAGATTTTTGCATTCGACGTCTGATCGCAACGCCCCCATTCAAGATGCACGCGGCTTAATCAGACCAACTGACCACACGCCGCTTCGATCCGCTGACACGCATCGTCCAGCAGTCGATCATCCACCGCGTAAGCAATGCGCAGATAACCCGGCGCACCAAACGCCGAGCCATGCACCGTGCCCACCTTCGCCTCATCGAGCAGATAGCTGGCAAAGTCAAAGTCATCGACAATCACCTTGCCTTCGGGAGTGTGTTTGCCGTACATGCCCTGGCAATTGACGAACAGATAAAACGCCCCCTCCGGCATCGCGCAGGCCAGCCCGGTGATGCGCCCGATACTGCCCAGCACGCGATCCCGGCGTTCGGCAAGCCTGCCGATCCAGTCGTCGATAAACCCGGTGCCGCCATCCAGCGCTGCAATCGCCGCCGCCTGGGAAATCGAGCTCGGGTTTGACGTGCTTTGCGATTGCAGAACCTGCAACGCGTCCACCAGCCATTTCGGCCCGCCTGCGTAGCCAATTCGCCAGCCGGTCATGGAGAACGCTTTGGACAGACCGTTGACCGTCAGCGTACGAGGCAGCAAGCGCGGCTCGACCTGCGCAGGCGTGAAAAATGCCTGACCGAAACGGGTGTGCTCGTAGATGTCGTCAGCCAGGATCAGCACGTGCTCGTGACGCAACAGCACGTCCGTCAGCGCCTTGATTTCGGCCTCGCTGTACACCGCGCCGGTCGGGTTGTTGGGCGAGTTGAGCAGCACCCAACGAGTCCGTTCGGTGATGGCGGCTTCAAGCGCTCCCGGCTGAAGTTTCCAGCCGTCGGCCTCATGGCACTGCACGACGATGGTTTCACCTTCTGCCAGCGACACCATGTCCGGGTAAGACACCCAATACGGTGCGGCAATGATCACCTCATCGCCCGGATTTACCGTCGCCATCAGCGCATTGAAAATCAACTGTTTCGCGCCTGCACCGGCGATGACTTCGCCAGCGTTGTAGCTCAGGCCATTCTCACGGCTGAATTTATCGATGATCGCCTGCTTGAGACGCGCGCTGCCAGGCACTGCGGTGTACTTGGTTTCACCGGCATTGATGGCCTCAATACCGGCCTGGGCGATGTGCGCAGGCGTAGGGAAATCCAGCTCGCCCTCACCCAGATTGATGACTGAATGCCCTGCTGCGGTCAACGCGCGGACCTTGTCGGAGATTTCGGCCGTGGGCGATGGCCGGACACGGCCCATTCGCCGGGCCAGAAGCGGTGTGAACATAGCGGTTCTCTCTCAGTAATTGCATGCAGGGGTACAGATTGCTCAATCGATTCAGACGCGACTCATGGACGCAGTGGTCGAGATTGATCAATCGGAACGGTGTTCAGATGCTGCGAATCAGTCCGCCGTCCACCCGCAAACTGGTGCCGGTGATATAGCCCGCACGGGCGCTCGCGAGAAAGGCCACCGCGTCGGCGAACTCGGCAGGATCGCCATAACGGCCGACAGGAATGGTATGGCGCGAGGCCTCTGCAATCGCGTCTGCGGTAGAGCCCGTGCGTTTGGCTGCCGCTTCGTCCAGCTCGCCAACCCGCGCCGTGGCGATACGACCGGGGATGACCGAATTGACCGTGACGCCCTCGGCCGCGACTTCGCCTGCCAGGGTCTTGGCCCAGCCGATGATGCTCGCGCGCAAGGTGTTGGAAATGCCGAGATTGGCGATCGGCTGCACAACGCCGGAGGACACGACGTTGATCACCCTCCCCCAATTGCGCTCGCGCATGCCGGGAAGCAACGCGGCGGTGATCTCGAACAGCGCGCTGACCATGCTGTCGAACGCGCCCTGCCACTGGGCGGTTTGCACGGCGCTGATTGCCCCCGGTGCAGGGCCGCCACCGTTATTGATCAGGATGTCGTAGCCGCGACCTTCGGCCAACAGACCTTCGAGCGCAGTGCGCCGCTGGGTTGCATCGGCCAGGTCCAGCACCAGGTAATCGGCTTCGGCGCCTTGGGCGACAAGCTCCGCCACCGCATCCGCAAGCGCTTCACGCCGACGGCCACACAGCGTAACCGCAGCACCTTCGGCAGCCAGCGACCGGGCAATCGCCAGACCCAGACCACGACTGGAGCCCAGCACCAGAGCTCGTTTACCTTGCAAACCTAAATCCATGAAAACCTCTCGCTACAGGATGGATCGCTCCCAAGGGAGCTAATCCGGAATCGGGACAACGGCTGCCTTACGCGGCGCGCGGGGTTTTGCGGGCGCTTTGCCCACACGGGGTTTTCCGGGCTGGGCCGCGTCGTCGGCGTGTGTCAGGTGTCTGCGCATCAGCTCGCTCGCCTCGGCGTAGTGCCCGTGCGTCACCGCGTCGATGATCGCCAGGTGTTCGGTGCACCAGTCACGTACCCGTCGGCGGTTGGCGTAACCGGCAAATTCCAGCAGCTTGCGAAGGCGGTTCTGCTGCTGAATGGCCTGAATCACAAAGGTGTTACCGCCGAACTCAGCGAACATTTCGTGAAACTGCGCGTCGGTTTCGAACAATTGCGCGTTGCTGACCGCCGCCGAATCGGAATGGCTGGCCAGATACAAATGCTGCAACCGCGAGCGCTCAAGGGCGGCGGCGTTAGGCGTGAATTGCGGCTGGAGAAAGTTGGCCGGCTCCACCATCAGACGAAACCGGTAGCCGCTGCGCAGGGCTTCGTCGTTGTCCAGCGTGGGCAAGAAGCTCCAGCCATGCCCTTTGTTGCGAATCAGCAGGCCGTCCTCGGCCAGGCGCGTCAGGGTTTTCATCAGCGTGACCCGGTCGACGTCGTAGCGCTTGGCGATTTCGGTCTGGGTCAGGGAATTGGCTATCTCTCCGCTCAGCCGGTCATTCACCAGCCGCTCATACAGCGAATCTTCAAGACTCGATGAAACGCTCAGTTCCACCCGCTGCAGGGCATCGAAGGCCTTGAGCAGGAAAAAACCCTGATTGCGTCGGGCTTCGACAATCCCTTCCTCGACCAGCAGTTTCAGCGCGTTGCGGATCGGCGTGCGGGAGACGCCTAACAAGTCGGCAATCTGTTGTTCGCGCAGATGATGCCCAGGCTCGAATTTCGCCTTGCGCACGAAATCGAGAATCTGGTTAGCCAGACGGCGGCTGTTCTGACCCGGTAACGAAGCCATGGACACAAAACCTCAAAAATAAAGTGCGCACATCCTATCAAGGACGCTCACCGCTGCCGTCTGCCCAAGTGAAAACAGAGGCATCCGTTGCACGAAAAATTATTGTACATATGAATACAGATAATACAATATTCGATCACTCTGACGAACAGCCCCCAGGGAACACCCATGCAGAACCTTCAAGAATGTCGCGAACGCCTTCACGGTATCTTCAACATCACAGTCACCCCCTTCACTAGCAGCGGTGAGTTCGATTACCCGGCCATGGCCGAGAACATCGAGCGGGTCATTGCGCTGGGTTACGACGGGTTGCTGATCGGCGGAACGTACGGCGAGTTCGCTGTCATGACCTGTGAAGAGCGCGCCGACATGTTCCGCAAGGTCATGGCCATCGTGGGCGACCGAGTGCCGGTCATGCTGTGCACCGCAGGCTCCGACAGCCGCGACGTGCGTCAATTGACACAGCTGGCCGGCGACCTCGGCGGCCTGCCGATGGTCACGCCGCCATTCGTGTCCGAGATCACCGATGCCCAGATCGTCAGCTTCTTCGAGCAGATGGCGCCGCTGTCCAAGACCGGCATTCTGATCTACAACGCACCCGGTATTGGCATCACCCTCTCGGTGCCGGTGATTGAACAACTGGCGCAAATCGAAGGCGTGGTGGGTTTGAAACAGGGCGATCTGACGCCCACGGTCATCGACCGTATCGCCAACAAGCTGGGGGGCAAGGTTCGACTGTTCTGCGCCTCGGACCTGGTGTTCAGCGGCCCGATGATGGCGGGCTTTGACGGCATCAGTTCCACCAACAGCGGTGCATTGCCAGAGCTGATTTTGGCAACCTTCCGCGCGCTGCAAAACGGCGACGCAAAGCTGGCCATTGAATTGCATCGTCTTTGGTTCCCGCTGCGTGAACTGGCGCGCAAACACGGCCAGCCGCAAACCACCAAAGCCATCATGAATCTGCGCGGCTTCAAAGGTGGCTCAGTGCGCCAGCCATTGCTCGACCTGCAGGGGCCGGCGCTTGAAGACGTGGCCGTTGCATTGCGCGCACTGGCCTGCGATCCGCGCTCGGCGATTGTGCTGCCGGCGTAGGCCCAAACCTGATGAGGACTGGCGATGCCTCGCGCATGCCGAGTCCCGAAACACGAATTGCAACAGGAGCACAACATGAGCGTACTACCCACCGATTCCCTCTCTACCCCGCGGTTCTGCGGAGTGCCGACTTTCATGCGTTTACCGATGGCCACCACACTGGAAGGCTTGGATGCCGCAGTCATTGGCCTGCCGTCCGATTCGGGTGCGGCGTTCCGTACCGGCGCACGTTTTGCGCCCAATGCCGTGCGTGCTATGTCGGTGATGCTGCGCCCGGTAAGCCCGTACCGCGACAACATCAATATTTTCGAAACCCTGAACATCGCCGATGCCGGTGATGCGGCAGTGGTGCCCGGTTACGAAGAAGACTGCCTGGAACGGATCGAACAAGCGGTGGCCGGGCTGGTGAACGCCGGCGTCGTGCCATTCGGTATTGGCGGCGATCATTCGGTGACGCTGGGCGAACTGCGCGCCGTAGCGGCCAAGCACGGTCCCGTTGCCTTGGTGCAGTTCGATTCCCACAGCGACACTTGGGACAAGTACTTCGCCGACAAGCTCTACAGCGCCGGTACGCCGTTTCGTCGCGCCGTAGAAGAAAACCTGGTGGACCCCGCGCATTCGATCCAGATCGGTTTGCGTGGCTCGCTGTTCCGTCCCACCGACATCACCCAGTCCATCGACTTGGGCTACGAAGTGGTGACCACCGATCAAATGTTCGAAATGGGCATCCCCGCCCTGGCCGCGCGCATCCGCGAGCGCACTGGCGGGCGTCCAACCTTCATCACCTTCGACATGGATTTTGTCGATCCGGCCTTCGCACCTGCGGTCGAGACGCCGGAAGCCGGTGGCCCGTCGGCCCGCGAAACACTCCTGCTGTTGCGTGCCCTGAACGGCATCAACCTGGTGGGTTGCGATGTCACGGAAATCAGCCCGATGTACGAAGGCGCTGGCCAGATCACTTCGCTGCTTGGCGCCACAGTGCTCAGTGAGTTCATGTCGCTGCTTGCCAGTGAGCGGCTGAAAAGCGCGAAACCTGCCTGATCCACTTGCCTGACTTGATGGAATAAAACCCCGGCCTGCCCGCCCAACGTCCCGCGTTCAACATTAACCAGCAAAGAGAGCGTGACCATGAAAGTCAGAAATATCGTGCAAATGTTCGCGGCAGTGTCGGTGCTCGCTTTTGGCACGTTGGCCAGTGCCGATGAACCGCTGGAGCTGATCCGTCCAGGCAAATTGCTGGTAGCCACCGAGGGCACGTTCCCGCCGTTCAGCATGCGCAGCGCAGGAGGTCAGCTTGATGGCCTGGAAATCCGAGTGATGAAAGAAGTCGCCCGGCGCTTGAACCTGGAATACACCCCGGTGTTGATCAAGTGGGACGCTCTGCTGGTAGGCCTGGCCGCCAATCAGTTTGATGTGATCAGCGCGGCGATGGACATCACGCCAGGCCGTCAGGAGCAGATTCTGTTCTCCGACGGCTGGCTGGAATCGGGTGGGCGCGTGGTTACACCGCCGAACTCGTCGATCAAATCCGCGGCGGACCTGAAGGGCAAAAACGTCGGCGTGCAGGTGTCCACCACCTTCAGCGCGATTGCCGAAGAGAAAGGCGGCGTGCTGAAAAACTACAAGGCCGAATCCGACGCGATCCAGGACTTGATCAACCACAACACCGATGCGGTGATCACTGATTCCATCAGCGCCGCCTACCTGATGAAAACCGTGCATCTGCCGATCGTCATGACCGACGATTACGTCAGCCACATCCAGAAAGGTTTTGCCTTCAAGCTGGGCAAAAACAATCTGGTCAAAGCGGTCAACAAAGCGCTGGCGGACATGAATGCCGACGGCACCTACGCCAAGCTGACGCTGGATCTGGTGGGCTACGACCCGGCACCGAAAGAGCCGATCCGCTCGATCTTCAAATAACCGATCAGAAGCGAGGCCGCGGGTTTTGCTTTTGTTAGCGTGAACTCAAAAACCAGCGGCGCCGCTGACTCACTGTGGGAGCGAACCTGTTCGCGAAGACGGTGTTTCGGACGATAGAGAGGGAGTGAATGTACCGGCCCCTTCGCGGACAGGTCCGCTCCCACGGGTTTTGCATCCTCCTGGGACCTGGGCGCACGCGGCACCAACGGATCGGCGTGAACTCAAAAACCAGCGGCGCCGCTGATTCACTGTGGGAGCGAACCTGTTCGCGAAGACGGTGTTTCGGACGATAGAGAGGGAGTGAATGTACCGGCCACTTCGCGGACAGGTCCGCTCCCACGGGTTTTGCATCCGCCTGGGACCTGGGCAGCGCGAAGGAGCTGTTGGCGAGGCTTGCGCTGACGGACCGCAAGCCATCAACTGCGCCGGCGATAACGCATCAGCAGTTCATCCAGATAAGCATTGAGAAGCACCTGGCGCTCGCACCACAAATCTTCGGCGTCCTCCACTGACACCTCGGCAAAGCTCAGCCAGTCACCTGGCTTGAGTTGGCCCAGCCTTGCCAGATCGGCGCGTATCACGGTGGCGATTTTCGGATAGCCGCCAGTGGTCTGACGGTCATGCATGGCGATGATCGGATGACCACTGCCGGGGATTTGCACGCTGCCGGTGCTGATGGCGTCCGAGACGATGTTGAAGCCTTTCAGATGAGCGATCACCGCGCCCGTCATGCGGTACCCCATGCGGTCGCTCTGGCCTGATACCTGAAAGGACTCGCTGAGAAAGCGATGGATTTCGAGGGCGGAAAAATGCCCCTGCTGCGGGCCCAAAACGACACGCAGCGGCTGATGTTCACGCTGGGGCAGAAGGCGCTGCCCCGGTGCTCGCGCGGCAGTTGGCAGGTATTGCGAAGGCCCCGCCAGCGGTAACTCGTCACCTTTGGCCAGTGCCCGCCCGGCAAAACCGCCCAGTGCGCCGCGCATCAATGTCGAGACGCTGCCCAGTACCGGTTCGGCAGCGAACCCGCCCGCCACCGCGAGATAGCCCCGCGCCCCGCTGAGCGCCCGCCCGACCTTGAGCACAGCATCCGAGCGCAGCACATGGCACTGGTACGGCGTGACCGGCTGATCATCGATGAACACTTGCATGTCGCCTGTGACCGCAATGACACAGCCGCCCTGCCCGACCCGAAACTGCCCGCCCACCAGAGTGAACTCCAGCGCGCCGGTCCCTGCCGGATTGCCGACCAGTGCGTTGGCAATGGCGAAGCTCAACTCGTCCAGCGCGCCGGAGGGCGGCACGCCGCGATCTTCATAGCCGGTGCGGCCGCGATCCTGCAGCGTGGTAAGCAGCCCGGGATTTAAAACGTGAAGACTGCTCATGTGCGCCAGGTCCATTGCGGGAGGTAATCGGGCTGTGCCCAGAGGTCGTCGAACTCGTCGGCACTGATGGGCGTGAAGCGGATTTCGTCACCGGCGCCAAACAGAAACGGCTCCTGGCGCGAGGGTACGAAACTGCGCGCGGGGGTCTGACCGATCAAGTGCCAGCCGCTGGGCGCTTCAACCGAGGCCACGGCGGTTTGCATGCCGCCAATGCTGATTGAACCCGCTGGAGTTTTCAGGCGCGGGGATTCGCGGCGCGAGGTGTGCAGTTGTTGATCCAGGCCGCCGAGATAGGCGAACCCGGGCATAAAGCCGATCATGTAAACGCGGTAGCTGACAGCGCTGTGCAGGCGGATGACCTCTTGCGGGTCAAGCTGATGATGCTCGGACAGCCACAGCAGATCGATGCCGTGGTCGCCGCCGTAAGCCACCGGCACCTCCCAACTGCGCACGGGCGCGGCTTGCTCATCGGGCTCGGCGAGCAGGCGCTCAATGTGCTCGATCAATCGGGACTGACGAATCCGCGTGCAGTCGTAGGCCACAGTCAACGCGCGGTAGGTGGGGATCAGGCCCGTAACGCCATCGATGCTCGCATCGGCCACACGTTTTGCCAGTGCGGTGACGCGCTGATTGACAGCTGCATCGATCACTTCGCCGAAATCGATATACAGCGCATGATCGGCGATGGGCGCAATGCGCAAAGACGACTCCTGCTGCTCGGTGTTCAATGCTCGACTCTCCGGTGACCGCTGGAATGCTTTTGGAATACCAGAAGTATTCTGGCAATATGCTGTTGCGAAAGATAGCCCCGGATGGCTCGTAAACAACTTGATTCAACCCGGGTCACTGCCCCGGTCCGACCGATTCACGATGACCTCAATCGTCTCACAGGTGACTGCATGCTGATCGACTTGAACTGCGACATGGGCGAAGGCTACGGCGCCTGGAAGATGGGCGATGACAGCACAATGCTCGACATCGTGAGTTCCGCCAATATCGCCTGCGGATTCCACGCAGGCGACCCTGACATCATGTTCGACACCACTGTCCTGGCCCGGCAAAAAGGTGTGGCGGTGGGTGCCCATCCCAGCTTTCTCGACCTGCACGGCTTTGGTCGTCGGCAGATAAGGGGCGACAGTCCCGCCCAGATCGAACGCCAGATCATTTATCAGATCGGCGCCTTCAAAGCGCTGGCCCAAGCGGCAGGACTGCCCTTGCAGCACGTCAAGACCCATGGCGCGCTGGGCAACATGGCCAATGAAGACTTTGAGCTGGCACTGGCCGTGGCCCGAGCGATCAAGGCGGTTGATCCGGATTTGATCTTCGTGGTCATGCCTGGTCTTGAAACCGAGCGCGCCGGCGAACAACTGGGCCTGCGCATGGCCCGGGAGATCTATGCCGACCGGGCTTATGCCGCCAACGGCAATCTGGTCTCGCGCAAATTGCCAGGCGCCGTCATTCACGACAGCGAAATCGCCGCAGCCCGGGTGTTGCGTATGATCGAAGAGCAAGCCATCACCACCGTCGACGGCACCCGAATGCCCGTGCGCATCGACACCGTCTGCGTGCACGGCGACACCCCGGGCGCCACAGACATGGCCCGGCATCTGCGCGCGCTACTTGAAGGCGCCGGTGTGCAGATTGCGCCGATGGCAGCGGTGATCGGAGCGCGGTAGTGACGGCTCGCCTTTGATTCTGGCCGCAGGCCGTAGGAGTCCAGCTTGCTGACGATCTGGCGCGCAGCGGCAGTAACCTGGCGAACGCGGTGCATCAGGTACGACCGAGGTGTCTGGAGTCAGGACTGCTACGATCGGGCGCGACCCCGGAGCAATCGCCTGCAAGCAAGGCTCCTACGCCTTCGGCAGAAGCCCGCCTTCACCCACAGTCTGACCGTCGCAACTTGTGGGAGCGGACCTGTCCGCGAAGGGGCCGGTACAGGCAATGCATTTCTGGCGCCTGACACTCAGCATTCGCGGACAGGTCCGCTCCCACGGGCTTCTTACCCCTCTGCTCAATTCAATGACGACTCGCTTTTGATTCTGGCCGCAGGCCGTAGGAGTCCAGCTTGCTGACGATCTGGCGCGCAGCGGCAGTAAACCCGCCGCTCGCGGTGTATCAGCCACGACTGCGGAGCCTGGGCTCGCGCCGCAGCCGTTATGAACCGAGCTGAAACGGCGCCGGATCTATCGGTAACCGTTCGTTGAACATCTGCGCTACCAACAACTTTGCGCTGCCCAGTGCCAAGGTAAAGCCTAAGGCGCCTTGCCCGACGTTGAGCCACAGATTACTGAAGTCCGCCGCACGCCCCACGATGGGTTTGCTGTGAGCCGTGCTGGGGCGCAGACCGGCCCAGGCTTGCGCCTCTTTCAAATCCAGCTGCGGGAAGGTCTCGGCCACTTGCTGTTTGAGCAACGTGATCCGCACCGGGTCCACATCGGCCCGGCTGACGCCCATGTCCACCATCGCGGCGATGCGTAAGTGTCTGGCCAGCGGCGCGTAAACCACCTTGCGCGCGGCATCGGTCACGCTCAAGCGCGGCGTCTGCATCGCCGGGTCCAGCGGCACGCTCAGACTGTAACCACGCAGGGCATACAGCGGCAGTGAAATCCCCAGCGGCTTGAGCAACGGCACGCTGAACATCCCCGCCGTGACCACCACGGCGTCAGCCGCGAAATCCCCCTGATCGGTGCGCACCGCAACCACGCGCTGCCGTTCGCGCACCAACCCTTGCACCTCGACGCCCAGTGCCATGTGCACGTTGGGCATCTGCGCCAACAGGCCCTTCAAACCCTGGCAAAAACGCAGGCAGTCACCGGTTGCTTCACCGGGGGTGTAAATCCCTCCCGCCAACTCTGGACCAATCCCCTGCAGCGCAGGCTCAAGCGCCACACATCCCGGCCCATCGAGCATCTGCTGATCAGCACCCAGCGTGCGCTGCCACTCCACCATCGGCACAGAAGCGGCCAGCGCTGCCGGATCGCGATACACCACCAGTTTGCCGGTGCGGATCAGATCGAACTCCAGCGGATGCGCGGCCAGCAATTGGTCGAGGGAATCGCGGCTCAGATACGACAGGCTGAGCATCTCGCCGATCGTGCGTCGCACCTGATCGCTGTTGCAGGCCCGCAGAAAGTCCAGGCACCAGCGCCATTGCGTCGTGTCCAGTCGCGGGCGAAAACGCAACGGCGAGTCGGCACGCAACAACCACTGCGGCAACTTGCCGATCACCCCCGGATCGGCCAGCGGTGCGACGTAGCTGTAGCTCAGTTGCCCGCCATTGGCGAAACTGGTCTCTTGCGCCACATCGGCATGACGGTCCACCAGCGTGACCTGCACGCCCTGTTGCGCCAGATACCAGGCGCTGGTCAGCCCCACCACACCCGCTCCAATCACCACTACCTGCACAGCGTTCCCCTTTCAATAACGTGTTGCGACGGCGGTCATAGCACCAGGTTATGGCCGACCATCGATTTGGTCATGGCAATGCGCGACGAGGTTGGTTAGCGTTGCCGGTCCATTACCCCACCCAGGAATTGCCATGAGCATCCAGAGAATTTCCGTTAATCCACGTCTTTGCGGTGCAGTCGTCCACAGCGGGCTGGCCTGGTTGTCGGGCCAGGTGCCAGACGATCGCAGCGAGGATTGCGCTGGGCAGACCCGCCAGGTGCTGGCCAAGATCGACGCCCTGCTCGCCCAGTCCGGCAGCGATAAATCACGATTGCTGAGCGCACAGATCTGGCTCAAGGACATCAACGCCGACTTCGCCGCCATGAATGAAGTCTGGAGCCAGTGGCTGCCCGAAGGTGCCGCACCGGCCCGCGCGACCATCCAGGCAGACCTGGCGTCCCCGGACGTGCTGGTCGAAATCATGCTGACCGCAGCCACTGGCGCCTAAACCGCCACGGCGGCAGGCTGGCGCTTGAGCAAGCGCCCTTGCCGCCCCTGCACCTTGCCGTCTTCGTAGCTGACCACGCCGTTGACCACCACCAGATCAATGCCCGGCGCCTGCCGGCAAGGATCGGCATAAGTGGCGACATCCTCGATGCGCTGCATGTCGACCAGCGTCAGGTCGGCGAACGCGCCCTCGCGCAACACACCACGATCCTGCAAACGAAAACGTGTGGCTGACAGCCCGGTCATCTTGCGCACCGCCTCGGCCAGATTGAACAGTTTCAAGTCACGGCAGTAGTGCGCCAGCACCCGAGGAAACGTACCCCACAATCGCGGGTGTGGATTAGGGTCGTTGGGCAAGCCGTCAGAACCGACCATCGACAGCGAGTGCGCAAGGATCTTGCGCACGTCGTCTTCGCTCATCATGTGGTAGATCGCGCCGGCAGGACGCAGCCGCTCAGTGGCCTGCCATTGGTCAACGCCCCATTGCGCGGCGATGTCCTTGAGCGTCTGTCTGGCCATGTCCGGGTGCGGGTCGGACCAGGTGATGTAAATCTCCATCACTCCGTCCACGCGCCAGGCATCCAGCGTGGTGGAACTGGCCGAATACGGGTAACAATCGCAGTTGCAGGACTGCTCGCTAGCGGCCTTTTCCAATGCGGCAAGGGCCAGCGGCGCCCGCCCCCAGTTACCGGCGCCCGCACATTTCAGATGGGAGATCACCAGATCAGCACCCGCGTTGCGCGCGGTGGCGAAGGATTCCTGCAGCGAGTCCAGCAAGCCATCGTGCTCATTGCGCATGTGCGTGGTGTATAGCGCGCCATGGGCGCCGACGATGTCTACCAGGCGCTGCATCTCGGCCATCGGCGCCTGTTTGGCATTGGTGTACGCCAGCCCGGAACTCAGGCCGATCGCGCCAGCGTCCAGCGCGCCTTCCAGCGCCAGGCACATGGCCTCCAGTTCACTGCCCAGCGCGGCGCGATCGAACTGTTCCATCACGTTAGCGCGCAACGCCGTGTGGCCGATCAGCGCCGCGACGTTGACGCTCGGCACGGCGTGCTCGATTGCATCGACGTAGGCCTTGAAGGTCGGGTACACGAACGCGTCCCTGGCGCCCAGCAGGTTCATCGGGTCCGGCGGCACACCGGGCAGCGTGACCGGTGACGCGCTGATGCCGCAGTTGCCGACAATCACCGTGGTCACGCCCTGGGAAATCTTCGCCAGCATCTCCGGCGTGCGAATGACATTGGTGTCGTCGTGGGTGTGCACGTCGATGAAACCAGGCATCAGGCAGCGCCCGTTACCGTCGATGGTTCGCCGTGCTTCGTGGCCGCTGAGATCACCGATGGCGACGATACGATCGCCCAGGGTCGCAAGGTCGGCGGTGTAGGGCTCGGCGCCGGTGCCATCGACCACAGTGACGGCGCGAAACAGCAAATCAAATGTCATGCTCAAATCCTCTGGCCGGCGGCAAAATTCCAGCCCTTGCCGGGCACCGCGTCCATCAATTGCCGGGTATAAGGCTGCTGCGGATGGGCGAGCACATGGGCCGCCGGGCCGTATTCCACGACCTGCCCGCGATGCATCACCAGCACGTCGTCGCACAATTGCGCGGCCACCCGCAGGTCGTGAGTGATGAACAAAATCGCCACCCCCATGCGCGCCTGAATGTCTTGCAGCAATTGCAGCACTTGCGCCTGCACCGAGACGTCCAGCGCCGACACCGCCTCATCGGCGACGATCACATCCGGCTCCATCGCCAAGGCGCGGGCGATGGCAATGCGTTGGCGTTGGCCACCGGAAAACTGGTGCGGATAACGCTCGATGGCGTCGACCGGCAGACCCACCAGTTCGAGTAATTCCTGAGCCCGCGCCCACGCCTGAGCGAAAGGCACGCCGTGGTTCATCGGCCCTTCGATCAGGCTTTTGCCGATGCTGATGCGCGGATTTAGCGAGCGATTGGGGTCCTGAAAAATCATCTGGATGCGCTTGCGGTGCGGCTTGAGACTGGCGGCCGATAACTCGGAAATGTCCTTGCCGGTGACGCGGATCGCGCCATGGGTCGGCGCGAGCAAACGCATCACGCAACGGGCGACGGTGGATTTACCGGAGCCGCTTTCGCCGACGATGCCCAGGGTTCGTCCGCGCTTGAGGGTGAAGGAGACGTCGTGCACGGCACGCGTGCCTTCCCGGGCCTTGCCGAACCAGCGCCAGCCCCCGCCCGCAGGCGGATAAACTTTGCCCAATTCACTGACGTCGAGCACCACTTGGGCACTGTAGGCCTCGCGCCGTGCCGCCCGCGGCTCAAGGCCCGGCACGGCGGCCAGCAGCGCTTTGGTGTAATCCTGTTCTGGACGGGACAAGACATCGGCCACGGTGCCGGATTCGACGATCCGGCCCTGGCGCATCACGCAAACCCGGTCGGCGATGTCCACCACCACGCCCATGTCGTGGGTGATGAACAGCACCGCTGTGCCGTGCTTTTGTTGCAGCTCGCGGATCAGCTTGAGGATCTGTTGTTGAGTGGTGACGTCCAGGGCGGTGGTCGGCTCATCGGCGATCAGCAAGCGCGGCTCAAGCACCAACGCCATGGCGATCATGATCCGCTGACGCTGGCCGCCGCTGAGTTGATGGGGGTAGGCATCGTACATGCGCTCGATGTCCGGCAAATGCACCTGCGCCAACGCGTCCATCACCTGAACACGACGTTGCGCGGCGGTGAGGTCGGTGTGGGTTTGCAGCACTTCGTCGATCTGCCTGCCGACGCTGAGTACCGGATTGAGCGCGGTCATCGGCTCTTGAAAAATCATCGCCATGCGGCTTCCGCGCAGGGCCTTGAGTCGGCCATTGCTGACCTGCAACACGTCTTCGCCGTCCAGCAGAATCCGCCCGCTGGTGGCGCTCAGCGCATCCTTAGGCAGCAGGCCCAGGGTCGCCAGCGATGTCACCGATTTGCCCGATCCACTTTCGCCGACCAGACACAATGTTTCGCCGGGCCGAATTTCAAACGAGATGTCCTGCAGGATCGGCGTACCGTCCGCCGTGTTCACGCACAGGTGTTCGACCCGCAGCGTGTCGCTCAACTGCTCGCTCATGCTGCGCCCCTTTTCTTCATGCGGGGGTCAAGGGCGTCGCGCGCCGCATCGCCGAGCAAATTGATCGACAGAATGCACAACGAAAGCGCAAGACCGGCCCACAGCACCAGCGATGGCTTGAGCTGGAAATACACCCGGCCCTCGGAAATGATGTTGCCCCAGGTCGGGATTTCGGTGCCGATGCCCGCCCCGAGAAACGACAGGATCGCTTCGGTAAGAATCGCCGATGCGCAGATATAAGTGCCCTGCACGATCAGCGGCGCGAGGGTGTTGGGCATCAGATGGCGCGTGAGGATCTTGAGCGTCGAGGTGCCCATCAGCACCGCCGCTTCGACGTAAGGCTCCTCACGGGTGGACAACACGCGAGCCCGCACCAGCCGCACGACCTGGGGAATCTCCGGCACCATGATCGCGATCATGACCGTCCAGATCCCGGCGCTGCTCAGGGACACAATGGCAATCGCCAGCAGGATGCCAGGGATCGCCATCAGCCCGTCCATCACCCGCATCAACAACGCATCCAGCCCCCGAAAATAACCGGCGATCAAGCCCAACGGCAGGCCGATAAGGATGCTCAATACCGTGACGCCCACGCCGACAGTGAGGGAAATCCGCGCGCCGTAGACGATGCGCGAAAACAGATCGCGACCGTAGGCGTCGGTGCCCAGCCAGAATTCGGCGCTGGCAGGTTTCAGGCGCAAGGCCGGCGCCAACGCCACCGGATCGTGGTTGGCGACCCAAGGCGCAAAGATTGCCATGCCGATAATCATCACCAACACCACTAGCGCAATCGCCGACGTCACCGGCAAGCGTGGCAGGCTGACCAGGCGACGCCGGGGCGCGGGCAGGCTCAAGGAAACGGGTTTGCTCATGGCCTTGGCCTCAGTAGCGAATGCGTGGATCGCTGATCGCGTATGACAGATCGATCAGCAGATTGATGACGACATATACGCCGCTGGTCAGCAGGATCATGCCCTGGATCACCGGGTAGTCGCGGGCCAGCACGGCATCGACGATCAGTCGGCCCAGCCCTGGAATGTTGAACACGCTTTCAGTGACCACGACCCCGGAAATCATCAGCGCGAAACCGGTGCCGATTACCGTCAGGATCGGAATCATCGCGTTGCGCAAAGCGTGGCGGAACAGCACATGCACTTCGGCCAGGCCCTTGGCCCGCGCCGTGCGGATGTAATCTTCGCCGAGCACTTCGAGCATGCTGGCCCGGGTCATACGCGCGACCAGTGCCACATACACCGAAGACAGGGTCAGCGCCGGCAGCACAATTCTTTGCGCGAAAGGGCCCAAGCCATCGCTGATGCTGCGAAAGCCCTGCACCGGCAGCCATTTGAGTTCCAGGGCGAAGACGGTGATCAGCACATACCCGATCACGAATACCGGAATCGAAAAGCCCAGTACCGAAGTCGACATCACCAGATTGTCGATCCAGCTGCCGTGCTTCCACGCCGCCAACACACCCAGCGGCACCGAGATCAGGATGGTGAACACGATGGACACCAGCGCCAGGCTCAGCGTCGGCTCCAGCCGCTGGCCGATCATGTTCAGCACCGGCGTGTGCGCCATCAGCGAAGTGCTGAAATCGCCTTGCAGCAGTTGCCAGATCCACACGAAAAACTGCCGGTACAACGGCTGATTCAGGCCCAGGCTTTCGCGAATGGCCGCCAGTTGTTCGGGGCTGGCCATGTCGCCTGCGATGATGGCCGCAGGATCACCCGGCGACAGACGCAGCAGCAGGAACACAAACAGTGCAACCACCAGCATCACCGGAATGGCGGCCAGCACGCGGCGTAAAAAGTAACCCAGCATCAAAGCCTCCGAAGGCATGCATCATGGTGCGGCAATCAGTCGGCTTTCTCGACGTTCCAGAACACCGTGGACGGCCCGGTCATCAAGTGGCTGATGCGGCTGTTCCAGGCGGCGACGTCGAAGTACTGACCCAGCGGGATGTAGCTGACCTGGTCCATGGCGCGCTTCTGGATATCGACGGCGATTTCCTTCTGTTTGGCCGGATCGGTGGCGGTGGCGAAATCCACCCGCAGCTGATTCATCTGCGGGTCAGTCGGCCAGCCAAACCAGGCGCCCTTTTGCCCGCCCCCGTCGAGCATCGGATTGACCACCGGGTTCCAGATGGTCTCGGCGTTCCAGTAGGTGAAGAACAGGTTCCAGCCGCCCTGCGCCGGAGGATTCTGATTGGCCCGGCGCGAGACCAGCGTCTGCCAGTCCATCGGTTGCAGATCGACGGTGAAGCCGGCCTTGCGCAACGCTTGCGCGACCACCACCGGTTGCGGCGCCTGACTCGGCACATCGGTGGGCTGCATGATCACCACGGGTGTGCCGTCGTAGCCGGCTTTTTTCAGCAGTGCCCGGGCCGCTTCCAGATTGCCGCCGCTGGTCAGCGACTCGCCGCCGGCCTCGGTTTCAAGGGTCGTCCCGCAGCCGAAGACCGATGCGCACTGCTTGAAGTACTCAGGGTTGCCCACCAGCGCATCCAGCACGTCTTTCTGGTTCATGGCCAACAGCGCGGCGCGACGGATGTCGGGGTTGTTGAACGGTGGGTACAGGAAGTTCATGCGCCCGCCGGTCATCGAACCCAGCTTGCTCAGCACGCCGGATTTGAGGTGATCGTCGGCCTGCACCATGGGCAACAAATCGATGGGCAGTTGTTCGATGAAATCGATGTCGCCGGAAGACAGCGCGTTGATCGCGGTCATGCGATCGGGCATGTTGATCCACTCCACGCGATCAACGTTGACCACCTTGCCCCCGGCCGTACCGCTGGCCGGCTCCTTGCGCGGCACGTACTGCTTGAATTTCTCGTAGACCACCCGGTTGCCGGGGTCGAACTCCTTGGCGACGAACACGTATGGGCCGGAGCCGGTGTAGTCGGTGATGGTCTTGCCATCGGCAATGCTCGCGACGCGCTCGGGCATCATGAAGGCCGCGACCGACGAAGGCTTGGCCAGCAGTTGCAACACGTAGCCGAAGGGTTTAGCCAAGGTCAGGGTGATGGTTTTGTCATCGGTGGCGACGATGCCGGCGGTGTACTTCATCATCAATTGGCCGCCGACATCGAATCGCGCCCAGCGCTTGAGCGAGGCCACGCAATCGGTGGCGGTCACCGGTTTGCCGTCGTGCCACAACAGGCCGTCGCGCAGGGTGAAAGTGTACGTCAGGCCGTCGTCGGAAACTTTCCAGTCCGCCATCTGCGGCTGCGGCACGAAGTGCTCGTCCATGCCGATCAGCGTGTCGTAGATCATGTACGCGTGATTGCGGGTGATCTGCGCGGTGGTGGCGATAGGATCGAGCACCCGCAGGGAAGACGACATCACGGCGTGCAGGGTTTTCTCGGCGGCCAGAGCGAACGGCGCATTGAGCGCGAGGGCCAGGCCAACCGGCAGCAACAGGCGGGCAATCAGGGCGCGGGACGGACGTGGTTTCATGCTCAACACTCCTTACAAATGGCTACGGTCGGTGTCGGCAGTCGTGCTGGGTGGTGCGAAATGCTGTGGCAAGCCCGGCGCATCTGCGCACGCCTGGGCTGTGGCGCGGCGCGGCTAGACAAGCACCGCCAGCGCATGGTCGATGTACAACTGGCGCAGACGCTGGGTCAGCGCACCGGGCTTGCCGTCGGCAATGGCTTGGCCATCGATGCTGACGACCGGGTAAACGAATGAAGTGGATGAAGTAATGAAGGCCTCAGCGGCACCCTTCGCTTCTTCAAGGGTGTAGGCGCGCTCTTCGAGTCGCAAGTCATGTTCCTTGACCAGCGCAATCAGCGCCCCGCGCGTGATGCCGGGCAGTAGAGCGCGGGACAATTCGCGCGTCACCACCGCGCCGTCGTGGGTGATGATGAACGCGTTGTTGGACGTGCCTTCGGTGACAAAGCCGTCCTTCACCAGCCAGGCATCATCGGCGCCATGGGCCTTGGCCTGCTCCTTGGCCATGCACGCGTAGAGCAACTGCGTGGTCTTGATATCGCTGCGGCCCCAGCGCAAATCGGGCAGGCCGATGATGTTCATACCCCGCTTGGCCAGCGGACTGTCGAGCACCACTTTGGCCTGGGTGTACAGCACCACCGTCAGCGGGCTACCTGCTGGCGGGTACAGGAAATTGCGATCCTCAGTGCCGCGGGTGACCTGCATATACACCAGGCCTTCGTGCAGCTCGTTGCGCGAGATCAGCTCGCGATGGATGTCCAGCAGCTGCGCACTGTCGAGCGGCAAATCGAGGGCCATTTCCCCCAATGACCGCGCCAGTCGCGCCAGGTGCAGGTCGAAATCCACAAGCTTGCCTTGCAACACAGCGGTCACTTCGTAGATGCCATCGGCAAACATGAAGCCGCGATCGAAGATCGAAATCGTCGCTTGGTTTTCCGGGACGAAGGCCCCGTTCAGGTACACGCTGCGCATGGGTCGTTGTCTCCAGGTCAGGGGCGCTCGACGCCGGTCTGACGGGTGATGATGCCGTAGTGTTCGATGCGCCGATGGCGAGCGAAATCGAAGATCGTGGTCTTGCCGAAATTGCACAGGTCCATGTCGCAGGCGTGCACGATCAGTTCATCGCCCTGCCCTTGCGCCCTGGCCACGACGAAGCCGTTGGGGTCGACGATCACACTGCCGCCCATCAACGGGAAGCCGTCTTCGACTCCGGCCTTGGCGACGCCGACCACCCAGGTCGCGTTCTGATAAGCCCCGGCCTGCATCACCAGTTCGGAATGGAACAGCCGGTGCTCTTCACCTTCGCCACGCTTTTGCGAATTGATCGAGGGCGTGTTGTAACCCAGGGTGATCAGCTCCACGCCTTGCAGGCCCATGACCCGATACGTCTCAGGCCAGCGCCGGTCGTTGCAGATGCACATGCCCATCACCGCGCCTTGGGTTTCCCAGGTCGGGAAGCCCAGATCGCCCGGTTCGAAATAGCGTTTTTCCAGGTGCTGAAAGTCGCGCCCGGTGTCGAACTCAACGTGCCCCGGCAGATGCACTTTGCGGTACTTGCCAACAATGTTGCCTTGGCGGTCGGTGAGAATCGAGGTATTGAAATGCTGCCCTTCGGGGGTCAACTCGGCGTAGCCGAAGGAGATCGCGATGCCTTGCTCACGGGAAAAATCGAACAGCGGGCGGGTGACGTCGCTGGGCATCTCACGCTCGAACCAGCTATCGACTTCCTGTTGATCCTCCATGAACCAGCGCGGGAAGAACGTCGTCAGCGCCAGCTCCGGAAACACCACCAGCTCGCAACCCTGCTGCCGCGCCTGCTCCAGCAGCACCAGCATGCGCTGAACCACAGAGGCCCTGGAGTCAGATTTCTGGATGGCGCCCAACTGAGCGCCGCCGATGATGATTTCGCGCATGTCGCATGTCCTCTCACGAGACCGGCTCGGTGCCGGCAAACCCTGAAGCTGTACGTTGAAGCCATTGTGGGAGGGTCATCAGCCGCTGTCGCATGCCAATACGTTGATAAGGGTTAACCTGTTGTTAATCCATGCCAAATAGCTCGAATCCGTTGCCGCCCAACGTCTCGCGCAGGTGCTCGACAAAGCCTTGGGCAAATTGCGCCAACGGTTCGCGGCGCAATTGCACCAGGCTTACCGTCAGGCGCTCTTCAACCAGCAGGGGCAGCACCGCCATCCGTTCGCTGCCTGAGGCGCGCCAGGAAATCTCGTCCACCACCGAGAACCCCGCGCCGTTCTTGACCAGCGCGCAAGCGTGATGGGGCGAGTCGACGTGGATATCCGGTCGATAAACCAGCCCCACGCGCTCGAAGGCGGGTTTCATGACACTGAAAAATGGCGTGTCGGCCGGGTAACCGATAAAGGGTGAATCGGCCAGCGCTTGGGGCAGTTGCTCCACCGGCACCCGTGTCAGGTCGTGATCGGCGGAACACACCACCAGCACCCGGATATCGCTCAGCGGCACGGCTCGCAGGTTGGGGTGATCGATGGGGAACAGCGAGATCCCCAGGTCTGCCTGTTGATCCAGTAGCCGATCGCGCAGCAGGACATGGCGCAGGCATTCCAGACTCACGCGAATGTCGGCGTTGCAGCGCCTGAACGCGGCAATGGCATCGGGGACCAGTTGATGCCCAAGGCTAGGACTGCTGGCGATACGCAGCACGCCGTGGCGCTGCTGAACCAGATCATGCAGCGTGGTGTTGACCCGCTGGATGTCGCGATAGACCGACTCGACGTCGGCAAACAGCCGCCGCGCTTCGGGCGACGGGTACAAACGCCCTTTCACCCGTTCGAACAGCTGAAAGCCGATACGCGCCTCGGTGTGGGACAGCATGCGACTGACGGCCGGCTGCGAAACCAGCAACAATTGAGCGGCGCCGTTGATGGAGCCGGTAATCATTACCGCGCGAAACACTTCGATCTGCCGCAGATTGAGCGACTGCATTCAACTTCCTCTCTGCAGTAACGCGCCCGCACAGCGGCCAACGCTTAACACTGGGTTATAGGGTGATAGCAATTAGTATGCCAACCGATATTCGAACTTAAATTTCACGCTGACAGGCCCGAACTTACGCGGTAATAATGCGCGCACTTTTTTTCTGAGGCGTGCGCCGTGTCTGTCCCGCAAACGATCCTGCCGATCTTTCTGTTGATCATCATCGGCTACGTACTGGCCCGCCGTGGCGCGCTCGACCCCGCCACCAACAAGGCGCTGGGCAATCTGGCGTTCAAGCTGTTCATGCCGATGGTGCTGTTCACCGGGATGGTCAACGCGCCGCTGCATGACGGCTTGAATGTGAAAGTGCTGGTGGCGTACTTCGTGCCCGCCTTGTTGGTGTTTACCTGCGTCAATCTGGTTGCCCATCGATTTATCAAGCGCCCTACCCCTTTCGGCCTGACCGCCGCGTTCGGCAATAACGCCTTGATCGGCATCCCCATGGTCGCCGGCTTGTTCGGCAGCGGCGGCCTGGTGTTGCTGTTCACGGTGTTGGCGGTCCACAGTCTGTTGCTGTTCAGTTTTCAAAGCCTTTACAACAGCGTTGCCGGCAGCGAGCCGTTCAAGCCCGCCACCCTGATCTCGAGCCTGGCCAACCCGATGATCATCGGCCTGCTGCTCGGCGTGGTGGTCAATCTTTCGGACCTGGCCCTGCCCGGCTGGAGCCTGCAATTGGCCAACTGGCTGGCGCAGGCGGCGCTGCCCTGTGCGCTGATCGTCCTGGGCGCCAATCTTTCCGGCTATCGCTTGCGGCCGAGTCTTTACGCGGTAGGCATCACCTTCGCCAAACTCATTGCCTTGCCGCTGCTGGTGCTGACCGCGTGCGTGCTGCTGGGCATCGGCGGCATGCCACGTGGCGTGCTGGTGTTGATGGCGGCCAACCCCAGCGGCGTCAACGTGTTGGGTTTCGCTCGCTCCCTGGAGGACAGCCAGAAAACCAGCTCGGCCATTTGCCTGACGACCATCCTGTCGGCGGTGACCCTGCCGGTGTGGATGTGGATCAACAGCGGCATCTGATTCCCCAGGTCTGTAGGAGCGAACCTGACTGTAGGAGCGAACTTGTTCGCGAGCTGTTTTCTCAGGTTCGATGCCATATTCCGTCGCCAACGCGTTGGCTTCTACAGAGTAAGACCGCAAATGGGAGGTCAGGCCAGGCGATCCTGGGGCTCACCCCCAGCCAATACATGCACTACGCCCTGAGTCACGGCGGTCGCCATGCGGATCAGCGATTGCTCGGTGGACGCGCCGGTGTGCGGGGTCAGCAGGACATTGGGCAAGTGCAGCAACGGGTAGTCAGCAGCCATGCTGTCGAAGGCGTAAACGTCCAGTCCTGCGCCTGCGATCACCCCGGTCTGCAACGCATCGATCAACGCGGCCTCATCTACCAGCGGCGCGCGGCCGGTGTTGATCAACAACGCCGTCGGCTTCATTGCGCGCAACTGTTGAGCGCCGATGAGCTGATAGGTTTGCGGCACCGAGGGCACATGCAGCGAGACGATGTCGCTGCTGTTGAGTAGCGCCTGAAGACTGTCTGCGCGCTGCATGCCCAGTGCGGCCAATTGTTCCCGCGTGGCGCTGCGAGCAAATACCTGCACCTGCATGCCCAGTGCAATGGCCAGCGCCCCGGTGGCCTTGCCGATAGCGCCGAAACCTATCAGGCCCAGTGTCTGCCCATGCAGCTCGCGCAAATGTGCCCGGAAACGGAACGCCATGTCTCCAGCCCGGGCCGCCTGATCGCTTTGCACCAGTTGTTTGCTCAGCGCGAACATCAAAGTGATCGCATGCTCGGCCACGGAGCGAGCGTTACGGCCGGGGGTGTTGAACACTGGAATGTTGAAATCCTGCGCCGCCTGGAGGTCGATGTTGTCGAACCCTGCGCCATGCACCCCGATGACGCGCAGGTTTCTGAAGCGCTCCATCTCGGGTCGCCCGAACCGACTGCTACGGAAAATACCCGCCACCACTTTCTGCGGATCCGCCAACCGACAGACCTCTTCGCCGATCAGCGGATCCAGACCCGCAGCACGCAGGATCTCGATGCCAGAGGCGTGAATGGGTTGTGGCATCAGACACTGATTCATAGCGCTCTCGCTGGTTTTCGACGTGGGATTACGCAATGGCATTTACATTGCATTCCATTGGTATACCCAAAATCTACCAGAACCGAAAGCCTTCGGCGATCTGTTCCAGCAAGCGAGGACGACATGCCCCTTTTAGCGCCCCATGATGAAGCGCATCAAATCCTGAAGGCCACGCGAGGGACCGCCGTCAAGCTCTGCAAGGGCGAGGCCATCCGCATCATTAATCTGCACGGCAGCCAGGTGGTGGATGCCTGGGCGGTCAATCTGAGCGACAGCCAGGAATGCAGCGCGCTGGAACATACCCGTTCGATCAACAGCAATATATTTTTTGAAACCGGCATGACGCTGGTCAGCAACCTGCGTCGACCCATGCTCACGCTGATCGAAGACACCTCACCTGGTCGTCACGACACCCTGCTGTGCCCGTGCAACGGGGCCATCTATCAAGAGCTGGGCTGCACCGACTACCACCGCAGTTGCACCGACAACTACCACGAAGCGCTGGCCGAACACGGATTGCAGTGCAGCTACACGCCTGCTTCGCTGAACCTGTTCATGAATATCCCGGTGGCCGAGGACGGCAGCGTGCAACGCGTACCACCCCGCTCCAAACCCGGGGACAGCGTGACGCTGCGGGCTGAAATGGATGTGATGGTGGTGCTGTCGGCCTGCCCACAGGACATCACGCCGATCAACGGCGCCGGTCGCCAGCCCAGCGATATCGCCTGGTGCATTCACCCTCTCCCGGCTCAGGAAATGACCTCATGACCCAAGCAGTCAAGCCGATGTTGCGCATCAAAGAGCTGAGCAAAAGCTACGGCGATCTGCATGTGCTCAAGAACGTAGCGCTGGACGTATACCCAGGCGAAGTGGTGTCGATCATCGGCGCCAGCGGCTCGGGCAAAAGCACCTTTTTGCGCTGCCTGAACGTAATGGAGATGCCGCAGCAGGGCTTCATGGAGTTCCAGGACTTCTCCTTCGATTTTCGCGACGGCGCCCGCGCCCAGCCAACCCCCGATCAACTGCGTGCCTTGCGCGCGCAGATCGGCATGGTGTTCCAGAGCTACAACCTGTGGCCGCACAAAACCGTGTTGCAAAACGTGATCGAAGCGCCAATGCGCGTGCTGAAAATACCCAAGGCCCAGGCCATCAAGGAGGGTGAAGCGCTGCTGACCAAAGTCGGACTGTTCGACAAACGCGATCAGTACCCCGGCAAATTGTCCGGCGGACAGCAGCAACGGGTCGCCATTGCCCGCGCGCTGGCGATGAAGCCCAAGGTGATGCTGTTCGATGAAGCGACCTCGGCGCTGGACCCTGAACTGGTCGGCGAAGTGCTCGCGTTGATCGCCTCTCTGGCCGCCGAAGGCATGACCATGTTGCTGGTGACCCACGAAATCGCCTTCGCTCGCGACGTCGCCAGCCGCGTGCTGTATTTCGACCAGGGCTGCATCGCCGAAGACGGCCCGCCTGAAGAAGTGCTGCGTAATCCGAAGAACGACCGCCTGCGCCAGTTCCTCAAACGCATCCTGCATGAAGACATCACGCCCAAAGCCTCGGAGAACGCGCAATGAACCAGTTGTACAGCGACATTTCTCTCTACGGCGCCGGTTTCATGGAAGCTGCATGGGTGGTCTTGCTGATCACGGTGGCGACCATCGTCCTGAGCTGGGTCTTCGGCCTGCTGGCAGTGCTGGGCAAGCGCTCGGATTTCGTGGTGTTTCGCGGCATCGCCAGCTTCTACGTGTGGTTCATTCGCGGCACACCGGCCCTGATTCAGGTGTTCATCATCTACTTCGGCCTGCCGCAATTGGGCATCAACCCTTCGCCGTTCATGGCCGGCGTGATTGCGCTGGGTCTGAACAGCGGCGCCTACGTGGCAGAAATCATCCGCTCCGGCCTGCTGGCCATCCCCAACGGGCAATTCGAGTCGTCACAAGCGCTGGGCATGAGTCACCCGGAAACCATGGTGCGCATCGTTTTGCCTCAGGTATTTCGCATCATCCTTCCGCCGTTGACCAACGAAGCCATTGCCGCGCTGAAAAACACCTCGCTGCTGTCCACCATCACCGTGGTCGACCTGACGCTCTATGCGCAGACAATTATTTCCACGACTTTCCGCCCGTTCCAGTTCTTCATCGCCACCGCAGTGATCTACCTGATCCTGACCACGATGCTGACGCAACTGTCGTCCTGGATGGAACGCCGCCAGACTCGTATGAGCTGAGCGCACCAAGCCCACACATGAATTCGCAACGGAGTAAGCACACTATGAACGTCAGGCATTTTTTCAAGGTCTTCACTGCCCTCTGCGTCCTCAGCTTCGGCGCCCATGCGGCAGCCGAGGATCTGGAATTGTTGAAGCCCGGGCAGTTGAAAGTCGCCACCCTGGGCACCTTTCCGCCCTTCACCATGCGCAGCCCCAATGGTCAGCTCGACGGGCTGGAGATTCGGGTAATGAAGGAAATCGCCAAGCGACTGAACCTGGAATACACGCCGATGCTGGTCCAGTGGGACTCGTTGCTGGTGGCGCTGGAAGCGAACCAGTTCGACGTCAGCACTGCGGCGATGGACATCACCCCGGCGCGTCAGAAACAGATCGTGTTCTCCGATGGCTGGATCGAATCCGGCGCGCGCATTCTCACTCCCGTGGATTCGCCGATCAAATCTGCCGCCGACCTCAAGGGCAAGCGCGTCGGCACCCAGGTGTCGTCTACTTACGCGGCACTGGCCGAAGAACACGGCGCGGTGGTCAAGAGCTACAAGTCCGAGTCGGACACCGTGCAGGACCTGGCCAACCACAACCTGGATGCGGTAATCACCGACTCGATCACCGGCGCGTACCTGATCAAGCACGTCGGCCTGCCGATCAGCATGACCGACGACTACGTCAGCCACATCCAGAAGGGTTTCGCGTTCAAGAAAGGCAAGCCCAATCTGGTGGCGGCAGTGAACAAGGCCTTGGCCGACATGCAAGCCGACGGTACCTATGCCAAGCTGACCAGCGACCTGATCGGCTACGACCCGGCGCCTAAAGACCCGGTGCGCACGCTGGCTCAGTAATCGCCGGACAAGTTACGCCGCGTGCTATCGCGCGGTGAGCGACACAGCGTAAAATCCGCAGCGTCCTTGGCAGCCGCTCCCGTTTACCGGCTGCCAATCCGTTTTTGTCCGATAGCCCTTGCGTGAAGTGACTTATGGAACCGATCAAATCCACAGCCGACTTCCTCGGTGAACGGGAACAGAATCTCAGCGCCAAAGCGTATGACGCGATGCTGCAGATGCTCATCAATCGTGAGTTGCCGGCCAACACCGTGCTGCAGGAACGCAGGCTCGCAGAACTGCTGAACATCTCCCGCACTCCTGTTCGCGATGCCCTGACCCGGCTGGAGAACGAAGGACTGATCAGTCGCACCGCCGGTCGCACGCTGGTGGTCCGGCAGTTTTCCATTCGTGAACTGATCGAGACGCTTCACGTGCGCAGAACCCTGGAAGCCGAAGCTGCGCGTCTGGCAGCGGGTCGCGTGCCCATCGCCGAACTCGACGAGCTGGAAGCCAGCGTGCGGCGCCTGCTGGAGGCCGAAGTGCCGAACGCCGAGGAAGACTGGATCGTCGACAGCAAGCTGCACCAGATGATCTCGCACTACAGCGGCAATCTACTGCTGACCCAGTACATCGAAACCCTGCGTTTGAAGACCCGCATGTTCAACCTGAGTGTCGCGCCGGAGCGGTTTGAAAGCGCGCACCAGGAACATCTGGCGATCGTGCAGGCATTGAAAATCGGCTATCAGGAGCATCTGGCGATCATCGAGGCGCTGCGCAACGGTGATGCGCAAGCCGCGCAACACGCCGCTGCCGCGCACATCGACAGCGTTCGGCAAGGCATCATCAGCCGCTTCAGCCAGCTTTGATCGACGAGACGCCGACGGCCGAGCGTCAGCGCTCGGCACAACGCTGACCCTTCACCCCGCGCGCTGGGCGAGCACTTTTCCCAACACCCGTGTCGCCGCCTGAAAATCCTCGATGCTCATGGCTTCATCCGGGTTGTGACTGCCGTTGGCGTTGCGGATGAACAGCATCGCCGTGTCGATGCCCTGCCCGGCAAACACTGCCGCATCGTGGCCCGCCCCGCTAGGCATGCAACGGGTTTGCAGCCCTATGGTTTGCGCAGCATGTTGCAGCGCTGCGATCAACTCACCGGACATCACCCCCGGCGTGCTTTGGGTGCGCTCTCCGAGTTCGAATATCACGCCGTGCTCTGTCGCAATCTCAGCGATGGCGCGTTGCAATCGCTCATCTATCAGCGCCAGCGTCAGGGGCTGTTGCGAGCGCAGGTCGATGCAGAAGTCCACTTGCCCGCTCACTTTGCTGAAATCGGCCTGAACCGGATCGGTCGCGAACTGGCCCACCGTCACCGTCAGCTCGTGGCCTTCGTGTTCCAGGTCTTGCCACAGCCGTTGCAGCGTCACCACCAACTGGCTGACGGCGACCACCGCATCGCGGCGATGGCTACGCGGCGTGGCGCCGGAATGCGCATAAAAACCCAGGGCTCTGGCGCGCCGATAACGCAGGCTGCCGCAGATGCCACTGACGATGCCAAGCGGCAATCCGGCTTCGATGAGCACCGGGCCCTGCTCGATGTGGACTTCGACAAAGCAGTTGATGGACGCAGGATTCAGCGCCGCGACTTGCGTGGCCAGACTGTGGGGATCACCGCCAAGCCGCGCCAGATGTTCGCTCAAGGTCTGACCGCTGTCAGCGCGGGTAGCCTGCAGCGCCTGGGCAGGCAACAGGCCGAATGCGGCCTTGCTGCCGACGTACGACACCGGAAACCAGGCGCTCTCTTCGGCGCGAATGGCCATGACCGTGACGTCGTGTTCCGGCTGATAGCCGCCCTTGCGCCAGCCGCTCAACACGGCGAGTCCCGCCACCACGCCCGCAGCGCCGTCGTAATTGCCGCCACGAGGCACGGAATCAAGGTGCGAGCCGGTCATGACCACGGCAGTACCGGGCGTGCGTCCGCGCAGGGTGAGGTAGAGATTCAACGCGGCGTCCATCGACACCTGCAAACCGGACAGTTCGGCGTGCTCGCGCAGCAGATCATGGGCACGCTGCTCGCCTGGTCCATAGCTGTCGCGGGTGATGCCGACGCCATCGAAACTCAGCGCGTGCAGGGTCAGAAGTAGCGCATCAGCCTGCGCCCAGTCCGGCTCCGGCAAGTCCTCGAACGAAGACTGCGCCATCACACCAGCGCCCGACAGGCATCGACGATGAGCTGGCAGGCAGTTGCCAGATCTTCGTCACTGACGCTGTAGGAAACGCGAAAATACGGCGCCAGACCAAACGCGGTACCGGGCACTACGGCCACACCGCCGGACTCAAGCAGGTAGCGGCACAGATCGACGTCACTGGCGATTACCTCACCTGCTGGCGTGCGCTTGCCGATCAAGGCGCCGCATTCGACATACAGATAAAACGCTGCTGGCGGACAGGCGACATTGAGCAGTGGGCGGGCGCTGGCGAACACCGATAACGCATGATCGCGGCGCACCCGCAGGCGCTCGCACCAGTGGGCGATAAAGTCCTGCGGGCCGTTCAATGCCGCGACGGCGCCCGCCTGACTGATCGATGAAGGATTGGTGGTGCTTTGCGACTGCAACAGCTCGATGCCCTTGATTAGCCATTTTGGGCCACCGGCATAACCCAGACGCCAACCGGTCATGGCATGGCTTTTCGAGACGCCGTTGATGGTCAGCGTGCGGTCATACAGTTCAGGCACGGCCTGGGCGAACGACGCAAAGCGCCCTTCAAAAACGATGGGCTCGTAGATGTCGTCGGACATGACCAGCACCCGCGGATATCCCTTCAAAACTTCGCCCAACGCCTGCAACTCTTCGGCGCTGTACAACGCGCCCGAGGGGTTGCCTGGGGAGTTGAGCAGCAACCAGCGTGTATTGACGGTCAGCGCCGCGGCGAGGGACTGCGCGGTGAGCTTGAAGTCATCTTCCGGCTCAGGCATCACGACAATCGGGCTGGCACCGGTCAGCAGGACCATTTCCGGGTACGACACCCAGTAAGGCGCAACGAACACCACTTCATCGCTGGGCTCGAGAGTCGCCAGCAAGGCATTGAAAATGATCTGCTTGGCGCCGGTGGAAGCAATCACCTGATCGGGCGTGTAGCCAAGGCCGTTGTCACGTTGGAACTTGCCGATGATCGCCTGTTTCAGCGCAGTGGTACCCGAGACACTGGTGTAGCGAGTGTGGCCCTGACGCATGGCGTCGATGGCGGCCTGCTGGATGTGCTCGGGGGTGTCGAAGTCCAGCTCTCCGGTGCTGAGACTGATGACCGCGCGACCTTCAGCAGCCATTCGCCGTGCAGCGTCTGCGATGGCCGCCGTGGCGGAAGGACGAATCCGGGACACAACCGAAGACAGCTGAGGGTCAGTAATAACAGTGCTCATGAGGTTCCCATCGACAAGAAAAACCCATGGTATACCAGAGGCATAACACTGTCATACACAGAAACATCTCAGGAACGCATCTCTTGCCTCTCAGTCGACGCTGCGCTCAGCCCTGAGCCAAAATGTTCTGCAGCAGCCCCGGAAAACGCAGATTGAGTTCTTCCAGACGCAGAGAATTCATATGCGTGGTGCCGACGTTGCGCGTCTGCACCAGCCCAGCATCGCGTAACACCCGGAAGTGATGGGACATGCTGGATTTGGGTCGACCACCGTCCAGTTCGCCGCACGATGCTTCGGCAACGCCGGCCAGACACCGAACGATTTCAAGACGCACAGGGTCGCTCAAAGCGAGAAGTACACGCTCAAGAGCGAAGTCGGATGGCGGTGGGTGTTTGAAGGCAGGCATGGCCGCATGATAGCCGGGGGTTTCAAATGACGCCATATTTCGAATACTATCGAACAAGCGAAGCAAACTTACCTGGAGTACCCCAATGTCAGCCCTGTTCGAACCGTTCAAGTTAAAAGACGTCACCCTGCGCAACCGGATTGCCATTCCGCCGATGTGCCAATACATGGCCGACAACGGCGTCATCAATGACTGGCACCAAGTCCACTTGGCAAGCATGGCCCGCGGTGGCGCC
Source organism: Pseudomonas rosaeacicularis (assembly GCF_057128745.1). NCBI lineage: Bacteria > Pseudomonadati > Pseudomonadota > Gammaproteobacteria > Pseudomonadales > Pseudomonadaceae > Pseudomonas > Pseudomonas rosaeacicularis. The sequence continues at coordinate 163,331 of NZ_JBSKHT010000004.1, forward strand.
GGACTGGTAGTGGTCGAGGCGACGGCCGTTTCGCCTGAAGGTCGCATCACTCCGGGGTGCGCCGGCATCTGGAGCGACGAACATGCTCAGGCCTTCGTGCCCGCTGTAAAAGCGATCAAGGCCGCAGGTTCTGTACCGGGCATCCAGATTGCCCATGCCGGTCGTAAAGCCAGCGCCAACCGTCCTTGGGAAGGCGACGACCATATCGTTGACACCGATCCAAGAGGCTGGAAGACCATAGCCCCCTCCCCGATCGCGTTCGGCGCCAATCTGCCGAAAGTGCCCGAAGAAATGACCCTGCAAGACATCGCCCGTGTCCGTCAGGATTTTGTTGACGCTGCACGCCGCGCCCGCGACGCAGGCTTTGAGTGGATCGAGCTGCACTTTGCCCACGGTTACCTGGGCCAGAGTTTCTTCTCCGAGCACTCCAACCAGCGCACTGATGCCTACGGTGGCAGCTTCGAGAACCGCAGCCGTTTCCTGCTGGAAACCCTGGCCGCTGTCCGCGAAGTCTGGCCAGAGAATCTGCCGTTGACCGCGCGGTTTGGCGTCATCGAGTACGATGGACGCGATGAGCAGACGCTGACCGAATCCATCGAACTGGCGCGTCGATTCAAAGACGGTGGTCTGGATCTGTTGAGCGTGAGTGTTGGGTTCACCATCCCGGAGACCAATATCCCTTGGGGTCCGGCGTTCATGGGCCCTGTTGCCGAACGCGTGCGTCGGGAAACAGGCTTGCCGGTGACGTCGGCGTGGGGTTTCGGCACTCCGCAATTGGCACATGCCGCTGTTGAAGCGGGGCAGCTGGATCTGGTGTCCGTGGGCCGCGCCCACTTGGCCGATCCGCATTGGGCTTACTTTGCAGCCAAGGAGCTGGGTGTCGATAACGCATCCTGGACGCTTCCTGCGCCTTACGCTCATTGGTTGGAACGCTATCGCTGAGTCAATCAGGCGGTCCGTCAGGGACATCGAGGTGACGGGTTGGGGCTGGTCCCCAGCCCATCGCTGGCGTCGAACCTAGGTGAGCGCCTTCTCCTTCGGCAGAAGCGGGCTCCGGGGTCTCGCCCGACCGATGCGGTGCACCTGAAACACCGCGGTCTCAACTTCGCGGGCAAGCTCCAACCTGGATTGTCGGCGCAGGCGAACTTAGGGTCTGACGTAAAACCCGTGGGAGCGGACCTGTCCGCGAATAGGCCGGTACATCCGACACATCCAGCTCACCTGATGAACAGCATTCGCGGACAGGTCCGCTCCCACTCTTCATTGGCGAAGCAGCCGAAATTCAAGCCTGCCGCAGAGTCCGTCAAGTGGTGAGTCTCACTCCTCCCCCACCCACGACCCGCCCAGCGCCGCTTGCAGCTGAACGCTGGTGATCAGTTGCGTGGCGACCAAGCTGAGCAGGGTCTGGCGTTCGTTCAGGCTGGTGGCCTGGGTGGTGGCGACGTCGAGGTAGTCGATGACGCCAGCTTCATACTGATCGCGACTCACCGACGCTGAATCTTCTGCCGACAGCGCAGAGTTCCGCCTCGCTACCAGCTCTGGCTCCAGGGTGCGCAACTCCACCAGATAATCCTCGACCTCGCCCAACCCGGTCAATACGGTCTGGCGATAGGTCGCGACCGTGGCGTCGTAGGCATGACGGGACTGTTCTACAGCGGCCTTGGTCGCCCCGAAATCGAGGATCGTGCCGGTCAGGCTCGGGCCGATGGACCAGAAGCGGTTAGGCAGTGAGAACAGGTTGCTGATGGTAGAACCCTGATAGCCTCCACTGGCGCTCAGGGTCAGGTCCGGATAATACGCTGCCGTCGCCACGCCGACCGCCGCGTTGGCAGACGCCATTTGCCGTTCGGCGGCGGCGATATCCGGGCGACGTTCCAGCAGACGACTGGGCACACCCAGCGGCACGTTGGGCACGTGATACTGCCAGGCCGGGTCCGCCGCCAGCGCGAAATCAGCCGGCGGTTTACCCATCAGCAAGGCAATGGCGTGCTCGTACTGCGCGCGCTGCCATTGCAGGTCGAGCATCGAGGCCTGAGCGCTCTGCAGTTGGGTCTTGCCGGTGGCCAGATCCGCCCGCGACGAAATCTGCTCGTCGTACTTGTTCTGGATGATTTGCAGATATCGCTCATAGCCGGCAATGGTCTCGCGGTACAGGGCGATGCGCTGATCGAGCAGGCGCAGCTGGAAATAATTCTGTGCCAGGGACGATTGCGCGCTCAGGGTGGCGTTGGCCAAATCGGCGGCGCTGGCCTGGGCGCTGGCGCGGTCCTGCTCATTGGTGCGCCGCAGCTTGCCCCATATGTCGGCTTCCCAGCTCAGGTCCAGCGACGCCGAGTGCTGCCTGCTCACCCCTCCGCCACCAGTACTGCCGGAAGAAGACCCGGTGCCGGTTTCGCTGCGGGTGCTCGACCCCGTGCCACTCAAGATCGGAAACTCTTCGGCGCGAGACTGCCGCACCAACGCCAGAGCCTGCGCGTATTGCGCGGCGTACACGGCGACGTTCTGGTTATTGAGCTGCACCTGGCTCGCCAGCGCATTCAATTGCCGGTCCTGATAAAGCTCCCACCACGGGCCTTTTGGCAGCTCGTCTTGAGGGTTCGCCGCCTTCCAGCCTTGGGCCTCCTTGAACGTGGCAGAAATGGGCGCAGCGGGTTTCTGGTAGTCGGGACCGACCATGCAGCCAGCCAGAAGGCCGCTGGCCAACAGCACAGCGAGACACAGACGAGACGGCAATAACGTGTTCATTTATTCAAACCTTGTCGGTGCGCCGGGCATGTGAGTGCGGCGAATACGCGTGTGCCAGAAATCCCGGGAGATTCGGCTCAGGCGGTCGAGATAGAGGTACACCACGGGGGTGGTGAAAAGCGTCAGCAGTTGGCTCAGCACCAGACCGCCAGCAATGGCAACGCCCAGCGGTTTGCGCAGGTCGGCATCGCCGCCGCTGCCCAGCGCCAAGGGCAAGGCGCCGAAGAATGCCGCCAGTGTGGTCATCATGATCGGCCGAAAACGCATGCGGCAGGCTTCGATGATCGCCTGTTCGGGCGACAGCTTGCGGTCGCGCTCGGCCATCAGCGCGAAGTCGATCATCATGATGGCGTTCTTCTTGACGATGCCGATCAACAGCAAAATGCCAATCAGCGCGATGACCGTCAGTTGCATGTTCATCACCTTGAGCAACAACAGCGCGCCGACTCCCGCCGATGGCAGCGTCGAAAGAATGGTCAGCGGGTGGATGTAACTCTCGTACAGCACCCCCAGCACGATATACACCGCCAGCAACGCGGCGGCGATCAGCCACGGCATGCTCGCCGCCAGCGCTGCGTAGGCCTGGGCGGTGCCGGCAAAACCGTACTGAATGTCCCGGGGCAGCCCGACTTTATCGATCGCCGCGTTGATGGCCACCGTTGCCTGATCCAGCGACACCCCGTCCTGCAAATTGAATGCAATGGTGCTGGTCGCCGACTGACCCTGGTGCGCCACGGCCAGCGGCGCGTTATCGGGGCTGAACGTGGCGAACGCGGTCAGTGGCACCTGCTGGCCGTCGCCGTTGATCACGTACATGCGATCGAGCATGGTGGCGTCGCTGGTATAAACCGGGTCCAGCCCCATGACCACATGGTACTGGTTCAGGGTTTTGTACAACGTCGCCACCTGGCGCTGGCTGTAGGCGTTGTTAAGCAAGTTATCGATGTCGCTGACGCTCACCCCCAACCGGCTGGCAGCGGCGCGGTCGATGTGCAGCTTGAGTTCCTGCCCCCCGGTCTGGGAATCGGAGTCGATGCCGGTCAGTTGCGGCAATGCCCGCAGCGCCGTTTCTACCTTCGGCGCCCACAGCCGCAGCAGGTCCAGATCATCGGCTTGCAGGCTGAACTGATAGGTGGCATTGGCACTGCGGCCACCCACGCGAATGTCTTCGGCCGGCATCAGAAACACCTGAATCCCCGCCACCGTGTTGTTGGCCTTGGTCAGCCGATTGGCCACCGCCGCCGCGCTGCTGGTGCGCTGTTTGTAATCCTTGAGACGAATGAAAAAATCACCGGTATTGCGCGAGCCCGCGCGGCCGCTGCCGGTGGACGACATCACTGCCTCCACGTCCGGGTCGGCGGCCAGGTCGTGGGCAATCTGCATCAGATAAGGCTTGAGCGCCTGAAACGAAATGCTCTGATCCGCACGCACAGCGCCCATCAGCACGCCGGTGTCCTGGGCCGGGAAGAATCCCTTGGCAACCGTGGCATACAAATAAACGTTAAACCCCACCGTCAGCAACAGGCTGAACATCGTCAGCACGCGGTGGCGCATTACCCACGTCAGCGCAGCAAGATACGCCGCCTGCATCCGCGCCAGGCCGATTTCGATCCATCGATAGAGGCGCGGCACTTTGGCGTCGTGGGCGGGTTGGCGCAGGAGCATGACGCACAGCACTGGCGTGAGACTCAACGACACCAGCATCGACAAACAGAGCGCGATGCTCAATGTCACCGCAAACTCGCGAAACAGCCGCCCGACGATATCGCCCATCAGCAAAATCGGGATGAACACGGCAATCAGCGACAGCGTCATGGACAGCACGGTGAAGCCCACTTCCCGGGTGCCCATCAGCGCCGCCCGCAGCGGACGCATGCCTTGCTCCTGATAACGGGCGATGTTTTCCAACACCACGATGGCGTCGTCCACCACGAACCCGGTGCAGATAATCAGCGCCATCAACGACAGGTTGTCGAGGCTGTAGCCCAGCAGGTACATGATCGAGCAGGTGCCGATCAGCGACACCGGCAGCACCACCGCAGGGATCAAAGTGGCGCGCGCGTTGCGCAGGAACACAAAGACCACGGCGATCACCAGCAAGGTGGCGATCAGCAACGTTTCTTCAGTGTCCTGCAGCGACGAGCGCACCGTGGGGCCACGGTCGATGACGCTGATCAATTGCACGTCACCGGGGATCTCGCGCTCAAGCTCGGGGATCAGCGCCTTGATGCTGTCGATGGTCTTGAGCATATTGGCGCCAGCCTGGCGGGTTACGCCCAGCGTCACCGAGGGCTGACCGTTGTAGTAGCCGCCGACGAACATGTCCTCCACCGAGTCGTAGACGTTGGCCACATCACGCAGGCGCACGGCGGCCCCGTTCTGGTAGGTGATGACCAGTTCCCGATAGTCGGCCGCCTTGTCGATCTGGTCGTTGCCGTCGATCACCCAGCTCTGACTGTCGCCCTGCAAAATGCCTTTGGGCTTGGCCTTGGTGGCGTTGTTGATCGCAGTGCGCACGGTCTCAAGCGAGATGCCGGCGTGGTTCAACAGGTTGGGCTGAACGTCGATGCGCACGGCAGGCAACGCACCGCCGCGCACCGAGACTTCACCAACACCGTTCACCTGAGCGATTTTTTGCTGCAGCTTGCTGTAGGCCAGGTCGTACAGCTCGCCAGGGCTGCGGGTGGACGAAGTCAGCGCCAGCATCAGCACCGGGGCCTCGGACGGGTTGGCCTTGCGATACGTCGGTAGCGAAGGCATGGAACTGGGCAACAAGCTGCGCGAGGCATTGATCGCTGCTTGCACGTCACGGGCGGCGCCGTTGATGTCGCGATCCAGTTCAAATTGCAGGATCAGCGTGGTCGATCCCTGACTGCTGGTGGACGTCATTTCGGTGATGCCGGCGATCTGGCCGAGGCTGCGCTCCAGTGGCGTGGCCACGGTGGCGGCCATGGTTTCGGGGCTGGCACCGGGCAGCGAGGCACTGACCATGATGGTCGGATAATCCACCTGGGGAAGTGGCGCCACCGGCAGCAGCGCGTAACCGAGGATGCCGGCCAAGGTAATGCTCAGGCTCAATAGCAACGTCGCCACCGGACGACGGATGAACAACCGTGAAAGGTTCATCCCTGGGCCCTGCCCCGGTTCAGCCGTGCCTTGGCGCGCTCGGACAGGCGATCAAACATCAGGTAGATCACCGGCGTGGTGAACAGCGTCAGCACCTGGCTGAGCAGCAGTCCGCCGACGATCACCAGACCTAGCGGCCGGCGCAATTCGGCTCCGGCACCGGTCGCAAGCATCAGCGGCAAGGCGCCAAACAAGGCCGCCAAGGTGGTCATCAGAATCGGCCGCAAACGCAGCAGCGCCGCGCGGTGGATGGCATCTCGCGCGTTAAGACGCTGCTGCTGGCGACCTTCCAGGGCGAAGTCGATCATCATGATCGCGTTCTTCTTCACGATGCCGATCAACAGCACCACCCCAATCAGCGCGATCAGGCTGAATTCGGTCCCTGTCAGCAGCAGCGCCAACAACGCGCCAATCGCTGCCGATGGCAGCGTCGACAGGATCGTCACCGGGTGGATGAAGCTCTCGTAAAGCATGCCCAGCACGATGTACATCGTGACCAGTGCCGCCAGAATCAACCACAGCGTATTGCCGGTCGCAGCCTGAAAAGCCTCGGCCGCGCCCTGGTAACGCAGGGTGATGCTGGTGGGCGCGTCCAGCTCGGTCATCACTTGCGTGATCGCTTGCTGCGCCTGCTCCAGGGAATAACCGTCGGCAAGGTTGAACGACAGGGTCACGGCCGGGAATTGGTCGAGACGACTGAGCGACAGCGAACCGGTGCGCTGGCCGACCTTGGCGATGTCGGTCAGGCGCACCATTTGCGCGGGCGTGGTGGTAGCAGTCGCAGCAGTCGTGTTCGACGAGGTGCTACTGGCCGTAGTTGCGGTGGTCACGTTGGTCGCGCTGGTCGTCGACGCTAAATAAATACTGTCGAACGCCGCCAGCGATTGCTGGAATTTACCCGGCACTTGCAACACCACGCGGTACTGGTTCGACTGAGTGAAGATGGTCGAAATCAGGCGCTGGCCGAAGGCGTTGTACAGCGCTGTGTCGACGTCTGAGGCGCTGATGCCGTAGCGCATGGCCGCGGCTCGATCCAGCTCGACATAAGCCACCAGCCCCTGATCCTGCAGGTTGTCGATGACGTCGCGCATTTCCGGGCGGTGCTGCAACTTCTCCATCAGCCGTGGGATCAGCGCTGACAGGTTGGCGCTTTCCGAATCGTCCAGGGTGAACTGGTACTGACTCGGGGTCAGTTGGTCGTCGACGGTGAGGTCCTGGGAGGACACCAGATTCAACTGGATACCCGCCACCGCGGCGGCAGATTTCTCCAACCGCGTGATGACCTGGGTCGCGGTGTCGTCCCGGTCCTCGAACGGCTTGAGTTCGATCTGCAAACGGCCGTTGTTCAGCGAGCTGTTGTTGCCATCGACGCCGATGGTGGACGACACCGATTGCACCGCCGGGTCCTGGCGAACCACTTCAACCATGGACTGCTGACGGCGGGCCATTTCCCCGAAAGACACGTCTTGGGAGGCGCGGGTGAAACCTTGGATCAAGCCGGTGTCCTGAGTCGGGAAGAAGCCTTGGGGCACCACCAGATACAACAAAGCGGTCAGCGCAACAGTGCCGACCGCAACCAGCAGCGTCAGGCGTTGGTGATCCAGCACCCACACCAGGCCGCGGTCATAACCGCTCAGCACCTTCTGGTATTGGCGATCGCCCCAAGCCGCGAAGCGCCCCTTCTCGCCTTCGGGCACATGGCGCAACAGGTGCGCGCAGAGCATCGGCGTCAGGGTCAGGGACACCACCATCGACACCAGAATCGCCACCGCCAGGGTAATGGCGAACTCGCGGAACAGCCGCCCCACCACGTCGCCCATGAACAGCAGCGGGATGAGCACGGCGATCAAGGAGAACGTCAGGGAGATGATGGTAAAACCGATTTCCTGCGAGCCCTTGAAGGCCGCCGTCATCGGGTCTTCGCCCTCCTCCAGGTGCCGGGAAATGTTCTCCACCACAACGATGGCGTCATCGATGACGAAGCCGGTAGCAACGGTCAGCGCCATCAACGTCAGGTTGTTGATGCTGAAGCCCGCCAGATACATCACCCCGAACGTCCCCACCAGCGACAGCGGCACAGCGAGGCTGGGAATCAACGTGGCGGTGAAGTTGCCGAGAAACGCAAAGGTCACCAGTACCACCAGCCCGATGGACAGCAGCAGCTCGATCTGCACGTCTTTGATCGAGGCGCGGATGGTTTGCGTGCGGTCGCTGATCACCGTGAGCTTGACCGAATCGGGCAACGCCGTTTGCAGGGTCACCAGTTTCTGCTTGATGCTGTCGACCACTTCGATAACGTTGGCGCCGGGCTGACGCTGCACCGCAATGACGATCGCCGGCTGGCCGTTGGCCGTGGCCGACAGGTATTGATCCTGGGGCGCTTCGGCAGTGGTCGCGACATCCTTGAGCCGCAGGGCTGCGCCGTTTTCATAGGCCAGCACCAGCTCGCCGTATTCCACGGCGTCACGCAACTGGTCGTTGGCATCGATGGTGATGGAATGCGACGGACCGTCGAAGCCGCCTTTGGAGCCGTTGACGTTGGCGGCGTTGACCTTGTCGTAGACGTCTTCCAGGGTCAGGCCGTGGGCCGCGAGGCTGGTGGGGTTGACCTCGATCTTCACCGCCGGCTGCTGCCCGCCGGCGAGACTGACCATGCCCACACCGGAAATTTGCGAAAGCTTCAGCGCCACACGGGTGTTAACCAGATCCTGCACGCGGGTCAGTGGCAGGCTGTCGGACGTGGCCGCGAGCGTCAGCACGGCAGTGTCGGCCGGGTTGACCTTTTTGTAAGTCGGCGGGTTCGGCAGGTCGGTCGGCAGCAAGCTGTCGGCGGCGTTGATGGCGGCCTGTACTTCCTGCTCGGCGACGTCCAGAGACAAGTCCAGCGAGAATTTCAGGGTGATCACCGACGCCCCGGCCGAACTGGTGGAATACATCTGCGACAGGCCCGACATCTGCCCCAACTGGCGTTCCAGCGGCGAAGTGACCGCCGAGGCCAGCACGCTGGAACTGGCGCCGGGGTACAACGTACTCACCTGAATGGTTGGGTAGTCGACTTCCGGCAGCGCCGAGGTGGACAGCAGCCGATACGCGAAAATGCCCGCCAGTAGCACCGCGATCATCAGCAGCATCGTGGCGACCGGGCGCTGGATAAACAGCCGTGATGGGTTCATGGGGTAACGTTGCCGGCAGCGGGCTTCGCGGCTTTGTCCGCAGCGACGTCGGTGCTGACCGGTTTTTCGATCTCGACTTTGCTGCCTTCGCGCAAGTGGTCGATGCCACGGGTGACGACTTGATCGCCCTTGTCCACACCCTGGGTGATCACCGTCTGCTCGCCCATCACCGGGCCGACCTTGACGCTACGGCGACTGACCGTGCCGTCCTTGACCACGTACAGAAACTCGCCGTCGCTGCTCAGTTGTACGGCAGCCGACGGCACCAACACGGCGTTGCGCAGGGTGTCGGTGGTCAGCTTCACGTTCACAAACTGATTGGGGTAAAGCTTCTCATCGGGGTTATCGAACTGCGCCTTGAGCTTGATGCTGCCGGTGGTGGTGTCGATTTCGTTGCTGATGAACTTCAGCGTGCCACTGGCCAGCGGCGTCGTACCCAGTTGATCGAGGGCCTGCACGCTCAACGCTTCACCCTTGCGCACCTTGGGCAGCAGCGTGGCCAACTGGGCCTGGGGCAAACTGAAGGTCACGGCGATGGGGTTAGTCTGGGTCACAGTGACGATGCCGGTGGTGCTGCTGGACGCCACAATGTTGCCGGGATCCACCAGACGCAGGCCGACGTAGCCGTCGATGGGCGAAACGATTTTGGCGTAGATCAGGTTGAGTTTTGCCGCATCGATCTGTCCCTGATCAGCCTTTACGGCGCCGGCGTATTGGCCGACGGTAGCAGTTTGGGTGTCCAAGTCCTGCTTGGCGATGGAGTCTTTGGCGAACAGACGCTTGTAGCGTTCGACGGTCAGTTGCGCGCTCTTGAGCAGTGCCTGGTTTTGCGCCATGTCGCCCTGGTATTGGTCGAGGGTGGCTTGATAGGCGCGCGGGTCGATCTGCGCCAGCAACTGGCCCTTCTTCACGTATTGGCCTTCGGTGAAGTAAACCGCCATGAGTTCGCCGTCGACGCGGCTGGTCACGGTGACCGAATAATTGGGAATGACAGTGCCCAGCGCCTGCTGGATGACCGGCACATCAGCGGTGCCCGCCGTACCGACAGCGACGCTGACCGCCAGATTGGGATCGGTCATCCCCGGCCCGCCATGACGTCCACCAGGACTTGCCGCAGCGGTGCTGCCCGCCTCGTTCGCCGGTGCGGCTGACGAGTTGTGCTTGAGGTAGACAAAGACAGCGCCAATGGCTGCGGCTATCAGGAGCGCGAATAAAACAAGGCGCTTGCGTGAGCGGGCTGCCGAAATCTGGGTCATTGGATACTTCTGTGTGGACAATGGGCTACGGACCAGGAACAAGGAGTGGAACAGGCAACGCAGTAACGCTGGGCAATCGCAGGTCAACGCGCGCCGATGAGCAGAGGGCCGCACCGGGCAAATACAGGCGGGCCAAAGGGTTAAAGCGGTGGGGGTGTTTCAAATTGTTGCGCCATTTAGCCCTGCGCGACGGGTACGAACAAGCGGTCGGGGCGACCTTTGCACGTTATTTACATTCGTTTGGTGGTCCGACGGCTGATTTTTGTAGGAGGCTGTGTTCGAGGAGCCCTTGCCCGGGCAAGACAGATGTGCTGAATGTACCGACCCCTTCGCGGACAAGTCCGCTCCCACATTCAATATCAGGCGCTGCTTAATGATCGGTTAGATCCAAACCCCGTGGGAGCGGACCTGTCCGCGAAAGCTATAGTCCGAGCGATGGAGATGCGCTGAATGTACCGACCCCTTCGCGGACAGGTCCGCTCCCACATTCAATATCAGGCGCTGCTTAATGATCGGTTAGATCCAAACCCCGTGGGAGCGGACCTGTCCGCGAAAGCTATAGTCCGAGCGATGGAGATGCGCTGAATGTACCGACCCCTTCGCGGACAGGTCCG
>NZ_JBSKHT010000004.1:174254-223157 GCF_057128745.1 Pseudomonas rosaeacicularis
GCGGACCTGTCCGCGAAAGCTATAGTCCGAGCGATGGAGATGCGCTGAATGTACCGACCCCTTCGCGGACAGGTCCGGTCCCACATCCAAATCAATCCCCGCATTTGATCGGACACGCCCCCCCCCCCCGGAGTCATCGGTGGCAAGTCGCATTCATACGCGCCGCGCAGAAGCGCTACAGTTCCATCAGCACATCGTCCTATGAGCTTGTCCACGGCCTATGCCCCTTTCAAATGATTTCAGGAAAATCCGCCATGTCCGCACTGACCAAACAAATACTGGGTGAAAACGGCAATCTCAAATGGGGAACGCTCGTCTTCAGCCAGCCGTTACTTGCGGGACTGGCATTGCCGTACTTCGATATTCGAGCAGAGGCTCCCGGCCCTCACCTCGCGATCATTGCGGGCATGCACCCCAACGAAGTCGATGCCATGGAGGCAGCACTGCAACTCAAGGAGCATTTCGCCGCGTCATTGCTTCGCGGCTCGGTGTCGATCCTGCCGGTGCTGAATATTCCGGGGCTGTTCGAGCATTCGGAATTCGTCTGTCCGGTGGACGACAAGAACATCAACTTTCTCTCGCCGGGTGATCTCGACGGCTCGTTCAGCCAGGTGCTGATCCATCAGATTTTGCACGAGTGGGCCAAAGACGCCGCCGTGTTCATCGACCTGCACGGCGGTGACCTGCGCGAAGAGGTGGCGAAGTTCGTGATGTGCCAGCTCACAGGCAACGCCGAGTTCGATGCGCGGACACGCACGCTGGCTCATCAGTTCGACGCTGACACCGTCGTCGAATTCGACGCCGATCAGTCCAACAATCGGGGCCGCGCCACCAACGAACTGCCCTGGCTGGGACGCCACGCAGTGATGGCCGAAGGCGGCGCGAACGGAGTGCTCGACCCCGAATGCATCGATTTCCATTTTCAGGGCGTCGTGAATATCGGCCGTTTTCTGGGATTGACCGCTGACCTTGCGCCCCCGGTAAAGCAACGCCGAAATCGGGTCGTGCACAATTTTTTCAAGGTCGAGGCACCGCTCAGCGGCTGGCTTTATCTGGAGGTTGCAGCGGGTGAAGAAGTTACCGTCGGGCAGCGTTTGGGGGTGCTCAAGGATATCTTCGGCGCCCCACAAACCGAGCTGATCGCCCCTTACGCCGGGATCGTTCTGATGATCGTCAATCACCCGATCGTCAATGAGGGCGAGTGGCTGATCAGTCTGGCGCCATGGGAGGTCAGTGCGCGTTGAGCGTCGGATCGGCGGCTCTGTCGCGAAATCCATGCAGCCGCCTGATCACAAAGAGACATCGCCGGCAAAGTGTGGAGACGTCCCGAAGTACTCGATCAAGAGTTCGGTGAGCACCCGAATCTTTGGCGCCGGATGCTGGCCTGCCGGGCGGACCATATAGGCACCCGCAGGCGGTGGCGGATAGCGCGTCATGATCGGTACGAGTGCCCCAGAGCCCAGGCTGTCATAAATGAGGCAATTGGGCAGGTACGCGATCCCCAATCCTGCAACGGCGGCTGCGACCAGCGCGACGCCGTTGTCAGCTTTGAAGCGTCCCTGCGCACGCACCGAAACGACCTTGTCGCCGTCCAGAAATTGCCAGGCTTCGGTACTTTGCATCAGGGCTTGATGGGCGCTTATTTCCTCAGGCTTCTTTGGAGAACCATGTTCCTCGATATAGCCAGGACTTGCGACCAGCTTGCCCTCGATCGGGCCGATGCGTCTTGCGATCAGGTTGGAATCCTGAAGGTAGCCCACCCGTATCGCGCAGTCATAACCCTCCGAGATCAGGTCAACGAAACGATCGCTATAGCAGGTCTGGATATGAAGTTCTGGGTGGCGCCGCGCCATTTGCGCCAGCACAGGCGCGAAATGCGTGGGGCCAAACGAAAGCGGCGCGGCGACTCGCAAGCGACCGCGCAGGGCACCGGAGGGCAGGATCGCTTCCCGGGCGACGTCCATCTCGGCGCAGACCCTGGCTGCGTAGTCGCGAAACGTGGCGCCGGCTTCGGTAAGCGCCGCCCCGCGAGTGGAGCGTGCAAGCAACTGCACGCCAAGCTCCGCTTCCAGTCGTGCCAGCCTGCGACTGACGATTGACTTGGACACGCCAAGCCGAACTGCTGCCGGCGAAACGCCCCCGGCGTCAGCCACTTCAACGAATGTCTGAAGCTCTTCGATATCCAAATCAGTGTTCCCCATTTCGCGACACAGCTAACCGCCAAACACGACTACCGCCACGATTACAGGAACAGCACAGTGTTGTCATCAGGCAACGACGCCGACGGTGCACGCTGCCCGATACCGATCCTTCTCATAACGACAACACAGGATGCACTAATGACTTTTCGTAACGGCCTCGCCTCGCTGCTTCGTCCAGAAGATTCGGTACTGGTACTGATCGACCATCAGCCGTACCAACTCACGAACCTGAACAGCCATGAGCCGCAAATGGTCGTCAACAATGCGACAGCGCTGGCAAAGGCGGCTAAGGCCTTTGGCGTACCGACCATCCTGACCAGCGTAATCGCCGAGCGCGGTGGTTTGATCTTCCCGCAGATCACCGATGTGTTCCCGGGTCAGGAGGTCATCGATCGGACCTTCATCAACACTTGGGAAGATCCAAAAGTGGTGGATGCCGTCAAAGCGACAGGCCGCAAACAACTGGTCATCGCCGGCCTCTGGACCGAAGTCTGCGTCGCCATGCCGGTGATTCAGGCGCTCGGCGAAGGCTGGGACGTGACGGTGATCACCGACGCATCAGGCGGCATTTCGGTCGAAGCCCATCAGGTCGCCATTCAGCGCATGATCGCCGCAGGCGCCAACATGATGACGTGGCTGGCAATTGCTGCGGAATGGCAGCGTGATTGGGCACGGACTGAAACGGCTGGCCTGTTGACAGAGGTTTTGCTGCAGCATGCCGCCGGCAGCGGGATTGCGTACCTGTGGGAGCAGCAATTGCTTAACACGCCGGTGCCGACCACCGCAGGGTAATCTGAGCGGGGATGAAGAGACGCTTGAGCCATGTCATGCCAATGGCCTGAATGGGTAGCAAGGCTTCATCCCCCGCTTTTCGAAACGTCGATCTGCGTGAATGCACACGCTCGACATGCTCGAGAACCAAGTCCGCTCAATTGCCATGCCTCATGAAGCCGTGGCCGTGAATGTGCCCCCCCCCTGATTCGCTCTACCGGATGGGAGGCGAAGAGTTTCTCTCGGTACTACCCGGTACCACGCCACAGGAAGCGGCAGACGTGGTGGGTCGCTGGCTCAAAGCCTCGCCACAGGAATGACGGTTCAGCGAGACCCGCCGTACACACCTTCCAGAAACGCCTTGTAGCCAACCGGCTCACGACCGATCAAGCGCTCGAGATCACCGGTCACCTGCTCAAACTCGCCGTTTGATACCGCTCGCGACCACTCGGCCATAAATTCAGCCGGCGCTTTGGGAAATCCTGTGCTAATCAGCCTGTCGGCAAACTGGGCATTCGAGGTGCCGATAAACGTCACAGGCTTGGCGCTGATCATCGACAACTCCCTTGCGACATCGGTGAAGGAAAACGCTTCTCTCGCGCCAAGGGTATAAATCCTGTTGTCATGACCCGGTTCAGAGAGCACTACTGCGTTGGCTTCGGCCAGATCGGCACGCGCCACCATCGGCGCCTTGCCCTGGCCGTCGGTCATACGCACGCCCTGCTCCATCACGTCAGCGCCCAGCATGAGAGGCAGTACGTCCAGATACAGCGTATTGCGCAAAATGGTGTAGATCAGGCCGCTGTCTATGAGCGCCCGCTCTGTGGCGATGTCCGACTCGGTCACCATCGATATCTCGAACGAGGAGCCTTCCTTGCGCTGGATTGAGGTGTAGACGAGGTGTTTGACCCCCGCCGCCTTGGCCGCGTTGATGACGTTGAGGTGCTGAGTGAGCCGGTCAGTGAAGGCCACGGCGGACACAAGCAACACCTTCTGAACGCCTTCAAACGCGTCGATCAGTGACGCAAGATCGAAATAATCCCCGCGCCGAACCTCGACCCCGAGCCCGAGCCCGGCGACTTTCGCCGGATCACGGGCCAAGGCAACAACCTGCCCGGCGTCCACGCGTTGCAGCAGCGCTTTGACGGTAGCCCCGCCTAGCTCACCGGTTGCGCCAGTGACGAGTAACTTGCTCATGTGTTTATCCTGAGAGGTGAATAGACGAGGTCAGACTGCGCGCTTAAACCTGGGTCCAGCCGCCATCCACGGCAATGTCGGCGCCGTTGATGTAGCTGGCATTATCGGAAGCCAGGAACACCGCGACTTTCGCGACTTCGTCTGGCTCGCCTACGCGGCCGGCGGGAATCAACGTGGCGAAGTGATCGAGCATGCTTTGCGCGGCTGCCGAGTCGGCCGCCGCGCCTGTGAGGCCAGGGGTGTGGATTGCACCGGGACTGATCGCGTTGACCCTGATTTTGCGGGCCTTGAGATCAACCATCCAGCCACGGCCCAGACTGCGGATCGAAGCCTTGGTCGCAGCGTAGATGCTGTTGCCCGGTAGGCCTTTGCTGGCAACCATCGAAGAGGTCAGCAGGATCGCGCCGCCGTCCACCATCAACGGCAGCGCCTTTTGCACGGTGAAAACCAGCCCCTTGACGTTGATGTCGAACAGCCGATCGACTGAGCCTTCGGTGAGCTCGCCCAAGGGCCCCTTCTCCAGAATACCGGCGTTGGCAAACACGATGTCCAGCCGGCCTTTTTTCAAACCAATGATTTCATAAAGCCGGTCCAGGTCAGCCGGGTTCGAGGAGTCAGCCCGGACCCCGACGACATCGCCACCGATCAGGGCGACGGCCTTGTCCAGTTCATCCTGACGACGGCCGGTGATAAAAACACTAGCGCCTTCGGCGACGAAACGTTTGGCTGTGGCCAGGCCAAGGCCTGAGCTGCCACCGGTGATAACCGCGACTTTCCCACGCAATTGCTGACTCATGTTCACCTTCTTTTTAGGGTTAATTGATGATCGCCAATCGTTGCATGTCCGGCTCCACAACCAGCTTATCCTTCAACAGATCAAAGAACGCTTTCGTGTAGGGCTGCGCCATATGTTCAGCATGTGCTGCCTGCGAAGCGAAGTATTCAAAGAAGCACAGGTGATGGGGGTCATGGGCGTGAGTAGTCTGGTAAAACGCGACACAGCCCGGCTCTTTGAGCGTCTGGGCAAGGGTTATTGTGGCTGCGTTCAGAACCTGGGAAAGAAACTCCGGCTTGACCCTGGCCTTGACCAATAGAATATAAGGCGCTTCGCTCATTGGGACGGTCCTTCAGGCGAACTGCGGCGGATTGAAATAGAAGGCGTCCGGCAGCGACAGGCTGGACTTGATGCTCTGAGTGCCTTCGTCCACCAATACTTCGAGCGCCTGGTTTTCCAGGCCTTGGTACGCGGCAAAGGCAACCTCGTGCGCCTCGATCTTTGGCACGTCGAAATCCTTGGTCAGATCGGTGTCGACGAACCCCACATGCACTCCAAGTACCTGGGTCTGCTGCGCCCTCAACTCCAGTCGCAGGGCGTTGGTCACGCTCCATGCCGCCGCTTTGGACGCCGCGTAAGCTGCCATCGCCGGCAGGCTGAACCAGGTGACATCGGACAGCACGTTGATCACTGCCCCGCCGCCATTGGCTGCCAGGATCGGGGCAAACGCTTGACCGGTGCGCACGATGCCGAAGGTGTTGGTGTCCATCAGGTGTCGGGATAACTCAATCATGTTCGAGGCCAGCACGCCGTCCTGAACAATCCCAATGCCCGCGTTGTTGACTAGCACAGTTGTGTCCTGGCACTTCTGCGCCGCAGCAACAACTGACGCTTCATCGGTGATATCAATTTGCACCGGGATAACGCCAGGCACATTGAAGCCTTCGACGCTACGCACGCCGGCGTAGACTTTGGATGCGCCCTGGGCCAATGCCAGCTTCGCAAACGCAAGCCCTACTCCGCGATTGGCACCCGTAACGAACACAACGGATCCTGCGATTTTCATCAGATACTCCTGGTGGTTTGAACAGACGGAGCATTGGCCCCGGCCGAATGCATCAGTTGACTCGGTTGACTCTGTTGACGAAGTCGATTGCGCTGATTCGGTCAGCCGGATCGACTCCAGCGCCAGTGTCTGTGTTCGGAAAAGCTTTCAAATTTCGATTTCCTGAGCACTTTAGGAATTAATGTGTGTAATTACACAGTACAGCTTAAAAAAAATCAGTCGCTCGGTACAACCCTCAACAACGAGGCCCGGATGGACAGCGCTCGATCAGTTCCTATATGCGCTTCGTACTCTGCCTGCGCCGCCAGCCAGAACGGTTCTGACTCTTTTATCTTTGCCATGCCCGCGTCGGAAAGACCCAGTCGCAGCGCCGAGCGAACTCCCTCGGCGCGGCTGTGAATCAGGCCCGCAGTCTGAAGGGGCTTGAGCGCTCTCACCAGGGTGGTCCGCTCCATCACCATCAACTCCGCGAGTTCGGAAATTGAAATATCCGGATGCGTGCCCAACATCGCGAGCAGGGAAAACTGCGAGATGGACAGGCTCGCTGCGGCCAGATGCCGGTCATAAAGACGAGTGAGGAATCGCGCATTGCGCCTCGCGGCGAGGCAATGGCAAAGATCGGGACCGTGGATATCGTTCATGGGGAGATAATATGTGTATATGCACACAAGTCAATTAAAAAACCACCGGAATCATCGCAAAGGGCGCTAGCAAAGGCGGCACTCAAGAGCAAGGCCGCTTCTTCACCAGTGCGTAATGCTGGCAGCGGTCCGCTGGCACGGTAGGCGTCGATCAACATGTAGAAAGGGCAATGTCCGAACGGCTTCTCGCAATCAGTTGAGCACCCGCAACGGCCGAAAAAATGGCACGCGCCCTGATTTCGCTGTTAGTTGGCGTGCAGACGTTCGCAGCCACCAAAAGCTTGCTCAGCCAAGCCACATTGACCTCCGCAAAAGCTTGAATTTCCTGAGTCATTTCTGCCGGCAGACTGTCAGTTTCAGCCCCCACAAAACTGCCCAGACAAAGGCGGTTTTCGGCCTCCAGCGAACGAAGGAAAATCTCGGGGAAACGGTGCAGTGCTTCAATGGGATCCGGGGTTTGTTCCGAGATGGTTTCAAGCGTAGCAGCACCGTCCTCCCAATATCGCCTGGCAACGGCAACACCCAGATCGGCCTTGCTGGGGAAGTGGTAATAAATACTGGCTGGCTTGATGCCTACCTGAGTGGCCAAATCGCGAAAATTCAGGCCATTGTAACCCTGTGACTGAGCGATTTTCCTGGCGGCCAGCAGAATGGCCTCCCGGGCGTTGATGGTCATCGTAGGGCCTTTGGGACTCGCAGCGCATCGCGGTATCCGTCACTGCACGGGTATTGCGGAGGCTTCAACGCACTGTGCGGAAATAGTCTGTCGCCATGCTCAAGAAGGGTGGGAGCGCTGGGTTGTCGTTGTCGCTTCTTGAGACCATGTAGACCTCTGAACGAGGCTGAGCACCTTCCAGGGTACGAAACTGCAGTTGCCCCAGATAAAGCTCACGGGCGGCGGCTGGCACAATCGCAATCCCCAGGCCTGCGCGTACGAGGCCGAGAATGGAATGGGTCTGCCCCAGATAATGCAGATAGCGCGGCGAAACCCCCGCCATGGCAAACAAGCCAACAATGCAGTCGTAAAAATATCGTCCCTGATCGGGCGAATACATCACGAAAGGTTGTTGGTCCAGATCAGTCACCGCAATCGTCGCTCGCTGCGCTAGTGGATGAGCATCTGCCATCACCATTAGCAGTGGCTCGCTTCGGATCAACGCCGAGTTGAAGCCTGCGTGTGGCGGCACCTGCCGGACAAACCCGACATCGATCATGTTCGCCGCCAACGCTTCAGTCTGTGCGCCTGAAACCATCTCGTGCAGCTCGAAACTCAAACTCGGTAATTGCAGCGACGCATGCCCCAAGAGGTCAGGAATGAGTTTGTAGCCACTGACCGCTGTAAAACCCAGATGCAACTGCCCCGCCTCACCCCGGGCAAGGCGACGGGCCGCTGTTGCTGCCTGTTCGGTATAAGCCAGCACATGCCGGGCATCTCGCAGAAAACGCTGTCCTGCGGCGGTAAGTTGCACGTTCCTGTTACTGCGCTCAAAGAGCAGGACGCCCACCGAGCGCTCCAGCATTTGAATCTGGCGGCTCAACGGTGGTTGGGTCATAGCGAGGCGCTTGGCTGCGCGTCCGAAATGCAGTTCTTCGGCAACCATCACGAAACAGCGGAGTTGGTGGAGTTCCATGATCCAAATCTTGTATTAATCGATCCAGTATTAATGTTAGACCAACATCGTTGGCTTACCTAGTCTGTGCTCCTCTGCCCCCTTCCAAAAATAATATTTCCCACCGAGGAAAGCAGGAGCGCCCCATGATCTCCAAGACCGCGTCCGCAGCAATCCCGATAGAAGAAGCCCGTGTGGGCCGTCGCCGATTCGTGATTCTCGCGTTGATTTTCATCGTCACCGTCCTCAACTACGCCGACCGGGCAACAATGTCGATTGCCGGTACGGGCGTCGTCAAAGACTTGGGACTGGACCCCATCATGCTCGGCATGATCTTTTCCGCGTTTGCCTGGGCCTACGCGCTGGGCCAGATTCCAGGCGGCTGGTTGCTGGACAAGTTTGGTGCGAGAAGGGTCTACGGGTGCAGCCTGTTTTTGTGGTCGCTATTTACCATGATGCAAGGCACCGTTGGCTGGATCGGGCTCGTGGGCTCCACGGCAGCACTGACCTTGTTCGGCATGCGTTTCATGCTCGGTCTTGTGGAATCTCCCGCCTTCCCGGCTAACAACCGCATCGTATCGTGCTGGTTCCCGACCAGCGAACGCGGCACCGCCTCTGCCCTGTTCAACTCCGCTCAATATATGGCCGTCGTGGTATTTGCCCCACTCATGGCCTGGCTGACACATTCCTGGGGATGGGAGCATGTGTTCATCTGGATGGGCGCATTGGGCCTGGTCGCGACTGTATTCTGGTTCGCCTTGTACCGTGAGCCCCTCAGCGACTCACGACTGACCGAGGCAGAACTGAACTACATGCGCGAGGGCGGCGCACTGGTGGATCTGGAAGCGACGCGCAAAGCCACCAAGCCAAAAATCAAGATGAAAGAAGTCGCTCAGCTCTTCAACAACCGCACACTGTGGGCCATTTATCTGGGGCAATACTGCATCACTGCCCTGACCTACTTCTTCATCACCTGGTTTCCCATTTACCTGATCAAGGGTCGGGGCATGACCATCATGGAAGCGGGCTGGGTGGCGGCAATGCCGGCTATCTGTGGCTTCTCTGGAGGCGTGTTGGGCGGCGTGGTTTCCGACTATCTGATCCGCCGTGGCGTGCATCCGTCACGGGCGCGAAAAACCCCGTTCGTCATCGGCATGGCGCTGGCATCAAGCCTGGTCTCTGCCAACTATGTCGACGCCAACTGGATGGTCATCGCATTGATGGCGTTGGCGTTCTTTGGCAAAGGCCTGGCAGCAGTAGGCTGGGCAGTGTTATCCGATACAGCGCCCAAGGGCATGGTGGGCTTGAGTGGCGGAGTGTTCAACGGTATCGGCAACATCGCCGGGATCATCACGCCCGTGGTGATCGGCTACTTCGTCGCTAAAACAGGCTCTTTCGACTCAGCGCTCTGGTTCGTCGCCGCACATGGTCTGGTGGGCATTTTCAGTTACGTAGTGCTGGCCGGACGGTTCGAACGTGTGGTTATTGTCGAGGCGGAAGGTGCACTTGACGCAACATAACTCGCGCATGACTTTCCGGGCACCGCCAGAGCACGCTGCATCTCGTTCAGACAGAAATCGCGACACACTCCAAAAATTAGCGCACCGTGTCACGCAAGCCCGAATGTATCGCGACCCATCTTAATCTGGACGTCACATGACACCCAACGCAGAATTTTATAATCCGTCCACCGACTACGCCGACAAGCTGATTTCGCGGATTGGACAAACGCCCTCTTGGATCGCGAAGCGTATCGGTGTCACCGACAAGCGCATCCGCTACATCCTCGAGGGCGAAAGGACCGTCAAGGGTGAAACCACGCCCATTCAGATGACGTACACCGAACAGTTTGCCCTCGAGTGCCTGGCGGCAGAAGCCAAAGCGCAGAAGAAATAGCGGCGCTCTTTGCAGCGAAACAATAACGTTTACCTGGATGGCGTCTATGCCCCAGATAATGCAATGTTCTGCTCATTACCGCTGCAACTGAGCTTGAACTCAGCATCGTCAGCGTTCACTCCATCTGCACGTCCTCACCTCATTTGTGACAAGCCAATTGGGGGAAGCTGACGGAACAAAAAGCACTGGTCACCCGCAGTCTGTCTGGGGTGGTGAATGACGAATGCGTGAGGTTGACGGATTTTAGATTTGGCGGACAGGTTGGGAGGACCTGCCCGTCATCTGGAAATCACCTACATTTGCGATTCACAACTGAGGGGCCTTCTTTTCCATATTCCGTGCTGGTCACCCACTTTGACAAAAAAGCAGACTGCGACACCAGTTTCGAGCCACCCATCCAGGCAATGAACTGGCGCTCTGGTGGAGCAATAACACTGACGTTAACGCCGGAAGGAGCTAACACTACGAGTTCCTTTTGTAGTTTCTCTGCTATCCCCTTAAACAAACTCGAACCACCGGTTAAAACGATATTTCCATAGAGTGAATTTCTCAAGGCGGCGTCACACTTCGTGACGCTGTCAACTATGCTGTAATGCAGCCCTTTTTCAAATTTATTTATAAATGACGGCTGAAATAACGCTTCCGGACATTGGAAGCGCTCAACCCCCAATGAAATCTCAAGCCCATCGGGCAATTCGTAAGTCATTTCAACTTCATCGGATGTTTCAGCTCTATTTTTTTCAGCATCAAAGCCCAAAGCAACATAGCAGAGTTCCTCCTTAATATCATTGACGATTTGTTTTTCCGCATCAGTTGAAAAAAAACTACCCTTTTCGCTCAGCAACTGGTTCAGAAACTCAGTTAAATTACGGCCTCCGATATCGATCTGCGTGATGGCGGTAGAAATCGCAACCCCGTCACAGATAGGAACGACAAAACTTACCTCATCCCCGATATCAACAACCGTTCCGCTTGTTCTTCCTGTTGCGGACAAGCTCAACTTCGCCTGATCTGCAATATAGCAAGCAGGACAGTTAAAGGTTTCAAATAATATCCGACCCATATTCTCCATATCCGTCGGTGAAGTGAGTGGGGCCACCGCCAGTAACACAGGATGATTTTCAGGAGCCACCTTTAACGCGTCGTAGAACGTATGACGCAAGACACGATTAAAAGCTTCCCAATCAGTGACGCCCCCATGCTGTACCGGGTAGCTAAGCTTCAATATACCTATTTTAGCGAGAGCTTCATCACCGACATAAGCATCGCTTGGACCCATCCCTACCATTATTCCTTGGTGTTTTGGCCTTCCTACTACCGCGGGAAATACATGTGACGGAGCATCCTCGCCGGCTTTGCCTGCCTTCACCATCCCGCCGCCAATATCAATAATGATGGGTAGCGCTTCTTCTAATTCACTCATGATATAAAGTCCTTTTTCTATTAATGATGAGATTCAGTCCATTTTTGCGCCAACTCACCATGGGTACAGTTGTCTGCAGCCCTCTTACACTGTGGCCAGCATGCCAACATTTCTGCATTTTTGATGATGATACAAAAGGCACTCAATCACTCGTAAGTGATGCTGAGTCTAAAGCTTAGTCATAGATAATCCTTTTTTCCATCACGCCCGGATATCAGAAATTACAAACTCCAATCACACTCCCTGCGCTGGTGCTCCGTGCCGCTATCTCGATTCATGGCCATCCAGGCAGTATCGAAAAGGATGCAGTTTTTTTTGTGGGTTTTCTGGAAACTGAACTGACAGGCTGATGAGTCGCAGACCACGGGCATTTCCCAGGTTTCATAAAGGCACTGGGTTTGCAGTGCGCCACTG
The DNA here is from genome assembly GCF_057128745.1 of Pseudomonas rosaeacicularis. NCBI lineage: Bacteria > Pseudomonadati > Pseudomonadota > Gammaproteobacteria > Pseudomonadales > Pseudomonadaceae > Pseudomonas > Pseudomonas rosaeacicularis. The sequence goes on from NZ_JBSKHT010000004.1 coordinate 186,249, forward strand.
CCGCATAATGCGCCGGCCACTTTTCCAAGAAGAGGATCGCCGACGATGCCAGTCATTCACAAAGCTGCTGAGGTAGGATTTTCGACGCAAGCGGGCACTTACACCCAGGGTCGCCCGGACTATCCGCAAGCGCTCAGCCTTTGGCTTGAGCACACAGTGGGCATTGATGCACAGTCGTCACTGGTGGATCTGGGTGCTGGAACCGGCAAATTCACCCGACTCCTCAAGCCGCTGACTGAGCACCTCACTGCTGTCGAACCGGTGCAAGCCATGCGCCAGGAGTTCAGCAAAAGCTTCCCCGACACCACCATTGTCCACGGCACCGCCGAAGCACTTCCGCTTGCCGGTTCAAGCGCCGACGCGGTCGTCTGCGCCCAGGCTTTCCACTGGTTTGCCAACGAGACTGCACTGACCGAGATTCATCGCGTGCTCAAGCCCGGCGGTCGCCTTGGCCTGATCTGGAACGTGCGTGACGAGTCTGTCGACTGGGTCGCCGAGATCACCCGCATCATCACCCCCTACGAAGGCGATACGCCGCGATTTCACACCGGCAACTGGCGTCAGCCCTTCAACGGGCCTCATTTCGCGCAGCCAGAACTGACCTGCTTCAACTACACCCACTCAGGCAGCGCCGAGACCGTGATCATGAACCGCTTCCTCTCGGTGAGCTTTATCGCAGCACTGCCGCCAGCGGAAAAAGCCATCGTCACCCGGCAGCTGCGCGAACTGATTGACACCCACCCTGCCTTGAAAGGTCATGAGACCATTGAATTCCCGTACCAGACCCAGGCCTATCTTTGCCGCAGGCTGAATTGAGAAAAGGTAAAGAACCGTGAAGATATTTCGCAGTAAGGACTTCATCGGCGAGCGCGCCTGGGCTGCCCTGGACATCGCCAACATGAACGGCATCACCACCCGCCTGCACTGGACAGATCAGCCTTACAAATGGCATGTGAATGACGGCCAGGAAGTCTTCGCCGTGCTGGATGGCCGAGTAGAAATGTATTTCAAGGAAAACGGCGTCGAGCAATCAACGATCCTGGAAACCGGCGATGTGTTTTATGCATCGGTTGGCACCGCCCATGTAGCGCACCCGCTGGGCGTGGCGCGCATTCTGGTGGTGGAAAGCGAAGGAAGTGTCTGAAAGGATCGTCTCTGGTGGGGGTTTTTTATAGGTACTTTTTCCACCATGATGGGCCGCGTGCCACCTGCCAACCCCTGCCCGAGCCCATTGATGACTACCGACGTCCCCGCTTTGACGCCCTTCAGCCGTTATCAGAAATTTGTTGTCGGCCTGCTGGCCACCTTGCAGTTCGCCGTCATCATCGACTTCATGCTCATGGCGCCGCTGGGCGCGATGATCATGCCGGCGTTGAGCATGTCGGCTCGCCAGTTCGGCCTGGTGGTCAGCACCTACGCGTTCAGCGCAGGGCTTTCCGGTCTGCTCACCGCAGGTTTTGCCGATCGCTTCGATCGCAAGAAACTGCTGCTGTTCTTTTACAGCGGGTTCGTCATCGGCACGCTCTGGTGCGGCCTGGCGGACAGCTTCGAGACCTTGCTGCTGGCAAGGGTGGTCACCGGCATTTTCGCCGGGGTGATCGGTTCCATCGTCCTGGCGATCGCCGCCGACCTGTTCGCCCCGCAATCGCGGGGCCGTGTCATGGGGGTGATCCAGACAGCATTCGCTGCCAGTCAAGTGCTTGGCTTGCCCGTAGGTCTGTTCCTGGCTAATCACTGGGGCTGGCATGCACCCTTCCTGCTGCTGGCGGCAATGGGCGCCGCGGGCGGGTTAGTGATTGTCCTGGTGATGCGTCCCGTAGTTGATCATCTCGCGGCTCACCAGGAACACGGCGCTTTTCGTCACCTCTTCACCACGCTGGCAACGCGGCGGCACTGGGCTGCCTTCGCGGCGACTGCCCTGCTGACCACCGGCGGCTACATGCTGATGCCCTTCAGCAGTGCCTTCACCGTGAATAATCTGGGCATCGACATCGAGAGCCTGCCGTCCGTGTACTTATTCACCGGGCTGTGCACGATCGTCACCGGGCCGTTGATCGGTCGTGCCAGCGATGCTTTTGGCAAGCTGCCGGTGTTCTACGTTGGCAGCATATTGACCATCATCATGGTGACGATCTACACCCATCTGTCCAACGTGCCGCTGCCTTGGGTCATCGTGGTCAACGCCGTATTGTTCGTAGGGATTTTCTCCCGGTTGATCCCCTTTCAGGCCATGGTTGCAGGCGTGCCACAGGCCTCCCATCGTGGCGCGTTCAACGCCGTGAGCGCCGCTATCCAGCAGCTGTCAGGCGGTTTTGCTTCGCTGCTGGCCGGGCACATCGTACTGATCGGTGCCGATGGCAAATTGCAGCACTTCGACGTGGTGGGTTACTGCATGGTCGCTACTACGCTGGTGGCAGGTTATCTGGTATGGCGGGTGCAGCGCGGCCTGCTGAACCGGCAAGGTTGAGTGGCCTGCCATACTGCGAACACTCTTTTGTGAGGTGTCCTATGAGTCTGATCCCTGATCTGCCCGACAAGGCCTGCGTGTTGATATGTGGGGCCAGCCAGGGTATTGGCCTGGCCTTGTGCGAGTTGTTGCTGGCGCGCGATGACGTCGCCCAATTGTGGGCCGCTTCGCGTAAGGCCAGCACGTCCAGCGACCTCGCAAGGCTTGCCCGGCAATACGGCCAGCGGCTGGTGCTGATCGATTGCGATGCGCGTCAGGAGCCATCGCTCGAGGCCCTCGCCCAAACAATCGGCGCAACGTGCGAGCACCTGCATCTGGTCGTCAGCACCTTGGGCATCCTGCATCAGGACGGCGCTCGTGCGGAGAAAGGCCTGACCCAACTGGACCTGGCAAGCCTTCAGGCAAGCTTTGCGACCAATACCTTCGCACCGGTGCTGCTGCTCAAATACCTGCTGCCGCTGCTGCGCAAGCAACCGTCCACCTTCGCGGCGCTCTCAGCCAGAGTCGGTTCCATCGGCGACAATCGTATTGGTGGTTGGTATAGCTATCGGGCGAGCAAAGCGGCACTCAATCAACTGCTGCATACGGCGAGCATCGAACTCAAACGCCTGAACCCAGGCTCAACCGTGCTGAGTCTGCACCCCGGCACCACGGACACCCTGCTGTCGCAACCCTTTCAGGCCAATGTACCGCCCGAGCAACTGTTCACCCCCGCCTTTGCTGCGCAATGCATCATCGAGCAGGTGGGCCGTCACGGCCCGGCAGACAGTGGCACCTTTTGGGCGTGGGATGGGCAACCCATTGCGTGGTGATCCGCCGAGTGGTGAGCGCCCTCGGCGGTGGTCATTGCATACCCATCTGGCTGCGTGAATTGAAAGTGTGCATTCAGGCTACTTCAGTGGCTCACCTCTCTGGCCCAAAGCACTCCACCAGATAATCGACCGTTGGTTCGGTGCCAGCCCAGGCCCGGGCAGCCTCAGAGAGGTTCGCGCAGGGTCCGATGAGACTTCAGATTTGCGACAAACCACCGTCGACCATCAACTTCACTCCGTTCACGTATCTGGCGTCCTCGGAGGCCAAAAACAGTGCGGCAATGTCGCTTTCGATCATATCCAGCCCGTTGTCCATCAGCGGCGTGCGGGTGAAGCCAGGGCTCAACACGTTCGCGCGGATTTTACGGGCCTTGAGTTCATTGGCCCACGTGCGGGCAAACGATCGCACCGCCGTCTTGGAAGCGTTGTACAAACTCAATCCTTCCATGCCGTTGCTGGAACAGATCGAGGCGGTCCTCATCGAAGCCGAGCGGCACTGACATGAATGAACAATGGCCGTGTAGCTTTGTAAGGCGAAAGAGCAAGAGTGATCCCATAAATCAGGACCCATTGGCTTGACGCGAGCGGGCGAGAAGCCTGCTTGACAGAAGCCTGAGCTTTCACTCGTCGCCTTTCACTCGTCGATGCTGATCCTGACCGCTCTGATCGAGCCGTTGATTGAAGACCGTGAAGCGGGATGGCCGCTGTGGGCGTGGCTGTCGCTCGCCGCAGCCCCTGTGCTGGCGGTTGTGTTCTGGCGATACGAGACCCGATTGCACCTGGCCGGTGGGACCCCGTCCTCGACTCAGCCGCACTGAAAGCGTCTGGCTTGGGCCGAGCATTGCTGGTCGCGCTGTGCTTCTACGCGGCGTTTTTTATACCTTGCTGGGCGAAGAGGCAACGGCGATCAGCATCACTCACGCCTTCACGATCTCGGTCCTGTGCATCGCCGCCTGCTTGGCCGTGGGAGCTGCTGTGAGCCTGACTTAGTGCGGCAGCCAGCGCTGGTATCGGAGGCGTCGCCTGTTCGCTCCACCTGAGGAACTTCAACACGCTACCCCGCGCCGATCATGCTGGAGGCAAGGTCGGCCAACGCGCGCAGACGGTCCATCTGGCGCATATCCTGGTGATACCCCATCCAGATGTCCCGCCCTGGCGGTGGCTGGTCCTCATCCAGCAGCCGCAGTCCCGACACTGAGTCGCCAAGGACGCGGGGCAATACGGCAACGCCAAGCCCCTTCGCGCACATCTGCGCCTGAACCGTCCGACTGCTGCTGGTGAACACGGTGCGGGCCAGCGGATAGCGTTGCTGCAGCCATTGCACGTCCGGGTAATGGGCCTGAGCGATGTTCATCAGGATAAGGCCAAGGCCTTCGCCGTCAGGGTGCGGCGCCGGGGCGTGCAAAGCGGCGTACAGTCCGTACGGCAGAGTCGTCAGCTTGCGGTGGACGATATCGGGTTCGGTGAAAGGTACGATCCGGAAGGCAATGTCGGCATCCCGGCGGGCAAGGTCGAATAGTCGATGCCCGGCGATGACTTCGGGAACGATCAACGGATACCGTTGAACCATTTCACTCAGGACCGGCGACAACACATGGCAGGCAAACCAATCGGCTGAGGATATGCGCAGCAGGCCTTCCGGTTGATCGCCATGCCCTGCCAGACGACGCTCGATGGCCAGCGCACTGTGCTCCATATCCTGCGCCAGACTGAGAATCCTCTCGCCACTGTCCGTGAGCACCAGCCCTTGGGCAGTCCGCAGAAAAAAGGGTTGTCGACTGGTTTGTTCAAGCACCTGCAAGCGCCGCCCGACCGTCGGGTGGCTGACCCCCAACTGCCTGGCGGCGCCACCCAGCGAGCCGCTGCGGGCAATCGCCAGAAAGATCCGCATGTCGCTCCAGTCCATGCCTCACCCCCATACAAAAATGAACGACGAGGTTGCAACAATGGCAGTCCCGCAGCAATCCCCTAAGCCACATACTTTGAAGCCATTAACGCCAGCAGGGGCTTGAACATGAACATCGGCTTTATCGGAACAGGCAGCATGGGGCGCGCCATCATTCCCCTGCTTATCACAGCCGGGCATCGTGTCTCGGCGTGGAATCGCAATCGGGAAGCGCTTGCGAAGCTGAAAGGCGTGCGCATCCTCGCAACCCCCGCCGCCGCATTCCAGGAGGACGTCGTCATCAGCATGCTCGCCGACGATCATGCAGTCAGAACGGTGCTGTTAGCTTCTGGAATCTTTGACAGTGCGGACAAAAGCTGTATCCACATTGTGATGTCGACGCTCTCTCCCCCGCTTATGAAAGAGCTGCAAGACATTCATTACGCCAACGGCATCGCGCTGGTTGCGGCGCCGGTTTTCGGCGTGCCTGCGATGGCGGCGAGGGGTGAAATGAACATCATGGTCGCCGGGTCGCCGACGGCGATTGCGACAGTACAGCCCCTCTTCGACTTGCTGGGAAAAAAGACCTGGCGGATGGGCGATGATCCTGTGCACGCAAGCATTGCCAAGATCGCCGGTAACATGATGATCACCCAGGCCATCCAATCCCTGGGTGAAGCCAGCGCTCTGGCCGGGCGTCATGGGCTGAGCCCGGCCACTTTCATTGACCTCATGACCCAGACCCTGTTTGCCTCGCCCAGCTACCAACGCTATGGACAGAACATCGCCAAGGACTCCTTCGAGCCGGGCTTCACGTTGTCGTTGGGTCTCAAGGATATCAACCTGGCCATCGAGGCAGCCCACTGCGTGAACCTGGAATTGCCCGCAGCCGATGTGGTACGGGCAAACATGATGGCGGCCGTCGCCCGAGGGCTGGGGCACAAGGACTGGTCGATTTTCGCCACCGAGACAATTATCCGCCCAGCCGAAAGTTCAGACGACCGTTGACGATCGGCTCCCGTGAACGCTCGCGCCGGGGCAATTTCTGGATCGCCGGGCCCCGGATTACTTGGTGCGATCTGCCATCGCAGGTGTCGACCCAGATGACAAATAGACGGATACCGATCTTCGGCGACAGGGGAATTTAACGAAGACGAGTACAGCCACAGCCTGCGCAGCTATATACGAAAGTCCTTAGATCCTAACCGTTTGCAGCCTCGCCAGCCCACACTAACGCTAGTTCACATAGCGGCCTAATATGACGAACAGCTGACTAACACCGTCGCGATCTTTCTGCGACATTCTTCGCAGGGTTGCCACGATATCGTGCTCTTGCTTTGTAAATTCAGAGTTATCTTTGAGCGAACGCTCGTTCGTAATCAGATATGCAACGTCAATTAAGGCGGATATCGCAAGAAGATAATCAACTTTGGGTAGTCGAAACCCACTTTCATAGTGGCCTTGAGCATTAGGTTGCACGCCGCCGAGTTCGGCAAATGCCATTTGAGTCAGCCCATGACTGATCCTTTCTGCTCTTAAACGACTGCCAAACGTACTCATAATTGATACGGCCTGTTTCGACATCCGAGGTGACGTCGAATGGCTAGCATGGGCGCTATGCATCCGAATAGATATGCTGAAAGACAAGAAAGACCTGTCTGGAGCCGCTAACTGGCCTTCATAAACTGCTCACGATACAGGTATCCCAGTGAAGTCTCTGGCTTCATGGCGATGTATTAAGCTCTCTGCCCATCTACCCATTGATACGCACAAGCGTACGGATGGCCGTTGTGGTCACGATCAAGAAGCCATGGGCAATTCAGGCGAATAACCGATCGTCAGGTGCAGGATGAATTAACGATCATGAGCACAACCAAGGGCTACTCAGACATCTATCCTAGCCCGCCTGAAGGTCCTGACCGGATATACCGCTGACTACCTACGGCGCAATAAAAATGATCAGCAAAAACTTTATATGCCATTTGCTCACCGCCACTTTCATTTCCCTTTGTACTGGGTGCAACTCAGACCCTACGGGGCCTATAGGCTCGGTATTACCGCTCAGGGTGGGCATTTATGTCGATGATTCCCAAACCTGCGCCAACCCGGCCAACGCCGGAATACTGAGCTACGATGGCGAAGGCCTTAGCGGAGCTCACACTCACGACTGCCGCATAATCATTGATTCTAATCAGGGCAAGCTTTTCGCTTATTCACAGCGTTGCGTGGATACAGGCATCGGGGACGGCCCCCTCACCACCGAGAAAGGCCTTATGACAATCGAAAGCGACAAACGCTTTATGCTTCAGCGAAGGTCTGGAAGCATTTCATTTAATTACTGCGAACCTGGCGCCTTACCTGTAGGAATTCCAGTCCCCCGAAGCAAATGATCACGCTATTCAACCGGATGGCCTGTCTTCAGATGTGGGGATCGAAAACGAAAGTCGACAAACGGATATTGCTCACCGCCGGTTGCTCAACCGACAAACAGCGGGCAGCCTTGGTGACATTGGATTCCCGGTAAACAGCTGCAAATGTCAGGAGCAGATTCAGATCCAGCCCACAGGAACGCTTGTCCTGGATTTTCACGGCCGCGGCAATCGTCAGCGTGACGCCCTTGCCACGACGGCGGACTGCGGCGCGTTCCACCCACCACCCAGCGCTTTGAAGCAATCGACCGCAGCGATGGAAGCCGCTGACTGTGCAAGAAGCTTCTGCTCTTGTGCCTGCTGCAACCGGTCATCGGCGTCCAGGACTTCGATGAAGCTCACACTGCCCTGTTGATAGGCCGAAAACGCGGCCTGCCTTGCTTCAGTCAGAGAGCGGACGCCATCGGCCAGCACCCGATCCTGTTTCTCGCTTTGCACCAGTTGGGTCATCGAATTCTCGACATCGGCCGTCGCCTGAAGCAGCGTTTGCTGGTAAGCAGCCAAGGCTTCGGCATCCCTGCCCTTGGCAAATTCGACTTCGGCTTTCACGCGGCCAAAGTCAAACAGCCGCCAACGCAGGCCAAATACGCCCTGCGCCAGATTGGCATTGCCAGAAAGAAGATTGCCGCTGACGTTGGTGGCCGAGCCCAGCAGCGCCCCCAACGAAAACTTGGGGTAGTAATCAGAAACAGCCTGACCAATTCGGGCGTTGGAAGCTGCCAGTGTTCTCTCGGCCGCGATCACATCCGGTCGCCGTCTGAACATGTCGGCGCGGCCGCCCGCCGCAGCAATGCCTGGCGCGGAAGGGATGGGCGCCGGTGTCGTCAGCTCCTCGTGCAGCGTACCGGGCATTACCCCGCTGAGCACCTCAAGGGAATTCATGGCGCTTTCGATGGCGCTGTGCAGTGGCGGGACTTGGGCAGACACGGTGGAAAGCACCCCTTGGGCCTGTTTGAGTTCAAGCCTGGCCACTACACCGTTGGCATATTGAAGCTGCAGCAACTTGACCAGATCCGACTGGGTTTTTTCCCGACTCTGGACGACATCCAGCCTGGATTGAAGAGTGCGCAGCTGGATGTAACCGCTGGCAGCTGAGGATGTGACGATAAGCCTGACTGCAGCCTGCTGAGCCACCGCTGACTGCTGGTCAGCATCGGCCGCTTCAAGCCCTCGACGCAACCCACCGAAAATATCCGCTTCCCAGCTCACACCCGCCCCTACCTGATACAGGCTGGCGTTGCGGTCAAACCCGGGAGACGCGCTGGCCAAACGCCCGATGGGGTCTTCAAGCGACTGATGTGCCCGTGAGGCCTGAGCGTTCAGTTCGCCTGAGGGGAGAAGTGCCGAGCGGGCCCCTACCGTCAATGCGCTCGCCTGATTCACTCGGGCCACCGCCTGCTTGAGGTCAAGGTTCTGCGCCAATGCCCGGTCGACCAAACCCTCCAGTTCTTTGTCACCAAAGCCTGCCCACCAGTTGGACAGGTCAGCTGTGGGTAGGCTGCTGCTGCGCTGCTCGACGAAATGCTGACCACGGAAAGGCCCTGATGGCGGTAGTTCCGGCGCGTGGTAATCGGGGCCCACTGCACAACCGGCCAGGAAAATAGCGGGGAGCAGACGTGCATACCGTTCAGTTCTACCGGGTGAGTGTTTCATGGAGGCATCCTGTGATCTCGTGCAGCAATTATTTCCATCACCGCATTTTTGTCAACACATTACTAGAAACGTCACACGCCACTTCCGTTATCACGACTTAAAAACATGTTTTTTAGACCATATTTGCTGCCACTCTGTTACTGATCGGCTTTTTACAGGTTACGTATTTGCAATACCGTAAACATAACAGAATAATGTGAGCCTGAATCCCCTGGAGCTCACCATGTCTCTGCGTCCTGCTGCACTCATGTCTCTAACTGTCGGCGCGTTACTCCTGACCGGTTGCGGTCATCCGCCGGAAGCTGATCCAAGACTGGTCGATCCGGTTGTGGACACTGCGACAGTCCGCGACGACTCCTCGACGACCCAAACCTTCTCGGGCGTGGTTGCCGCCAGGGTTCAGAGCGACTTGGGTTTTCGTGTCTCAGGCAAGGTGATTCAACGCTTGGTGGATGTCGGTCAGCGCGTCCAGAAAGGCCAGCCTCTGATGCGAATTGATCCCATTGACCTGAATCTGGCCATCACCAATCATAAGGGAGCGGTGGCCTCTGCCAGGGCAAAATTCGTCCAGGCCCAGGCCGATGAGGCACGGTTACGCAGCTTGGTTGCCGCAGGCGCGATCTCTGCAATGGCATACGATCAGGCGGTCTCGGCACTCAGTAGCGCCAAGGCACAAGTGGAGGCAGCCCAGGCACAAGCCGATGTGGCGACCAACGCAAGCCAGTACGCTGAACTTAAAGCCGACGTGAATGGCCTCGTGGTGAACACCGCCGCCGAGCCGGGCCAGGTGGTCGCGGCCGGACAAACAGTCGTGCAACTGGCCAAAGACGGAGCACGCGAAGCTGCTGTCGAGCTGCCGGAAACGATACGTCCCGGGCTTGAATCCGTTGCCCGGGCCAGCCTGTACGGCAGCACCGCTCAAAACGCCACTGCCAAACTGCGCGAACTCTCGCAGGCGGCGAATCTGGTCACTCGTACCTATTCAGCACGCTACGTGCTCAGTGATGAACTCAAAGACGCCCCACTGGGCGCTACGGTGAAGATCACTATTGAGGCCGATGGTGGTTCAGAACGTTCTGCCATGTCGGTTCCGCTGGGTGCGTTACGCAATGCCGGCGATAAATACACCGTATGGGTTGTCGACCAGGCGTCCATGACGGTTCAGGAACGCGCGGTTCAGGTTCGTAGGGTTGGCCTGGAAACCGCTACGGTGGTGGGTGATCTGAAGACGGGCGACACCGTTGTCGCCTTGGGCGCCCATCTGCTTCACGCCAATCAAAAGGTGCGTTTGGGTAACGAGCTGGCGGTGACGCCATGAGCGGCTTCAACCTCTCCGCGGTCGGCGTTCGCGAACGGGCCGTTACCCTGTTCCTGATTATTGCGATCACCCTGGCAGGCCTTGTGGCCTTCCTGAAACTTGGGCGCGCCGAAGACCCGGCATTTACGGTAAAGGTCATGACCGTGACGGCGGTCTGGCCCGGCGCCACGGCCGAAGAGATGCAGAATCTGGTAGCGGAACCGCTGGAAAAGCGGCTGCAGGAACTGAAATGGTATGACCGCGTCGAGACGATCACGCGCCCGGGCCTTGCCCTGATGACGCTGACCCTTCTGGACTCGACACCGCCCAAAGAGGTGCCGGACGAGTTCTACCAAGCGCGCAAAAAGCTGTTCGATGAAACCCGCAAGCTGCCAGCCGGCGTGTCCGGGCCATACGTCAACGATGAATACTCGGACGTATCATTCGGGCTGTATGCGCTAAAAGCCCCAGGCTTGCCGCATCGGTATCTGGCTCGTCAGGCAGAGGCAGTTCGTCAGGACGTGCTCCAGGTGCCTGGTGTTAAAAAGGTCGACATCCTGGGCGAGCGCCCGGAGCGAATCTTCGTTGAATTCTCTTACTCGCGCCTGGCGAACCTTGGAGTCAGTGCTCAGGAGATATTTGCCGAGCTGCACAACCAGAACGCGATCACCCCCGCAGGCTCAATCGAGACCAAAGGCCCTCAGGTTTACGTGCGACTGGACGGTGCCCTCGATGACCTAGAGAAAATTCGCAACACGCCAATAGCCGCCTCCCAGGGACGCACCCTCAAGTTAAGTGACGTCGCCGAAATCAAACGTGGATATGAAGATCCGGCCACCTTCCTCATCCGTCATGACGGCGAGGAAGCTCTGGTGCTCAGCGTGGTCATGAAAGAGGGATGGAACGGCCTGGATCTTGGTAAATCACTGCAAGCAGAACAACAGAAGATTTCGCAAAACCTGCCACAAGGCATCAGCTTCAGCAAAATCACCGACCAGGCGGTGAACATCAGCGAAGCGGTCGACGAATTCATGATCAAGTTCGTCGTGGCATTGGCTGTGGTCATGGTCGTGAGCTTGCTGAGCCTGGGCTGGCGCGTGGGCATTGTTGTCGCCGCCGCCGTTCCCCTGACCCTGGCCGCCGTGCTGATCGTCATGCTGGCAACCGGGCGCGTTTTCGATCGGATTACGCTCGGGGCGTTGATCCTTGGCCTGGGTTTGCTGGTGGATGACGCGATCATCGCGATTGAAATCATGGTGGTCAAACTCGAAGAAGGCTACACAAGGATCAACGCAGCGTCATACGCCTGGAGTCACACTGCAGCGCCAATGCTGGCAGGCACGCTGGTCACTGTCATAGGCCTGATGCCGGTCGGTTTTGCCCAGTCCACTGCCGGAGAATACGCAGGCAACATCTTCTGGATCGTAGGCTTTGCGCTAATCATTTCCTGGCTGGTGGCGGTGTTCTTCACCCCGTACCTGGGCGTCAAGCTGCTGCCGGATATCAAGAAGATCGAAGGCGGCCACGCCAAGATCTATTCGACACCCAACTTCCAGCGTCTGCGCCGCCTGATTGGCGCGGCGATCCGCCACAAGTTTTGGGTCGCCGCCATTGTTTTTGGCCTGTTCGGCCTGGCCATCGTCGGCATGGGATCAGTGAAGCAGCAGTTCTTTCCAAGTTCTGATCGGCCAGAACTGCTGGTGGAAGTCCAGCTACCGGAAGGCAGCTCCATCAACGCCACCTCTGAGGCGACAAGGAAAATCGAAGCCTGGATAAGAACCCAGCCCGAAGCGAAGATTGTCACCAGCTACATCGGCCAAGGCGCCCCACGCTTCTTTCTGTCTTACAACCCGGAGCTGCCCGACCCTTCCTTCGCCAAAATCATCGTGCTCACGGAAAGTGAAGCGGCGCGAGACAGTTTGAAACTTGCACTGCGCCAGCGAGTTGAGCAGCAGCTTGCCCCAGAGGCGCGCGTTCGAGCGTCCCAATTGGTATTCGGCCCTTACACACGCTTCCCTGTCGAGTTTCGGGTAATGGGCCCGAACCCAGGGAAACTGCGGGAGATCGCCCAACAGGTTGCCGACGTCATGCGCAATAACCCGAACATGCGTCAGGTCAACACCGACTGGAGCGAGAAACAGCCGACGGTCCACTTCGTGCTGGATCAGGATCGCCTGCAAGTCATGGGTCTCACGTCGGTTCAAGCATCCGAGCAGTTGCAGTTTCTCCTGACCGGCACCTCGGTGACGCAGGTACGTGAGGACATTCGCACGGTCGATGTCATGGCGCGAACCCTGGATGATGATCGGCTCGATCCTGCGCGCATCGAGAACATGACGCTGACCAGCAAGACCGGCCAGTTGATTCCGATTCGTCAGATTGGTCATGTTGAAATCCGCGCCGAGGACCCGATTCTCAAACGGCGCAATCGCACCCCGACCATCACTGTTCGCGGTGACATCAACGAGCAGGCACAACCCCCTCAAGTGTCGATGGACGTTTACAACCAACTGCAGCCAATCATCAACAGCCTGCCAGCGGGCTATCAGATCCAGATCGGTGGCAATATCGAGGAATCGTTGAAAGCCAATAACGCGCTGGCGCCAATCTTCCCGATCATGCTGCTGTTCACCTTGATTGTGATCATCATCCAGGTTCGTAGCTTCGCCGCGATGACCATGGTGATCTTGACCGCACCTCTGGGGCTGGTCGGGACAGTTCCGATTCTGCTGCTCTTCCACCAGCCTTTTGGTTTCAATGCGATCCTGGGTCTGATCGGCCTTTCAGGGATACTGATGCGCAATACATTGATTCTGATCGGGCAGATCCACACCAACGAAACGGATGGACTCGACCCCTATCACGCCGCCGTGGAGGCCACAGTTCAACGTGCGCGCCCTGTGATTCTCACGGCGCTGGCCGCGGTGCTGGCATTCATTCCGCTGACCTTCTCGGTGTTCTGGGGATCAATGGCGTTCACTCTGATTGGCGGTACAGCAGCCGGCACAGTCCTGACCCTGATGTTCCTCCCGGCGCTGTACGCGATCTGGTTCAAGATCAAACCGCCGACGAAGGATGCCGAGGATGTGACTGCCGAACACCCGGGCACCCCTGTCGAACTGAATCATCGCTGAAATGGTGACGCGGGGTGACTCAGACCCCATTTCGCTGCCCATCTCTGGTCAGCGCGGCCCTATAGCGCACGACCGCCGTGCGCAAATTATTGAGGTAGCCAACGACCTGTTTCGACAGTCTGGCTACCGTAAAACCTCCGTAGCCGAAATCGGCAAGGCTATGGGTATTTCCACAGCGTACATCTATAGGTTCTTCACCTCTAAGCAGGCTATCGGCGAGGCCATCTGCGCCAGTACGCTGGAGAAACTAGCCAAAAAACTGCAGGAAGTGCTTACCCTTGAGCTCTCTCCAACCAAGCGTCTGAGGTTGTTCATGCGTACGGCGTTGATGTCGAGCTACGAACTGCTAGTGATTGAGCGAGAGGTCAACGAAGTCGTGGTCCAGGCCATTGAAGGCGGCTGGTGCACGGTCGCAGGCCACAACGCTCAGATCTACTCGATGCTGGAACACATCATTGAAGAAGGGAGACAGAAAGGAGAGTTTGAGAGAAAGACTCCGCTTGATGAGATCACAGATGCTCTGGCAGAGCTCATTGTTCCCTACACGGCCCCCGATTGTCTGGCCAAGCGGCCATGGAGTGAGTTGGAAAAGGGCATGAACGCCACGACGAATCTCATCCTTCGCAGCCTTGCTAACTGAGATGGCATAGCCATGGGGATAGATGTGAAATACAGCCAGATCCAGAACCTGTCCTCCCTAACGTCCGGCGACTGAATGAGTATCGCGATGTGAGGTAGAATGACCAGCAATCGTCCATCACCAGCGTTTAGGCCTATGCGCAGCGAATCTGAAACCGACACCATTGCGTTGCCTACTTCGGGTCAACGCGGCCCTGCCGAACATGAGCGTCGGGCGCAGATCATACAGGCCGCTGACCATTTGTTTCGCGAGTTCGGATATCGCAAAAGCTCAGTCGCCGACATCAGCAAAGCCATGGGTATATCCACGGCTTACATCTACCGATTCTTCGATTCCAAGCAGGCCATAGCAGAAGCTCTCTGCGCCAATACGCTGGAGCAAATCGATAACCAGCTTCGTGAGGTCGTGCTCCTCGAAGGATCTGCGACGAAACGATTCAGGCTATTTATGCAGACGGCGCTCAAGCTCAGTTACGATCTTTTTGTCGTCCAGCGGGCGGTCAACGATGTCGTTGTTGCAGCGGTCGAGGGCAATTGGTGCACCGTGGGCGGACATAAGGACCAGATTTACTCAATGCTCCAATGCTTGGTAGTCGAGGGTCGTCAGGCAGGGGAGTTTGAGAAGAAAACGCCGCTTGACGAGGTCACTGATGGGCTTTCCGAAATAATCCTCCTCTACTCCAATGGCCGCAGCATGAGCGACCGTTCCTGGGAAGATCTGGAGAAAAGTATGAACGCGACGACCAGCCTTATTCTTCGCAGTCTCGCGCCTTAGCACAGTCAAAAAATGTGGCTCGCTACTGCGCAAGCGAGACCTCCTCGTTGATTGATTTCGCAATAACCCGGTCATGCAAGGGAAACCGCGTCTTGATCTGCAGACCCACCTGAATTAGATTGGCGTCTGTAGATCTTATTAGGACATTCTCCATGGCAGCCGCTCTTCAAGCTCAGCCACTCACCAAGAGCCAGTGCGTGGCTGGTCTGCAAACCGCCGTGACCATTTTTGAAAAATGGAACGCTACCGTCGATCAGGTGTGCCGCACGCTCCGTATTTCTCGAAGCACTTACACCCGTGCGAAACAACGCGACCCCAAGTGGTCGGTCAGCCTGGATTCGGATCAGATGCAGCGCATCAGCTTCGTACTGAACATCCACGCCGCATTGCGCACCGTCTTCGACAATCCGGATAACGTGTACGGCTTTCCGTCAAAAGTGAACCACAACGACTTCTTCAACGGCCGCTCGCCGCTCGAGATTCTGTCCCAAGGCGACATGATTTCCCTCTACGAAACCTTCCGCCGCATCAATGCGCTCAGGGGAGCACAGTGGTGATGCTGAACCAGCTGCCGGGTTTAGCCGGCGAGCAGCTGCAGGCCTATCGCTTGATCAACTCGAAATTCCCGCCCATAGCGTTGTTCGACGATGTGGCCGATGCGGTTGAGTTTGACGCTCTGTATCAGATTCAAGCGCTGACCAATCCACGGTTGCTTAACGAAGTCGGTGCTATTGAGTTGATTCCGCGCGATCAGATTCCGTTTGGGATTCCCGGTTGCTCATACGCGACCGCCCCGTTCACCCACGTCAATCCAGATGGCTCCCGATTCAGCGATGGCAGTTTTGGGGTTCTCTACGTCGCCGACAACATGGAGACGGCTCTGGCGGAGGTCGCGTATCACCAAAACAAGTATTGGTCGAGAGTAGAAAACCTCAGCTACGAGCGGTTTGTGTTTCGAGGGCTGACCTGCAGGTTCAGCGACACGGGGATGAAAGATGCGTCGGTGCTTACGATGACTGACTCGATCTATCACGCCGAGGATTACACGCACTCAAATCAGCTTGGAAAAGCGGTTAAGGGTGCCGGCTCTGCTGGGCTGAAATACGGATCGGTGCGGTCGGTCGGGAATCGGTGCTGGGCGCTGATGACTCCGGCCTCAGTGGCGTCGATTCATCAAACGGCGCATTACGAGATGATCTGGAATGGCCGGATTACCAGCGTCAATATGATCAGTGGGGCTTGAGAATTAGTATAGGTTTGAATGCATCGTTCGATGCGTGGCCCCGTCCTGATCGATGTGCTGCCTGTTCGGGTCGGTTGGCCAAGTCGCCACCGGGACCTGGATTGGGACGTTGGCGACATGCCCGACAATTGAACGCCTGTCAGGCGCGCCACATTGCTCATTTAGAACAAAGCAAATCCTGTTTCACCTTCCGGCGGGCAAGGTGGCGCCCTCGAAGCTCAGCGGAGCCACCGCGACAAGCGTTACGTCCTACGCACCCAAAATCCGCTCTATACGCTGTCTCCCGGGCCCTGTAAGCCGTTTGACCCCAAGCAACCGTGCCACCTCCAGCGCAGGGTCACCAGCGTCAATGATGCTTGCTGCGATCCGCAACTCCTCTGCCGCGATCTCTTCAACAGAACGCGCGTCATTGGCCGAAGACGGAACACGGTATGTTGACCACTGGGTCACGTCGCCTAACGCGTGCCAGATGAACACTTCTTCAAATCCCGCCTGCTGAACGTGATGGTGTTGTTCGGCCAACTCCAGCACTCGGTCCCGAATGAGCCGCCCAGATCGTTGGAAGCCGTGCGCACGAGCAATACGCTGGACCAGCAGAGCGTCGAGAATCGGCGCTTCCTGGCGCAGCACTTCTTCGATGATCTGACGCAGCACTGGCGTGTACTCAGGAACGTGAAATTGGTCTGCCTGGATCACGGCTGCTAGAGACGAGAGGTCCGCGACGCGATACTCCCCCTTCTTTCCCGGAGTAATCGACTGATCGCTAGGGGCTCGTGCAATGCGAGCTTCTCCAGGCTCCGCTGGCAAATCACTCTCGGATGCCAAGAGAGCTTCAGGCAACACGTCGTTGACAACGATGTCGGTCGTGAAATCGATAACGAGTGGAGCTACCGACGGCTCCTCGGCTACATGACCAGCAGCAAACTCGATCCGAGATTGCTCCAGAAGGTCGTTCAAAGCTGCGTGCAGCTTCTGCAACGCCCCTTCTTTATCGACCCACCAGTCTGTCGACCACAGCCGTAACAGGTTCCAGCCCAGCCCCTTTAGGATCGCACCCCGGACCTTATCGCGGTCCCTTGCGGTGGCAGCGCTATGGTAAGTAGCGCCATCGCATTCAACACCCGCCAAGTAGTCGCCCGCACGATCAGGGTGAACAATGCCCAGATCGATGCGGAAACGGGAAACGCCGATCTGAGGAACGACCTGCCAACCGAGACGCCGCAGCCCTTGGGCGACAGCTTCCTCGAACGGCGAGTCGTAGCCACCTACAGAGCCTTGTATCGCCTCGGCCAAGGCCTTTGGACCACGTTGCGCAAACTCAATGAAGTGCTTCAAATCGCGAACGGCGCGAGCGTTTGTCCGGTTCAGGTCGATCATCGACGGATCGAAAGATGTGAATACCAGCATCTCGCGTCGAGACCGGGTGATGGCAACGTTCAGCCTGCGCCAGCCACCGTCTTTGTTGAGCGGGCCGAAGTTCATCGACATCACTGGCGCGCCTGCTTCAGTAGGGCCATATCCGATCCCGAGCATGATCAAATCGCGCTCATCGCCCTGGACCGTTTCGAGGTTTTTCACGACGACAGGTTCGGTCTGGGCGTCCTGGAAGAACGGCTCGATCTGCGGGTATTGCTTGCGGGCGGTGTCCAACAGATCGTTGATCAGTTTTTGTTGATCGGAGTTGAGCGTGATGATCCCGATTGAATGGCCAGCCGCGATGAATGCAGGATCGGTAAGACGCTTGACGGTCTCACTGACAATGGCCTCCGCTTCGGCTTGGTTGTAGCGCCCTTTGCCTTTTGCGTACACGCCCTCGACTCGGCGCCATTCAACAGCACTGGCACGGGTCTCGGCCGCAGGGAAGGTGATGAGGTTGCTGTCGTAGTAACGGTGATTGGAGAACGCGATCAGGCTTTCGTGGCGACTGCGGTAGTGCCAGCTCAAACTGTGGCTCGGCACCCCTGCCCCCAGGCATTCGTCCAGGATGCTTTCCATGTCTTCGGCGGTATCGTCGTCACCGGCATTCGGGCCACGGCTGAAGAAATTCGTCGGTGGCATCTGACGCGGGTCACCGGCGATCACCACTTGCTTGCCACGAGCTATCGAACCGATGGCGTCCCATGGAGCGATCTGCGACGCCTCATCGAAAATTACCAGATCGAACGGCGGCTGATCGGCGGGCAAGAACTGCGCAATCGACAGCGGGCTCATGAGCATGCACGGAGCCAGGCGATTCAATGCGTCGCCCATCTCAATAGCCAACTGCCGGACAGGTTTGTGCCGGCGAGACTTCTGTAATTCATGCTTGAGAATGGCGAAGCCGCTGCTCTTGGGAATGTCGTTCTTGGAAGGGATCAGGCCGCAGAGTTTTGCCCGGATGTAACGCACCGTCAGCTTCGCCAGCTCATCGTCCAGGCGAGCAAAAGCGCCAATATCGCTCATGTGTTCGGCTGCGACGAAGTTCCTCAGCAGCGGTTCGCTGTCGATGCCCTGAGTGGCAAACCAATGCGCGTAGGCGGTGATGAACGTTTCTTCAGTTGCGGTTGGCAGCAGGCTTCCTGATTCCAATGCCTGGGCCAGGCTGGCCAAACCCACCTCGGTAGCTTGCGCGCGCACTCGGCACCAATCGCACCAGGCCTTGAGCTGCTCTTCTTGCTGCAGGATGGACAGTGAAGTAGTCCGCAATGCAGCAGCGCTCAGATGCGCGCCTTGATTCGTTCCGGCTAATCCAGCGAACATTCGAGCTGCCTCGTCATAGCGGGACAAGGCCTGTTGCATTGTGGTTAGCGCAGCACCGATTTGCCCGCCCGGCGCTAGCATGTCATTGGCATCGACGACCAGACGCGCGACTGCGCCGCGCAATGAAACCAGGTGGTCTGGTGATCCGGCCAAACTGCTCAGCAGCCCGCGCAGGTTCTCGGCCAGTATGACGGCGCGCAGTGTGCGAGAAGTATCGCTCGCCAGTCCTTGCCAGCCCGGGATTGACTGCATGTCACTCGACAATGCGTCCAGCTCGAGTAGCTGTGACTGCAGGCGCTCGAAAATGTCGAGGTCGGCAAGCATATCGGGAAGCCCCGCTGCGCCACCTAAAGAGGCCAATTTCTTCGCCACCTTTTTCTTGGCAAATGTGGCCAGAAACCAGAACTTGCCCTCAGCCTCTCTCCACTCACTGCGCATCTGTTCGAACGGAATGCGACGGCAAGCTTCATCGGCGTAATCCAAAGAAAGGCTTTCTTCCAGCTCCCGATAGCTCTCGATCAACTGACAAGCGCGACGGGCTGATTCGATACGCGTAACAGCATCGGGGGCGAAAGCGAATGACAGGTTCTGGCCATAAGATTCCACAACCAGGGCTACCAAATCGCTGAGCTGCTGGACCTGCATCACTTCATCGATAGGCAACGACAGGTGCGTCAGGCCAAGCAGTCTTTCGCTGGCGGCATTCAGCGCATCAAGCGCCTGAGGCAACTCACGCGAAGCACTGGCGATCTTCGCCTGCCAGGCGTTCGACCATTGGGTCTGCTCCAGAGCGCCAAACTTGCCTGAAAGGTCGCGGGCGGCGGCTCCATTGAGGCCAAGTCGACGTGATAAATCCAGAAGCTGGCCGTACTCAGCAGCGTTGTGTTCGGTGTGTGCAGGCCAGACCAATCTTGGCGTTTGAGGGCCATGGTCACGAACAACACGGCCTATCGACTGATGCAGGGTAAGGCCATTGCCCCAACGGTGATGCAGGACTTCGACCAGTTGGTTCAGACGGGAACGCAGCGTCTGCAATCGAGCGGCTTCACGCTCCCACTCCTCAGCACTCAATGCGTCGCTAACGTCCCAGGCCCGATCCAACTGCTTGAGCACTTCAACTTTCGATGCCTTGCTTGAGTGCAGCTCCAGGCAAAACTCGCCCAGTCCCTTCTCTGCCAAGCGACGATAAACCACATCGAGGGCTGCACGTTTTTCCGCCACGAAGAGCACGCGCCGACCCAACGCGAGGTTGTGGGCGATCATGTTAGCGATGGTTTGCGACTTACCTGTTCCAGGAGGTCCGTCCATGACGAAGCTATGGGTGCTGGCAGACGCCACGACCGCCGATAACTGGGATGAGTCAGCCGGTAATGGGGCAAACAGCTGAGCGGGCGTTACCGTCGAGTCCAACTGCTCTGGCTTGGGGAATTCGTCCGAGCTGGAGAAGCCTTCACTTGCCTCGTTAGGCTCCAGCAGGTGCCTGACCAATGGGCTTTGCAGCAGCTGCGCGGCGTTGGCATTCAGGTCCTTCCACATCAAATATTTGGCAAACGAGAATGTGCCCAGAACCAGCTCAGTGCTCACCTCAAATCCTGGGACATCACGTACCGCTCGCCGCACCATGTTCCAGATGCCGGTTACGTCGATGCCGCTTTCATCACTCGGCAGTTCGCCATCCAGACCTGGAATCAGCAACTCGAAATCATGGCGTAGCAACTCAAGCAGCGTCAGGTTGAAACGCGGTTCCTCGTCGAGCAGGCTCAGCGTGACGCCAGACAAAGCACTTTTGCGTTCCAGTTTTACGGGCAGCAAAATCAAAGGCGCGGAGTAGGTTTTAGGGTCCTCTGCGCTTTTCTTCCACTTCAGGAAACCAATGGCCAGGAAGAGCGTGTTTGCACCACCCTCCTCCAGGTCGCTGCGCGCCTTGCGAAACAGATCGATCAGTGTCGCCTCAAGCTTGACCTTTTCAAGACTGGCGAGCACTTCACCCCGTGCGAGTGCTTGACGAGCGACTTCGTCGACCAGGCTTTCATTATTCTGCTGCTCGTACAGGGCCACATCACGGCCACTGCTCTTCAGGTCGGGTACTGGCATTACACGAATGCGACCGCCACTGGAAAGGAGGTCTTCCAGCGCCGCAGGATCTGGGCAGAGAAGACGCACGCCTTTGGCGCTGTCCGGGAGATGCAGCAGACGGTTCCGCGTCGTCAGGTCAAGCAGTTTGCGTTGCCACAGCGTGAGCTTGCCGGCAGGACCTTCGTTACCCTCATTGATCTCGACATCGAAGCCTGGAAGCGCCGGAGCTTCCTCCAGCCCTTCAGCGGTCGGTGGCGCATCATCGGCCGCGTCGCAGGCATTAACGGCAGACGCCAATGCCATCGGGCGAATCTTCTGCATCCGGGCACGGTGCAGATCGATGGCCATGATGAACTGCTCATCGTCCAGCTGACGCTCAGCAGCTGCAACTGCTTGTGAGAAGCCAGGCGCAGGCGCCTGCGTCGCAAGGGTGGTCTCGAAGACCACCATCTCTTTTAAATCGAGACGCTTGCGTACTGCCGAAGCTTCGTCGGTCAGCAGTTGGGAAAACTCTTGGGGTTGCAACCAAACGCCTGCAAATGCGTGCCCTTTGGTCATGATGAGCAAGGCATTGAGTCCGGCCTGCTCCAAGGCAGCCGCAAAGAGCAATGCAGTATCCAGGCACGTTGCGACGCCATTTTCCAGAATCACACTCGGTGGTCTGACTTTCTGCCCCTGTTGCTCAAAGCTGGCTGGCGGCAAGGCATAACTCAGTTGAAAGCTGCACACGCCAGACCAAATGGCCGAAGCCAGTTCCCAGGTGCGTGTGCGCGACTTGCTTTCATAGCCATCAATGCCGTCTTTCTTCCCTGCACGTCGTAAGACTTGAGAGGCCGCTTTGAGTACTCGATCTACCGCCGGATCGTTGGGCATGCAGAAAGCGGCCAATAGCTCTGGCATGGCGCTCAAACCGCCCCATTCAGTACGAGCCAGCAGTTCAGTGGGGAAGCGCTGTTCGACGAGCAGGTTGTCGCCTTGGAAGAGGCGCATGACCACATCGGCGCCAAGGCTTTCAGTCAGCCCGGACAAATAGCCTGCGTTGAGCTTGATGTCGCGTTCAGAGATGCTGAGGCGATCGCCCGCGTGGATACGGTCGATGTGCCACGTTCGGCTTTCGACGAAATCCGGATCCGTGCTCAACGTCAGGGTCAGGTTTTCAAAGCTTGTTTCTTCTTGGTTCCAGACGCTCAATTCACGTACAAGCGGAACGGCGTTCTGGTGGGAGGCGAAGCCGATCTTGCGTGCGATCAGCGCCTCAATCTTGATATTCATTTACAGGCTCCTGGAGCTACGAGCGCTGGCCTCATGAAGAGACCGCCAAATGGCGCCTATAGTCCATGAGTAATCGATGGTTGGGAATTGTTTATCGGTGAATCGCACCGCCAAATGCTTGGTTACCACTTAACCGCCGCTGTAACTGCGAGACAGTAGGCTCGTTTAGAAATTGAGGTGATGGGTATCCAATTTCGAGAGCCTCGTCTGGCGGCCAACACCACGCTCTCGCCGCACCGCATACCATGGCTGCTTGCGTTCACGATCAACTCAGACGTTTCCAAACTGATAGGTGCCGCCGCGTGCTTCGTTTTCGATGCGGTAAAACGAGGACAACGAGGGTTGCGTGTCGAGATCAATCAGCAGGGTTCGGATGTTTGAATCAGCGCAGAACGCGCCTGGATTGGCGGTTACCGTGGTTTTACCAAGGCCGCCTTTGGTCGAGATGACCGATGCAATTTTCATGGGTGCTTGCCTCTAAATCGGATTGATTTAAGAGACAGCGTTTGGTCGACCTGAAAATGCTACAAAATCGAAGCAATAGAGCAGTTTTGCAGCTTCATCAACCCAGTATGAGATCACTGGTATTGCGAAAGGTCCTACAACGGTCTGCTCGACCTCTTGAATTGAATGGCTCCACGACCTGGACTCGAACCAGGGACCCAGTGATTAACAGTCACTTGCTCTACCAACTGAGCTATCGCGGAATGCGCGCTATCTTACTGATTGAAAAAGGGAAGTCAAGCAGGCCCGGTAAAAAATACGGGGCTGCCGTCAGGCGGTCGAATGGGCCTGCTGGTACTCGCGCGGCGTGCAGCCCAGTTCCCGTTTGAACACGGTGTGCAGGTATTGCGCCGATTTGAAACCGCAGCTTTGCGCGATGTCGGCGATGCCGCTTGCGCTGCTCTCCAGCTCACTGGCAGCCGCCGCCAGTTTGAAACGCAGGATTTCGTCGTGCACGCTGCGGCCCAGCTCGCTGCGAAAGTGTGCCTCCAGCGTAGAACGTGATACGCCGACGTAACCTGCAACCTGGGCGGTCTTGATCCCCTGACAAGCGTACTGACGAATGAAGTGCAGCGCTTGCATCACATATGGATGCCCCAGCGGCTGGTGCAGGCTGGACGTCTGCACGTTGATGGCCTCAGGCGGCAGCAGCACCTGCGTCCCCGCAGACGGCATGCCGTGCAGCATCTGATGCAGCAGTTTCGCGGCGGTGCGACCCATCTGCTCGGTGCCTTGGATGACTGAGCTCAGCGGCACGCGGGTCAGCGTGCGGGTAAGTGGATCATTGTCGATACCGATCAACGCCACCTCCTCCGGCACCGCGATACCCGCAGTAAGGCACGCCTGCAGCAGTTGCCGGGCGCGGGCGTCGCTCACGGCAATGATGCCGATCGGTTTGGGCAGGCTCTGCAGCCAGGCAATCTGCTGTTCAACGGCGCTGTCCCACAGTGGCGCGCTGGTGCTGAGGCCGCGATAGACCCGCGCTGACAAACCGTCGCGTTCAAGCAAACGATGGAAGGCTTTTTCGCGCTCCTGCGCCCAGCGATTGGTGTCGGCCTCGGGCAGGCTGAAGCAGGCAAACTGCGTCAGCCCGGCCTCGATCAGGTGCCGGTACGCAAGCTCGATCAAGGCGTAGTTGTCGGTCGCCACATACGGGATGTGCCGAGGGTATGCGCGCGCATCTTCGTAAGAGCCCCCCACCGCCACCACCGGCACCTTGATGCCCGCCAGCGCAGGGCCCATCGCCGGATCGTCGAAGTCCGCGATGATGCCGTCGCCGCTCCAGCGCTCGATACCCTTGAGCCGACACAGAAAGTCTTCTTCAAGAAACAGATCCCACGACGCACGGGTGCTGCTGAGGTAATTGCCAATGCCGGTGATGATGCCGCGATCGTAGATTTTGCTGCCGTTGAACAGCAGGGCAATGCGATGGACAGGCGGGACGGTTTTCATTGTTGTTCTCCGGGCCAGTGGTCACAGCCTAGGCGCGCAGGGGCACGATCTCAATAATTAAAATCGCACTGCACTTTGGTGATTTTCGCAATCGGCGGGCTCGGGGGCGTTGCTACTATCGATGCAAGGTCACTGTCCTCGCCGATGCCAATGACCAAAACATCAAGGCCAATAACAACAAAGGAAATCGCGATGCCCTATTTTCCTGCTGTCGATCAGATTCGTTACGAGGGCCGCGACAGCGACTCCCCCCTGGCCTTCCGGCATTACCAGGCCGACAAGATTATTCTTGGTAAACCGATGCGCGAACACCTGCGCATGGCCGCCTGTTACTGGCACAGCTTTGTCTGGCCGGGCAGCGACATGTTTGGCGTCGGCACCTTCAAACGCCCTTGGCAGCAGCCGGGCGATGCAATGGAACTGGCCAGGCACAAGGCCGCAGCCGCTTTCGAGTTTTTCTCCAAACTGGGCATCGACTACTACAGCTTTCACGACACTGATGTGGCCCCTGAAGGCGCGAGCCTGAATGAGTACCGCAACAACTTCGCGCAGATGGTCGACGAACTGGAGCGCCATCAGGAACAGACGGGTATCAAGCTGCTGTGGGGCACCGCCAATTGCTTCAGCAATCCGCGTTTTGCCGCTGGTGCCGCCAGTAACCCCGACCCGCAAGTATTCGCCTATGGCGCGGCGCAGGTATTCAGCGCGATGAATGCCACCCAGCGGCTCAAGGGTGCCAATTACGTGCTGTGGGGCGGCCGCGAAGGGTATGAAACGCTGCTCAACACCGACCTCAAACGCGAGCGCGAGCAACTCGGGCGATTCATGCGCATGGTGGTCGAGCACAAGTACAAGATCGGCTTTAGTGGTGATCTGTTGATCGAGCCCAAACCTCAGGAGCCGACCAAGCACCAATACGATTACGACAGCGCGACGGTCTTCGGTTTCCTGCATCAGTACGGCCTGGAAAAGGAGATCAAGGTCAACATCGAGGCAAACCACGCGACCCTCGCCGGCCACAGTTTTCAGCATGAGATCGCCACGGCGGCGTCCTTGGGCATATTCGGCAGCATCGACGCCAATCGTGGAGATCCGCAGAACGGCTGGGACACCGATCAGTTCCCCAACAGCGTCGAAGAGCTGACGCTGGCGACCTACGAAATCCTCAAGGCCGGTGGCTTCAAACACGGTGGCTTCAACTTCGATTCCAAGGTCCGACGCCAGAGCCTGGACGAGGTCGACCTGTTCTACGGTCACGTCGCCGGGATGGACGTATTGGCTCTGGCCCTTGAGCGAGCCGCCGCCATGATCGAAAACGATGAACTGGCCCGCTTCAAAGCGCAGCGCTATGCCGGGTGGGAACAGCCCTTGGGCCGTGGCGTGCTGGCCGGAGACTACAGCCTGGAATCGCTGGCCGAGTACGCGTTTAAAGAGCAACTGAACCCGCAGCCGGTCAGCGGCCGCCAGGAAATGCTCGAAGGCGTGGTCAACCGGTTTATTTACCCCTAATCCCCAACCCTCCGTAGGAGCGAACTTGTTCGCGAGGCGTTAATCCTGACACACCGTATTGGCTGCCTCGCCAACAAGTTGGCTCCTACAGAAATAGGCGTTAAACCTGACACACCGCGTCAGCCGCATCCCCTGTAGGAGCGAACTTGTTCGCGAGGCGTTAATCCTGACACACCGTATTGGCTACCTCGCCAACAAGTTGGCTCCTACAGAAATATCCGTTTTGCCTGACGTACCGCGTCAGCCGCGTCCCCTGTAGGAGCGAACTTGTTCGCGAAGCGTTAAACCTGACACACCGTATTGGCTGCCTCGCCACAAGTTGGCACCTGCAGGTTCAGGTGTTCGGCCAACGGCCGGTTACATTCTCACGACAAATCCCTGCTCCGTGCAGGCCGGCGATTACCTACAGTTCTACCCGCAAGCCGGTCACGGTATTGATGTGCCTCTCAACAACAATAAAAGGACACAGCACTATGAAACCCCTGCAAACTGCCCTCCTCGCCAGCGTTCTGGCCCTGCTATGCAACCCGATGGCTATGGCCGACGCGAAAAACCCCAAGATCGGCTTTTCCATCGACGACCTGCGCCTGGAGCGTTGGGCCCGCGACCGTGATTACTTCACCGCCGCCGCCGAACAACTGGGCGCCAAGGTCTACGTCCAGTCGGCCGACGCCAACGAACAGCGGCAGATCTCGCAAATTGAAAACCTTATTTCCCGTGGCGTGGACGTGATCGTCATCGTGCCGTTCAATGCCACCGTGCTGAACAACGTGGTCGCCGAAGCCAAGAAAGCCAACGTCAAAGTGGTGTCCTATGACCGGCTGATCCTCAACGCCGATATCGACGCCTACATCTCGTTCGATAACGAAAAGGTTGGCGAGATGCAGGCTCAGGGCGTGCTCAACGCGCAACCCAAGGGCAACTACTTCCTGCTGGGCGGCGCACCCACCGACAACAACGCCAAAATCCTGCGCGAAGGCCAGATGAAAGTGCTGCAGCCGGCCATCGATAAAGGCGACATCAAAGTGGTCGGCCAGCAATGGGTCAAGGAGTGGAACCCCACCGAGGCCCTGAGCATCATCGAAAACGCCCTGACCGCCAACGCCAACAAAATCGATGGCATCGTCGCCTCCAATGACGCCACCGCAGGCGGCGCGATTCAAGCGCTCAACGCCCAAAAGCTGGCGGGGAAGGTGCCGGTATCAGGCCAGGACGCTGACCTGGCAGCGATCAAGAGGGTCATCGCCGGTACCCAGACCATGACCGTCTACAAGCCGCTGAAACTGATCGCCTCCGAGGCCGCGAAACTCTCGGTGCAATTGGTGCGCAACGAGAAGCCCGCCTATAACTCCGAGTACGACAACGGCAGCAAAAAGGTCGAAACCATTCTGCTCAAGCCCACACCGCTGACCAAAGACAACGTCAATCTATTGGTCGAAGACGGGTTCTACACGAAGGCGCAAATCGCCGGGCAGTAAAGGACGCTGTCTGTGGTGGGAGGGAGCTTGCTCGCGATGCCCTGTTTCAGCCACTGAAGTTCGAGTGGATGTAAGGGCCTCATCGCGAGCAAGCTCCCTCCCACAGATACCGGCCAGCTGTATGCAACCCCGACTGCCCATCGCTGTGTGAGTACTCGTCATGTCCGATTACCTGCTGGAAATGCGCAGCATCGTCAAAACCTTTGACGGCGTGCGCGCGCTCAATGGCATCGATATAAAGGTCAAACCCGGAGAGTGCGTCGGCCTGTGCGGCGAAAACGGCGCAGGCAAATCGACGCTGATGAAAGTGCTGTCCGCGGTCTACCCGTTCGGCACCTGGGAGGGCGAAATCCTCTGGGACGGCCAGCCGCTCAAAGCCCACTCCATCGCTGAAACCGAAGCCGCCGGCATCGTCATCATCCACCAGGAACTGACCTTGGTGCCTGACTTGTCGGTGGCGGAAAACATCTTCATGGGCCATGAACTGACACTGCGCGGCGGGCGGATGAATTACCCCGCGATGATCCACCGAGCCGAGGCCCTGATGCGCGAGCTGAAGGTGCCGGACATCAACGTATCCCTCCCTGTTTCGCAATACGGCGGCGGCTATCAGCAGTTGATCGAGATCGCCAAAGCGTTGAATAAACAGGCGCGGCTGTTGATCCTCGATGAGCCCTCCTCGGCCCTGACCCGCTCGGAAATCGACGTACTGCTCGACATCATCCGCGCGCTCAAAGCCAAGGGCGTGGCCTGCGTTTATATCTCCCACAAGCTCGATGAAGTGGCTGCGGTGTGCGACACCATTTCGGTGATTCGTGACGGCAAACACATTGCAACCACCGCCATGGCCGAGATGGACGTGGCGCGCATCATCACGCAAATGGTCGGGCGCGAGATGAGCAACCTGTATCCCACCGAACCCCATGCCGTGGGCGAAGTGCTGTTCGAGGCGCGGCACTTCACCTGCTACGACGTCGACAACCCGAGCCGCAAGCGGGTGGACGACATCTCGTTCACCCTGCGCCGTGGGGAAATCC
This sequence comes from Pseudomonas rosaeacicularis, assembly GCF_057128745.1. Lineage (NCBI taxonomy): Bacteria > Pseudomonadati > Pseudomonadota > Gammaproteobacteria > Pseudomonadales > Pseudomonadaceae > Pseudomonas > Pseudomonas rosaeacicularis. The sequence goes on from NZ_JBSKHT010000004.1 coordinate 214,650, forward strand.
TGGGGATCGCAGGGCTGGTGGGCGCCGGTCGTACCGAACTGGTGTCGGCGCTGTTCGGCTCCTACCCCGGGCGCTACGAAGGCGAGGTGTGGCTGGACGGCAAACAGATCGACACCGGCACCCCGTTGAAATCTATCCGCGCCGGTTTGTGCATGGTGCCGGAGGATCGCAAGCGCCAAGGCATCGTTCCGGATCTGGGCGTCGGGCAGAACATTACCCTGGCGGTGCTCGAGAGTTTTTCGCACCTGACGCGCATCGATGCCGAAGCCGAATTGGGCAGCGTCGAACGGGAAATTGCCCGCATGCACCTGAAAACCGCCACCTCGTTTTTGCCGATTACCAGTCTGTCCGGCGGCAACCAGCAAAAAGCCGTATTGGCCAAAATGCTGCTGACCAAACCCCGCGTGTTGATCCTTGATGAGCCCACCCGTGGCGTGGACGTGGGCGCCAAATACGAGATCTACAAACTGATGGGCGCGCTGGCCGCCGAAGGCGTGTCGATCATCATGGTGTCCTCGGAACTGGCCGAAGTACTGGGCGTCTCGGATCGGGTGCTGGTGATCGGTGAAGGTCAGTTGCGCGGTGACTTCCTCAACCAGAATTTAACCCAGGAACGCGTCCTCGCCGCCGCGCTGACAGCGCCCGGTGAGCCAGACAGTCACGATCGGAAATCCGCTTGAATGAACCCGCTCAAACAGCTCTTCACCCGCTACAAAATGCTCGCGCTGCTGATCGCCGTGGTGCTGATCTGGCTGTTTTTCAGCTGGCAGACCGAGGGTGGTTTTCTCACGCCGCGTAACCTGTCGAACCTGCTGCGGCAGATGTCGATCACCGGGATTCTCGCCTGCGGCATGGTGCTGGTGATTATTAGCGGCGAGATCGACCTGTCGGTGGGCTCGATGCTCGGTTTGCTCGGCGGCGTGGCTGCGATTCTCGACGTCGTGTATCACGTGCCGTTGCCTCTGAATCTGGCGATCGTTGCACTGTGCGGGCTGCTCATCGGCCTGAGCAACGGCTACATGACCGCCTATTTGCGCATTCCGTCATTCATCGTCGGTCTGGGCGGGATGCTGGCGTTTCGTGGCGTGCTGCTGGGTATCACCGGCGGCACGACGATTGCGCCGGTGTCGCCGGGGCTGGTGTATGTCGGCCAGGGTTATCTGCCGCAGTGGGTGGGGGTCGTGCTTGGCGTGACGTTGGTCGCGCTGACGTTATTTTTGACCTGGCGTCAACGCCGCAATCGCGCACTGCATGGCCTGGCTCAACATTCCTGGCTGCGAGATGGCGTGCGGGTGGTGGTGATTGCTGCCGTACTGGCGGGCTTTGTCTACACGCTCAACAGTTACGACGGGATTCCGGTGCCGGTGTTATTGCTGCTGATCCTGCTGGGTGTGTTCAGCTACGTCACCAGCCAGACCGTGTTTGGCCGGCGCATCTACTCGGTGGGCAGCAACATGGAGGCCACGCGGCTGTCGGGCATCAACGTGCAGGCGATCAAGCTGTGGATCTTCGGGATCATGGGCGTGATGTGCGCGCTGGCCGGGCTGGTCAATACCGCACGGCTGGCAGCCGGTTCGCCCTCTGCCGGGAACATGGGCGAACTGGACGCCATCGCCGCGTGCTTCATCGGCGGCACTTCGATGCGCGGCGGTTCGGGCACGGTGTACGGCGCGTTGCTGGGGGCGCTGGTGATCAGCAGCCTGGACAACGGCATGTCGATGCTCGACGTCGACAGCTACTGGCAGATGATCGTCAAGGGCAGCATTCTGGTGCTGGCCGTGTGGGTCGACGTCAGTACCCGCAGCGGTCGTCGCTGAGGTCAATTTGGCGAGTCAGACCCGGCGCGGGATGTTGCCGATGTAAGGCACGGCATGCCCGCCCAGACGCTGTTCGACGAAGGATTTGGCGTGACGGGTCATCTGGTCGAGCTGGCGATCGCGCTGTTTCTCGGCGTCGGCCATGGCTCTTTTGCCATGCAGGCCGAGCAGATAGGTGTGGATTTGCCGCACTTCCAGCGAATTGTAGATCGGCGCCACGTCGAGCACCGCGAGCATGCCTTGGGTGGCATGGTCGCGGGTGTTCATCAGCACCTGCGGCCCGCGAGCGCCCAACACTTGAAAGCCCAGCGCTTCGAACGCGGGCACTTTGGCGACCGTGCAGCCAAGCTCAGCGTGGGGGTAGCGGGCGGTCATCGCCTCAAGCATCTGCCGCGCAACGCCTTGACGTCGGCGGCTCGCGAGCACGGCCATGTAGGCGACGGCGCAGGCTTGCGGATCGTCCGTGACCGGGAGGTACAGCACGAAGCCGATGACCTTTTCTGGGTCTTGTTCGTCCAGCGCGACGATCAATTCGACCGGGATGCCTTTGGCGCCATTCATCGCTTCCAGGTACATATGAATCTCGTAGCCAACGCCGTACTGGTACAGCTGATAAAGCTGATTACTCGGCGCAATGGCGACCATGCTGATGTCAGTCAAGTAATCCACGACCATCTGCATGATCTGGCCGTTGACTGACTCAGGGGGCGGGGTTTCGAAATGGGTGATGCTGCACATCGAGTGTCTGGCTCCGGGGTTAAGGCGCCAACATCATACTGCAGGAGCCAACGTTCTCGCGAAGCAATGACCAGAAGTGTGCCGGATGCAAGGCCCCTTCGCGGACAGGTCCGCTCCCACAGGTTTTGTGTCTGGTTGGCGAACGAGGTCAGCTGTAGGAGCTGCCGAGCAGCGCGAGGCTGCGATTGCGGTCTGTCTGACACATCGAATTCGCAGCCTCGCGCTGCTCGGCAGCTCCTACAGGTTTACGGCGGCAGTCGAGCACCCTGTTTCCCAAGCCACAGCGCCGCAGATCCATTGTGGGAGCGGACCTGTCCGCGAAGGCGATGCTTCAGGCGCTGCCACCCGCATAGCCATCCACATCCACCACGGCATCGACGAAATCCTGCGGTGCTTCTTGCGGCAGATTATGACCCACGCCGGCGATGATGCGGTGCACGCGTTTGCCGCTGAACATCGCAGCGTGGACGCGGCCATCTGAGGCTGGCGTTACCCCGTCGGAATCGCCGTCCAGCGTGATGGTTGGCACGCTGATCACCGGTGTTGAGGCCAGTTGCCGCTCGATGTCGTCATATTGCGCTTCACCCGACGCCAGGCTCAGACGCCAGCGGCAGTTGTGAATGACAACGGCGACATAGTCCGGGTTGTCGAACGAATCTGCGGTGCGGTCAAAGGTGGCTTTGCCAAACCCCCACTTGGGCGAGTGGGTCTTCCACACCAGATTCGCCAGCTCCCGCCGATTGGCCTCAAGGCCTGCCTGTCCACGCTCAGTGGCAAAGTAAAACTGATACCACCCAGCCTGCTCTGCCATGGGCGACCGAGGCATTTTGTTGCGGTCCAGGTTGTCGATCAGGTAGCCGTTGACCGACACCAGCGCCCGGCATCGGTCCGGCCACAGCGCGGCGATGATGTTGGCCGTTCGGGCACCCCAGTCGAATCCGGCGAGGATCGCTTTATTGATTGTCAGCGCATCCATCAACGCGATGACGTCCTGCGCCACGGCAGCCTGCTGACCATTGCGCACCGTGCTGTCGGACAAAAAGCGCGTCGACCCATGACCGCGCAGGTGCGGCACGATCACCCGATAACCCTTGGCGGCGAGCATCGGCGCAACATCGACGTAACTGTGAATGTCGTACGGCCAGCCATGCAGCAGCAACACCGCAGGCCCATCTGCCGGGCCCAGTTCGGCATAACCTACATTGAGCAACCCTGCGTCGATTTGCTTGAGCGGGCCGAATGTGGTGTGAGTGCCCGCCTTTACCGCAGGGAATTCGGGCGAGGAACTACTGGCGCTTTTCGCCTGTGCCAGACCGGTCATCCCCAGTTCCACGGCGGCGACAGCAATCGTTGCGGTAGCCAGAAAGCGTCGACGGTGCTGGTTGATTTCTTCGGACATATGCCCCCTCCAGGGGTCGTATAATCAGCGTTGCGTGGGGCATCGGAGCGGTGCCGCAACAAACAGTTATAACCCTAATGTGTCGGGCACATTCAAGTCATCCACGCAGGCAGCTTCTTTTTCATTACCCGTAAAAATGAGATCCGCGTGCAGACAAAAAGACCCGCGCGGCGAACCGGGCGGGTCTGAGACTGAGCTACTGAGGGTTAACGGCGATCAATCCACACGGTTTGCGCATTGCAGAACTCGCGAATACCGAAGTGCGACAACTCACGACCGAAGCCGCTTTTTTTCACGCCACCAATCGGCACCCGAGCATCGGACGCGGTGTAGCCGTTGATGAACACGCCGCCGGTTTCCAGCCGTGACGCGATGTTGCGAGCCAGCGCTTCGTCGGCCGTCCAGACACTGCCTGCCAGCCCGAACTCACTGTCATTGGCCAGGTCAACCGCATGCTCGGCATCACGTGCAGCGATCAGCGAAGCGACAGGGCCGAACAACTCCTCTTTGAACGAGGTCATGCCCGGACGCACATCGCCCAGAACGGTCGGCGCGTAATAGTTACCTTCGCCCTCGATCACATCACCGCCCAGCAGCAACGATGCGCCTTCGGCCAGCGTCGCCTTGACCTGACCGTGCAACTCGTCACGCAGGTCGTAGCGCGCCATCGGCCCAACATAGGTGTCATTGGCCAACGGATCACCGACCTTCAACGCCTTGACCGCCGCGAGAAATTTTTCAGTGAACTCAGGCAGCACGCCCTCTTCCACGATGATGCGTTTGGCGGCCACGCAAATCTGCCCGCTGTTCTGGAAACGTCCGACCATCGCAGCCTTTACCGCTTCATCCAGATCGGCATCGGCCAGCACGATGAATGGATCGGAACCGCCCAGTTCCAGCACGCACTTTTTCAACGCAGCGCCTGCCTGACTGGCGATGGCTGCGCCAGCACGCACACTGCCGGTGACCGCCACAGCGGCGATGCGCGGATCGGCGATGGCCTTGGAGACGCCTTCATTGGTGACGTTGATCACCTCGAACACGCCCTCAACAAGACCGGCTTCAAGCCAGGCGTCGCGCAGCAAAAATGCACAACCCATGACATTAGGTGCGTGCTTGAGTACATAGGCATTGCCCGCCAGGATCATCGGAATGGCGCCGCGCAGCACCTGCCAGATCGGGAAGTTCCACGGCATCACGGCCAGTACCGGCCCCAATGGCAAGTAAGCGATGTAGGCCTTATCGTTTTCAACCGGGGTCTTTTCCGGGATCAACATCGCCGGGCCGTGCTGGGCGTACCACTCGCACGTGACGGCGCACTTTTCGATCTCGGTGCGGGCCTGAGCAATCGGCTTGCCCATTTCAGCGGTGATCATCTGGGCCATGACTTCTGCCTTATCGCGCAGCACCCGCGCCATGTTCAGCAACACTTCGCCGCGAGCGCTGACTGATTGTTTGCGCCAAGCCTTGAAACCTGCTTCAGCGCGGGTCAGCGATTGCTCAAGCTGATCAGCGCTTTCAAACGGGTACTCAGCGAATACCTGGCCAGTGGCAGGGTTCAAGGAAATTGCATGTGAGGGGGATGCGTGCTTCGACATAACCGATGTTCTCCATTCGTGGGCACGTCGTCGGGGACGACCGTCTATTGCTTGAAAGTGTCCACCACGATAGGCTGCGCCGAATTATTTTGATAATGAATAATAATCAACGATTCATTCTCTATCGGAGAAGGTATGGACCTGACCCAGCTGGAACTCTTCAAAGCCGTGGCCGAAGAAGGCAGCATCACCGCTGCTGCGCAACGCCTGCATCGCGTGCCGTCCAACCTCACCACACGGGTCAAACAGCTGGAGCAGGAACTGGGCGTTGACCTGTTCATCCGCGAAAAGCTGCGACTGCGGCTCTCGGCTGCTGGCTGGACATTTCTGGATTACACCAAGCGCATTCTTGAGTTGGTGGAGGAAGCGCGTCAGGCGACTTCCGGCAGCGAACCCCAGGGCATTTTCACCCTGGGTTCGCTGGAAAGCACCGCCGCCGTGCGTATTCCGGGGCTGCTGGGCGACTTCCATTTACGCTATCCGAAAGTTGAGCTGGCGCTGTCCACCGGGCCGTCCGGCGACATGATCGACGGCGTGGTTGCGGGGCGATTGAGTGCAGCATTCGTTGATGGTCCGTTGCGGCATCCGGACCTTGAGGGCATTGAGCTGTTCGAAGAGGAAATGGTCTTGATCACGCCCACCAGCCATGCATCGGTCAGCCGAGCGCAGGATGTCAGCGGCAAGACGGTGTACGCGTTCCGGCAGAACTGCTCGTACCGCAGGCATTTCGAGGCCTGGTTCAAGGCGGACATGGCGACCCCGGGCAAGATTTTCGAAATGGAGTCCTACCACGGCATGCTCGCCTGCGTGACCGCAGGGGCCGGTGTCGCGATGGTGCCGCGCAGCATGCTCGAAAGCATGCCGGGCAGTCGCAACGTCAACGTCTATCCGCTCGGCGAGGCGTTCCGTTATCTGAACATCTGGCTGACTTGGCGTCGTGGCCAGCGCTCGCCAGCACTGAATGCGCTGATTGATTTGCTGCAGCCGATACAGGCCCAGGCGCAGGCCTGATCGGCGCCTGACTCAGGTTTTGCAGCAGGCGATCACTTTGCGGTCAGGTAGCGCAGCCATACCCCACCACCGTCTTGCACTTCTGCCGATTGCAGCGTCAGGTACTCGGGTTGCTTCCACGCGCTCGGCGCTACTTCAAACGACGCCGGATGCTCGCCGCGACCATCGATCAGCGGCAATAGCAGCACGCTGACTTCGTCTACCAGACCTGCCGCCACGAAGGAGCCGCTGACGTGCGGGCCGCCCTCGACGATCAAGCGTTTGATGCCCAACTCTTCGACCAGAATGTCGACGACGGCGGGCAGGTCCAGCTCGGTCTTGCCGCCAAAAACGTATGACACGCCAATCGATTGCAAGTACGCCAGGTAGTCATCTGCCACGGCTTCAGTAACCACTTCCACCACGTGCGAGCCAAGGGCCTCGTTTTTCTTCCAGCCGACCTTGCCGTGAGGGTCAATAGACACGGCGTATTTGTCAGCATCGCGGTCGACGAAGTGGTGCGTGCGCGGGATCGGTGCGGTCGCCAGCCCCGACGGATATCCCTCGTCGTGGGCCACCTCCTGCATCGTCACACGGCCGCAAACCCAAGCGTCGAAGGCGAATGTTTCGGCTAGCTTTTCATAAAGCTCGCCGGCGGCTTTTTTAAAAGGGCGATCCCATCCATCAGTCAGCGCGTGTCCGTCCAGGGACGACATCATGTGGCAGATCACGTAAGGCTTCATCGCTAGCTCCAGGCAGTTTGATCGATCGGAATGTAAAACCGACCCGGGCTTTGGGCTGATAGTTCAGTCGGGGTGGGCATCAGATTGAGGCGTGTCAGACCTACCGCTTCGCAGCCTTCGGCGGCTCGGCAGCTCCTACAAAATCGGCGTCGGGCGTGAGGGGTGTCTGGTTCGAGCGGGAGGAAAGAAGTGGGTCATGCTGAACGTCGTCAGCATGACCCGGGGACACGCGGTTATTTAGTCAGGCATTCGTAGCACAGTTCGCCAGCGATCTCGCGGGCGTTCAGGCTGTCCCACTTATTGGCGGCCACACGAGAGACGCTCGCCTTGTCGGCGCCATCGGACGCCAACCCGCGCTCAACGCCGTTGGCAGCGACGGCATTAGCGCCCACATGGTCGGCACCATCAGCCGCTACGCGGTTTGCACCCACTTTATCGGAGCCATCTGAAGCAACGCGGTTAGCGCCAACTTTATCTGAGCCGTCAGAAGCAACACGGTTAGCGCCGACTTTATCCGAGCCGTCCGAAGCAACGCGGTTAGCGCCGACTTTATCGGAGCCATCTGAAGCCACGCGATTGGCGCCGACTTTATCGGAGCCATCGGAAGCAACGCGATTGGCACCAACTTTATCGGAGCCATCGGAAGCAACACGATTCGCCCCGACTTTATCCGAGCCATCGGAAGCAACGCGATTGGCACCAACTTTATCGGAGCCGTCAGAAGCAACACGGTTAGCGCCGACTTTATCGGACCCATCTGAAGCAACGCGGTTTGCACCAACTTTATCGGAGCCATCGGAAGCAACACGGTTAGCGCCGACTTTATCCGAACCATCCGAAGCAACGCGGTTTGCACCAACTTTATCGGAGCCATCGGAAGCAACACGGTTAGCGCCAACTTTATCCGAACCATCCGAAGCAACGCGGTTAGCGCCGACTTTATCCGAGCCGTCCGAAGCAACGCGATTGGCACCAACTTTATCGGAGCCGTCAGAAGCAACACGGTTAGCGCCGACTTTATCCGAACCGTCCGAAGCAACGCGGTTAGCGCCAACCTTATCGGAGCCGTCGGAAGCAACGCGGTTAGCGCCAACTTTATCGGAGCCCTCTGAAGCAACGCGGTTAGCGCCGACCTTATCCGAACCGTCCGAAGCAACGCGGTTAGCGCCAACCTTATCGGAGCCGTCGGAAGCAACGCGGTTAGCGCCAACTTTATCGGAGCC
>NZ_JBSKHT010000004.1:223167-316853 GCF_057128745.1 Pseudomonas rosaeacicularis
TCCGAAGCAACGCGGTTAGCGCCAACCTTATCGGAGCCGTCGGAAGCAACGCGGTTAGCGCCAACTTTATCGGAGCCATCTGAAGCAACGCGGTTAGCGCCAACTTTATCTGAGCCGTCCGAAGCAACGCGGTTAGCGCCGACTTTATCGGAGCCGTCAGAAGCAACACGGTTCGCTCCGACTTTATCCGAACCATCGGACGCTACTTTATTGGCGCCCACGTGGTCGGTGCCGTCGGAAGCCGTTCGGTTGACACCTACATGATCAGATCCATTTTCTGCGACGGGTTTGCAGTCGCTCACATCATCGGCGGCGTAGGCGGCCGACACACTGAGCGTAAGCACGGAAAGCGCCAGGCTCCACATTAATTGCCTTTTCATAACCGATTGCTCCAAGTGTCCATTTCGATGATGTGAGCGTGATGCCCAGATCAGTGCAGTCAGACGACGAATCAAGCCTGTTGAGCATAGCCCCATCCCCATCACGGGTTCGACGCCTCTGCGGCGGTGCAGGCGTGTCGTTGCGACGAGCGCTACAGCGGGACTCGATTCATGGCAACCGCCATTGTGATTCGTACAATAAAACACTATTCACTGTTCGCGCATCATACGTGGGTATAAGCGTTAAAAGTTGTACAGTTCAAACATTTAAAACGCAGTTTTCTGCACCAATTTGGCCCGAAAAAATTTTAAAAATAGCCATTCGATCGAGCTGTTCAATATGGATGAAAGTCTTTCTTAGTTCGCAAGCTTAAAACTTTCAGCAGGAACTCCATTCAATTCAAACGATTGCGTCGAGGCAGCGATGCGCCTCAGGGTCTCCACTCCGCCCGTCGAAGGGCTCAACCCAAGACCGGCAGGCAGCCCGACGCTTAAGCTTCAATAGATGAAGTCTAGGAGGTATATTTCCCGCTTCACTCCGAACTGCCACCGTGCGCCAACCCAAGACGGGAAAAGCGAGCAGCCAACGATGCAAACAGGGGACAAGAAAATGGGCTGGGATGACGTGGGTTCCACCGTATGCCCGGTTGCGAAATCACTTGCAGCCGTGGGCGACCGCTGGACCCTGATGATCATGCGCGAGCTGAGTCTGGGCACGCGACGATTCGACGATATTCAGGCGCAACTGGGCGCCTCTTCGTACTTGCTGTCCACCCGGCTAAAGCGCCTGGAAAAGGACGGCATCATCGAACGCCGCTTGTATAACGAAAAGCCTGAACGTTACGAGTACTACGCCACCGAAAAAGGCCTGGCGCTTGATCCTATACTGCTACTGCTGCGCGCCTGGGGCATGCAATATTGCTCGTCTGGCGAGGAGCCGGCCGTGACACTTACTTACAAACCAACCGGTGAGGTTGTCGACGAAAACTGGAAGATCCCGCCTGAAGCCTGGCCGTTCTCCATGACTATGCTGGACCGCAAGATTAGCGGAGCCTTCGAGGCCGAACGTGAAGAGAAACGCCGTAACTTCCGCAAAAGCAAAAAAGCGGTGACGGACTGAGGCTCTGGCAAGCAGCAGTCCGTTATCCGAGGAAATCCTGCAAATGGCCCGGGATTTCCTGCAGGCCGGAGCTGAGCCGACGCAACTTCCAACCTCAGCGACGAGCGACGACAAACAGGCGGGGGAACGGCAACAGCACGCTACCGTCTGACAGCGCCGGATAAGCTTCGCTGATGGCCTGCAAGTACCGCTCAAGAAACGCTGCCTTTTGCGCTTCATCGAGCGGCGCCAGATACGGCCGCAACGCTGATCCTTTGAACCATTCAACCACTGCCTGATGGCCGCCTTTCAGCGGGTGGTGGTAGGTGGTGCGCCAGACATCCACTGAACTTGCCAGCGGTTGCAGCAGCTCAAAGTAGAAGGTGGCGTTATGGCGCGGCGGATGGCGAACGCTGCCGATCTTGCTCGCCCAAGGGCCCTGCGCCGCCACTTCACGAGCGAGTCGATGGGACGGCTCTTCCATGTTGTCCGGGGTTTGCACGGCGAGGCTGCCGCCGGGATTGAGCTTGCTCAGCAGGCGCGGGTACAGCGTGGCGTGATCAGGCACCCATTGCAGAGAGGCGTTAGCGAGGATCACGTCAAAAGTCTGATCCGGGTTCCAATTCTCAATGTCCGCCAACGCGAAGTTGAGGGAGGGCAAGCGTTCACGTGCGCTCACCAGCATATCGTCCGAGCTGTCCATGCCAGTAACGCTCGCTTGTGGGAAACGCTCGGCCAGTACTTGGGTCGAGTTACCGGGGCCACAGCCCAAATCAACCGCCACCTGCACGTCAGACGTAGCGATGGCCGCCACTAGATCACGAACCGGCCGGGTCCTCTCTTGTTCGAACGTCGAATATTGCTTGGCAGACCAAGTCATGGGGTCCCTCCTGTGAGTTGTTGTGCTGCACAGCCTAGATTTTGCCGGCGACGTTTACAAATCCCATTGATGGATCTGAGGTGCTGGTGATCTTTTGACCTGGCACACAACCGTGGGAGCGGACCTGTCCGCGAAGAGGCCGGTCCATCCGCTGCATCTCCACCGACCCAACCACCGCCTTCGCGAACAGGTTCGCTCCCACATTGGATCTGGGCCGCTGCTGATTTTTTGGTCTAAATCAAATGTTGTTGGAGCGAGGCTTGCCCGCGAAGCTGACGATGCGCAGTGTCAGGTAAGACCGAGGCGCTAGCTTCGCGGGCAAGCCTCGCTCCAACACTGCCTGGTAAACCCGATCTGACTCAAAACTCGTGGGAGCGGCCTTGTCCGCGAATAGGCATACACCGCCGATACATCACCCCACTCACACTCAAACCTCGGCATAATGTCGCCAATTGTGTATTCAGCGATGCCAGCGTCATGAAAACCGTTGCGATTGTACTGTTCCCCGACTTTCTCCTGCTGGACATGGCAGGCCCCATCGAAGTCTTCTCGATCGCCAACCGCTACCTGAGTCAGGATGACGGCTACCAGATAACTACCATCGGCACTGAACCCACTGCCATCCGCGCCTCCAGCGGGGTCAAGGTGCTGCCCGACACCTGCATCGCCGAGGCCCGCCACAACTTCGATCTGCTGTTGGTGCCCGGTGGCCCCGGCGCCTACAACATTCGCCACTCGCGCCTTCTGTCATGGCTGAGCGAAGCGGCTCGACAGTCCACTCAATATGGCTCCGTCTGCACTGGCGCGTTCATTTTGGGTCAGGCCGGGCTGCTCGATGAACATCACGTCACCACCCACTGGAATTACATCGAGCGCCTAAGCAAACGCTTTCCGAAGGCCCGCGTCAGCACCGATCAAATCTACATCCACGACCGGCGCCTGCTGACCTCGGGTGGAGTCACCGCAGGCATTGACATGGCGTTGGCAGTGGTGGCACAAGACCACGGCAAAAAAGTCGCGGTGGACGTTGCCAAAGTGCTGCTGGTGGTGATGAAGCGCCAAGGCGGGCAGGCGCAATTCAGCCCGATGATGGCCGCTGTGTCTGCAGAGGACTCACCGGTCACCCGGGTGCAGAATCACGTACTGGCGCACCTGGATGAGGCTTTTACCGTTGAAGGCATGGCGTGTCTTGCGAACATGAGCGCCCGTCACTTCGCCCGCGTGTTTGCCCGGGATGTAGGCATGACGCCCATGGAATTCATCCAGAACGCACGCATCGATCGGGCGCGAGAACTGCTGGAAAGCAGTGACCTGCCACTCAAGACCGTGGCCTTTCGCAGCGGCTTCGGCAGCGTGCGGCACATGCGCGTGTTGTTCGATGACCGCTTGGGGCTGACACCCTCACAATATCGTCAGCAATTCGGCTAATCGCCCGGACAGCGCTGTCTGTGTCCGTCCTCGGCACCGCGATGGCCGATTCGCTCCCCTCGCTCACCTCATTCGGATGCCCTTCCCTGCCACTATAAACTTCTGCTCTTGCCGCTCGGCGCCTCGGACCTGGGGTCAGACGCTGCCAGCGACCGCAGCCGGAGTCATTATGGACAGCGTGAACGACATGAAAGGGCTGGGCGAAACCGAAGTATTTCTGGAACGCAGGATTTTGCTCAGGCAAGGTCAGGCGGTCCCGATTGGCGAGCGCGCCTTTGACATTCTCCAACTGCTGATTCGCCACCAAGGGACATTGGTCACCAAGGAGCAAATCCTGACCGACGTCTGGCCCGACAGCATCGTGGTCGAGAACAACCTGCAGGTGCATATTTCTGCGCTGCGCAAGGCGCTGGGCAAAGACCGCAACCTGATACGCACCCTCGCTGGCCGTGGCTATCTGCTGGTAAACGACAAGCCCGATATCGACCCGGCCGAAAGTGAGGCGCAGGACTCCCCGCCCCTCCCGCACCACCGCGCCCTCAGGCACATCAGCCACTTGCCGGTCGTGACCACGCTCATCGGTCGCGACTGCCTGATCGATCACGTCTGTCAGGCGCTGAACGACACCTCGATCCTGACCCTCACCGGCGCAGGCGGCATTGGTAAAACCGTACTGGCGATCACCGTCGCCCAGCGTTTTGCGCAGAGCAGCGACACCCCCGTGACATTCGTGGCGCTCGCCGACTTGACCCACCCCCAGCAGGTCATGGCCGCGCTGGCTCAGGCGCTGGGCGTCGAGGGGGGCGAAGATGACACGCTGCTACTTATGCTCATCGCCCACCTTAAACACGCGCCGCATCTGATCGTGCTCGATAACTGTGAGCACCTCGTGGCGGTGGCCGCCCAAATGGTTGATGCGCTGGTGCGTCAGTGCCCCCTGCTCACAGTCCTCGCCACCAGTCGCGAGCCGTTGCGCGTGGCCGGTGAGCGTGGCATGCGCGTGCCGCCACTGTGCGTGCCTGCCCGCGACGCCACCCGCGAACAGATAATGCTCAACCCCTCCGCGCAGCTGTTCATGCGACACGCGCGTCAGCAGAACAGCTGCTGCGCCAACGTCTGCGACAGCCAACTGGATGATCAAAGCGTCGAGCTGATCGGCGAAGTTTGCCGCCGAACCGAAGGGATGCCCCTGGCACTGGAAATGGCCGCCACGCGTGCGGCGACCCTCGGGCTTTTTGAATTGGCGCTAAGCCTTCAGGATGATCTTGGATCGCTGGCGGCGGGCCTGCGCACCACTGCCCCGCGCCATCAGTCGTTGCAGGCATCATTGCAATGGAGCTATGGCCTGCTTGAAGCCGACGAGCAGAAAGTGCTCCGGCGCATCGCACGACTGGATGGCAAGCTGACCCTGGACAGGCTGTGCAACGCAGCAGAACCCGACGGCATCGACCGCCTGCGAGCAATCGATTGCGTGGTCGGCCTGACGCAGAAATCACTGCTGATGATCAGCATCGAAGGGCCTTTCAGATCCTACCGATTGCTGGAATCGACCCGGGCATGCCTGATGACCCCATGAGCGCCAACCGCCATACCTGTAGGAGCGAACTTGTTCGCGAGGCGGTTGACCTGATTCACCACAAGATTATCGCCAACGCATTGGCTCCTACAGAGACGGTTTCGCTTGCGACCAACCCTCCACCGTTCGCACCAACTCAGTCAGATCCCGTCCACCGCCATCCTGCTGCGCGGCAACGGTCCACAATTGTCGCGCGGCCTGGCCCAGCCACATCGGCACGCCGAGGGCCTGGCATTCTTCGATCGCAAGACCGATGTCCTTGCACACGCTGGACACCGGAAAGCCGAAGTCGAAGGTGCCGGGCAGCACGTGCTTGGGAAATTTGTCCAGGGTGGCGCCATTCTTGCCGCTACCAGCGTTGATCACGTCCATCATCACTTGGGGATCGAGTCCGCCCTTGACGCCCGCGACGAAGGCTTCTGAGGTGATCGCGAACGCTGTGGTCGAAAGCATGTTGTTCAACAGCTTCAACAATTGCCCCTGCCCGGCCTGCTCGCCGACGATGAACACTTTGCCGAACACGTCGAACAACAGGCGCACCTGGGCCACCGCTTCGGGTTTGCCAGCGACCATCAGCGCCAGCGTGCCTTTGCTGGCTCCCGCCGCACCACCACTGACCGGCGCGTCGACCGTTTCAATGCCGCGCTTGAGCAACCCCGCCGCGACTTCCTGCGAGGCGCGGGAACCCACCGTCGAAAGGTCCACCAGAATCCGCACCGCGCTGCCGTCGACGATGCCGTCAGCACCCAGCGCCACGGCCTTGAAAATCGCCGGGCTCGGCAGGCTGGTGAAGATGATTTCAGCGCTGTCGGCCACGTCCCGCACACTCTCGGCAACCCGCGCACCCAGGCCGGAAAGCTCGGCCAGGGCAGCCGGATCCTTGTCGAAAATCACCAGCGAATGGCCCTGCTCGAGCAGCCGTCGCGCCATGGGACGGCCCATTACGCCGACGCCGATAAAGCCCAGTTGTTTGTCAGTCATGTCTCGGTTCCTGAATGAGTTGAATGTTAGCCGTGGGCCATGCGCATGACGCTGCTGACGTCGGCAGTGCCTTCCAGCGACCACAACGCCTCGATCAGCGGCCCAGGCGCGCAGCCTGAGCCGCCGAATTCGGCAAGCTCGCGCAGTTTGTTTTCCAGAAACTGATCGCCAAGCGGCGCCGCCAGACTGCCCAGCGATACGTCAATGGAGTGCGTGAGGGTTTCGCTGGACTTGAAAAACAGCCGGACCTGCGCTGATTCCACCGCGTAATCGGCGTCGTCGATAAAGCGCAGCAAGGGGTAAAGCGCACGTGAACGCGGGTCGGCTACGGCTGCGTTACTGAATTCGGCGAGGCCCGCCTTGCCGGTTGCCAGCGCCACGGCAACGGCATGTTGCGCGCTGACTTGCGACTCGCGTCCGGACTGAATATTCGGGCGGTCGGTGCGTTGTCGCAGCAACGGATGGCCGGTGAGTTCAATACGGGTGATGTCCTCCAGCGTCCAGCGGCGGTCCCGCGACAACTCAAGGCAAGCTTGGATCACCGGGTTGAGTACCACGCCGCACGAATAAGGTTTGTAGGTGTTGGCGTTCAACGCCCAGCGTTCGCCCAGCCCTTCGATGATGTCGGCATAGTTCGGGCTTTCGCCCATGACGTTGAGAAATCCGCGCTCGCCCTCAAGCGGGTATTCGGGGCCGCTGAAACCGTCTTGAGCCAGTAACGCAGACAGCAGGCCGTTGCGCGCTGCGTTACCGACACCGAGGCTTTTTGAAGCGCTGCCCAGGGTTTCCACCAGACCGCAGGCTTGCGCGCTGGCATTGCCCATCGCCCACGCCAGCTCTTGAGCATCCAGTTTCAGCGCTTTGCCGACCGCCGCTGCGGCGCCGAACACGCCGCAGGTCGAGGTGATGTGCCAGCCGCGTCGATAGTGTTCAGGCGAGATGGCCATGCCCAGACGGCACTCAACCTCGACCCCCAGCACGAACGCCAGCAGCAGTTGTTCGCCGGTCATGGGTTGAGTTTCGGCCAAGGCGAACAACGCGGCAGCCACCGGAGCCGTGGGGTGAATGATGGTCGGGATGTGGGTGTCGTCGAAGTCGAATACGTTGGCGCTCATGGCGTTGAGCGACGCGGCGTTGAGCATGTCTGTGGCGCCTGTACACCCAATGACATGGGCCGAGCCGCCAGCGTTGAAGCGCTGGAACAGCGTCACGGCCTTGTCCACGTCCGGGTCGTTGCAACCGGCCAGCGCCACGGCGAAATAATTGATCAGCGCGCGCTTGGCTTCATGGCGCACCGCCGGCGGTATATCAGCCCACGTCGTGCGCTCAATGAATTCGCACAGCGGGCGAGTGACAGCGGGTGACTTCATGGTGGCTCCGTTGTTGTGTTGCGCTTGCAGCTGTCAATGTGAACAGGAAAAGACGGGGCATCCGAGGCCTCTTTAGCGCCTGGCGAACAGTGTTCGCGGACGGGTCCGCTCCCACAAAGTGTGTGCTCTTGCTCGAATGATGCGGCGTATGAACTCTGTAGGAGCGAACTTGTTCGCGTGGCGGCTTCACTGATGGACCGCATTAAGGCCCTCGCCAACAAGTTGGCTCCTACAGAAAGTCAGCATCCGTCTCACCCCGCCAACCACCCATCATCCACCGGCAAGGTTGCGCCGGTGATAGACGCTCCGGAATCGCTGCACAGGAACACGATCAAATCGGCGACATGGCTCGCATCGACAAACCGCCCGGTGCCCTGCTTGCCCACCAGAAACTCGCGCGTTGCCGTCTGGCGATCCAGTTGCTTGCGGGCCATCAGTTCGGTCAGCCGCCCTTCGATGTTCGGCGTCAACACTGACCCCGGACACACCGCGTTGCAGGTGATGCCCTGCCCCTGTGTTTCGATGGCCACGGCGCGGGTGAAACCGAGCAATGCGGTCTTGGTGGTGACGTAGTCGATGCGGTTGGCAATCGCCCGCGAGCCATACGCCGAAGACAGGTTGAAAATCCGCCCCCAGCCCCGCGCGCGCATGCCGGGCAAGCTCAACTGCACCGCATGAAAGGCTGCCGTGAGATTCACCGCCAGCGCCTGATCCCAGCGCTCGGCCGGAAAATCTTCAATCGACGCGAAGTACCTCACTACGGCGTTGTTGATCAGCACATCAATCGCGCCTGCCGCCTCCATCATCGCCTCGACGCCTGCGTGTTGAGAAAGGTCGGCCTGCACGTAGCCGACTTCAACACCGAACTCCCGAGCCAGATCACCACAGGTCTTATGCATGTACCCCGGCGATTCAAGCCCGTGCAGCATTACGTCACATCCCGCCGCCGCCAAGCCTGACGCCATCGCCAGGCCAAGCCCGTTGGACGATCCGGTGATCAGCGCGCGCTTGCCCTTCATATCCCGGCTCCCGATGAATCAATGCGCACAGCAAACGAAGGATCAGCCCGATCCACCGGCGCAAAGCGATTCATCACATCCGGGTCATGCCCGGGAATCATCAACGCACCAGGCCGTTGCAACCATTCGCGAATCTGCTCGTAGCCCTTGTACATGTCAGCCAGGCTGTCGAGCACGGCGAACGGGCGGTCCTGCTCGAATTCGTCGTAGTAGTGCACGGCATCGGACGCCAGGATCACCGGGCCCTCGGGCATTTCCACCACCAGCGCCAGTTGCCCCGGCGTGTGACCGCCAAGCTCGTGCAGTTCGATGCCGGGGATCAGCGTGTTGCGCGGCCCGTCGAGAAAGGTGATACGCCCGGCGTCGGCCAGTGCCTGAATCCGTTCGATGTCCAGCGGATCGATCTGATGAGCGTACTGCGGGCGCTTGCCCATGTCAGTGCCCCAAAACTCGAATTCGCGCCGGGACATGACGATCTCGGCATTGGGATACAAGCCGAGGTTACCGGCGTGATCGTAGTGCGCATGAGTCAGCACCAGCAGCTTGACCTCGGCCGGGTCGATACCCAACCGCGCCAGTGCATCGGCGGGTTTGACCACCGGTTGACGCTTGCGCGCGATGGCTGCTTCCGGGCTGAACCCGGTGTCGATGACGATGACTTGCTCGTCAGTGCGAAAGATCCAGAAGAAGTAATCCATGGTGAGTTCGGCGTCCGGTTCCCGGTACGCGCCATAGTTGTAGTAGCACTCGCTTTTGGTGGTTTGCCGGGTGCCGTAGCGCACGACGATCACCTCGGGGTTGGTCCAGTCCGGTTGTGCGGCGGTCGTCGGATTATTGTTGTTCATGTCGACTCCGATTGCTTATGAGTGAGTGCCCGTTTCGCCCAGCGCCTGCTCCAGCATCGGCGCTGCGACGAGCGCGCCGTGAATGCCGATCACGCTGACGATTTCGAGCATTTCCATCAGTTGTTCTTTGGTTGCGCCGTACTTGAGGGCGTTGCGCATGTGCAGCTTCAGGCCTGGCACGTAAAGGTGCGTGGCGGCGGCGTCGAAGGCGCAATACATCAGCTCCTTGACCATGGGCGGCAGCACGCCGCTGCGCCAAGGCACTGACGAGAATTCGACGTAGGCGTCGAACAGCTCGGGGTCCAGCTCCAGCAGCCCTTCCCAGGAGGAATGCCAGTAGCCGCGATTTTCGATGAAGCTGGCTTTCAGCGCTTCACGTCGTGCGTCCAGCGGTTCCGGGCCGTCGCGCAGCCCTTCTTCTTCCAGTACCTCCAGCAACACCGGCACGCCGACGTTCGAGGCGTGGATGCCGACGGTGCTGATTAACTCCAGCACTTCGGTCAGCTCTTCGCGTGTGGCACCGTGAGCGATGGCGATACGCAGATGCTCCCCAATACCCGGCTGATACAGGTGCGTCGCCGCCGCACTGGCCGCGATGCCGATGAAGGCCTTGACCTTGTTTTCCAGATGATTCTTCTGCCATGGCACCGCGGCAAAACCGGCGTAGGCCTCGACAAAACCGGGGTCGAGCCGCAGCAGGCTGTCCCATGCCGGGCTCCAGGGGCTGCTACGTTCCAACGCCTCTTTGGCGCGTTGTTGTGCTTGGGTGAGGCTCATGCGGAATTCCTCATATCTTCTTCCTGTAGGAGCGAATTTATTCGCGAGGCGGCAGACGTAATACCGCGCATCAGTCGCCTCACCAACAAGTTGGCTCCTACAGAAACAGCAGGTCGCGGGCTCAACGCACCGCGCGCAAATAATCGTGTTCGGCGACTGCTTCCTGCCACACGGTTTTGCCAATGGAGGTCGCGGTGTGCACCATGAAATTTTCAGTGTTGGCGCCATGCCAATGCCGCTCGTTGGGGCCGATCCATACGGTGTCGCCCTGACGAATCACTTGTGGCTCATTGCCTTCCAGACAGATCCAGCCGCTGCCCGCCGTGACGTACAGCACCTGGCCGAACTCATGAAAATGCCAGAACGTGCGTGCGCCAGGGTTGAATGACACGTTGTTAATGGTCACGCCGTCGGTGGTCGGCATCACTGGGTCGGCCCACACCACGCCGCTGAACGTCGCGCCGCGCTGCTCGGAAATTGCACCTTCAACACTGCCGTGAATAACCTTCATTTGCTGTCTCCTGAATAGGGTTCGTGGAGCCGTACGCCGCCCGACATATCGCCGATGGCGTCCACGACTTTGTTGCTGATCTGGTCGCCATAACCCAGCGCCACCTGCAAGCCGAAGCTCGCCAATGGGCCGGAAGCATTGAGCGAGGCGACGCCAAGTTCACGCAGGCGGTCGATGTACAACACCACGTCTTTGTTCATCAGCTTGCCGGTCAGGCCGCCTTCCAGATAATCGCCATCGACGATGAACGGAAAGCGCTTCTGTGTGGCGAAATTCACCCCGCTGCTGCTGTTGAGTACGTCGAGCAATTGGTGCAGATCCAGCCCGGCTTTCTTGCCCGCGACCATGACCTCGGCCGTGGCTGCCAGGCTCACCGCGTTAAGGAAATTATTAAGCGTCTTGGTGGTGTGTCCGGCGCCGCTGTCGCCCATGCGAAAAACCTTGCTGGCAATGGGCGCAAACACCCATTCCAACGCCGTGACCGTCGCTTCATCACCCCCGACCATCAGCGTCAGCGCACCCTTTTCAGCCGCTGCAGCGCCGCCAGAAATACCGGCATCGAGGTACTGCACCCCGCGCTCGGCGAACAGGCCGTGCAAACGCACGGTTGAACTGGCCGCTGCGGTGCTCAAATCGACAACGATCTGGCCTTCACGGCAATGACGCAGCAAGCCTTCGGCGCCCTCCACCACCGCCTCGACCACCTTGCTGTCGGGCAATGACAACAGAATCACGCCGGACTCGGCCGCCACCGTGGCGATGGACTCGGCCACCTGGGCACCTGCGGTCTTCACCCGCTGCGCGTCGGTGTCGTAACCGATCACGTTGAGGCCGGCATCCACCAGACAGCGAGTCATGCGTCCGCCCATGTTGCCCAGGCCGATGAAGCCAATGGTTTTGTTAGTCACACCTGTTCTCCTGTGTGCAGCACGCAATAAAGATCGCGCATCAGAAATCCACGTCTTTGGTTTCCGGGCCCATGTATGCGCCGATGGTCGCGATCACGCCGCCCACCACCAGCAACACTGCCGGGGTCACGCTGAACGGGATGATCTGCCCCAGCCAGGCCATATAAAACGCGTAGAACGAAGGAATGATCACCGACAGGCTGAAGCCGACACCGAACCCGGTGGCGCGCACGTCAGTCACAAAGCGCTCGTTGATGTAGGTCACGATCACGCCCCACGGCGAAGTCACCAACACCGACATCAGGCACACCAGGGTCATGATCACCGGCAGCGACAGCCCCGGCACGTTGGCCAGCACGTACATCACGCCCGCGCCCACCGTGGCGATGACTGGCCCAAGAATGAGGAAGAAACGCCGACGTCCGATTTTCTGGCCGATCATTCCGGAAGCGATGTAGGTGAAGAACAGCACCGAGTAGCAGACCAGCAGCGTGCCGGTCACTTGCAACCCCGACAGGTGCAAGATGTTCACCAACAAACCGGTGGGCAGGAAGATGGTGATGATGTTTTGTGTCAGCCAGAAGCCGGTCATCATCAACAGCACTTGCAGCAGGTTACGACCGCTTTTGCCTTTGAGCAGGTCGGTGAGCGGAAGTTTTTCCCGTGGTTTTTTTTCGGCGTCTTCTTCCCATATTTCCGATTCCGAAACGGCGTACACGTAATACAGCGCCAACACACCGGCCAGCAGCGCGCCGATCACGAAGGGAATCCGCCAGCCCCACTGCACATAAGGCGAATCGGGCCCTGCCAGCGGGAACAGCATGAACATCAGCATCGCCACCAGGTTGATGCTGACGTACGCCAACGGGAACCCGGCGATGATCAGCCCGCCGACGAAGCCGCGCTGATGCTTTTTCGAATATTCGATAGCCAACGGCATGGCGCCGGTGTAGCCGCCGCCGAGGAAAATCCCGTCGACGAAGCGCAGGATCACCAGTGCCCAGTACGACGCGATGCCAATGGTTTCGTAGCCGGGCAGCAAGGCGATCAGCAGCGTCACCACACCGAACCCCGACACCGAATAAATAGACGCCATGCGCCGCCCGGTCTTGTCGGCGATCATGCCGAACAACAGTGCGCCGATGGGCCGCCCCAGCAGCGTGGTGATGAACACCAGTGAGGCGAGAATCGCCGCCATGCCCGGAGACAGCTGGGCAGGCTGGAAGAAGAACAACACCGGGGACAGCACGACGACCGGCAGGTAGATGTCGAACATATCGATGTATTCGGAGAAGAATGCGCCCTTGATCGCGTTTCTTCTTTTCTTCTCGATCGACTGATCGGTCTCGGCCAGTGGTCTGGCCTGGGCAATGGTGCTCATGACGGTTCCTTATAATTATTGTTGGACGGCAAGCGTGTCGGTGTGTGTTGGGGCTATCAGCCTGCGGCGACTTCTGCTTCGTAGGCCTTGATGGCGTCGGACGCGACCCGGAAGGCCGCCAGCCCCAACGGCACGCCGCAATAGACCGAGGCCTGCATCAGCACCGCGCGGATTTCGTCTTTGGTGACGCCATTGCGCAAGGCGCCGCGCACATGCACGCCCAATTCATGGTGCTGGCTGAGGGCGGTGAGCATCGCCAGGTTGATGATGCTGCGGGTCTTGAACGGCAATGTGGCGTCGCCCCAGATTTCACCCCAGCAGACTTCGGTCACCAGTTTTTGCATCGGGCGGTTGAAGTCATCCGCCGCCGCCCAGGATTTTTCTACGTGGCGGTCGCCAAGCACTTCCTTGCGATTGTTGAAGCCCTGATTGAAGCGTTCGTTGTCGTCCATCTTCATCTCCACTTTTCGTAAGATCGACTGATTGTCATACAGTCAAAACCAGCAAATTTTTTTGTGCAGCAGGCGGTGTTACAGGCGGTTGTCAGTCCCCATACCCCACCATGGATTTCACTTCCAGATACTCGCGCAGCCCGAACTCGCCCCACTCCCGCCCGTTGCCTGAGCGCTTGTAGCCACCGAACGGCGCGGCGAAATCAGCGGGCGGGTAATTCAGATGCACACTGCCGGCCTGCAACGCGCGGGCGACATTGCGCGCACGCTGCTGATCGGCCGATTGCACGTAAGCCGCCAGGCCGTAGTGCGTGCCGTTGGCGATCTGAATCGCTTCGGCTTCGCTGTCGTAGGGGATCATCGACAGCACCGGGCCGAAGATTTCTTCCTGGGCGATGCTCATCGTCGGTGTGACGTTGGCGAAGACGGTGGGTTTAACGAAGTAACCCCGGCTCAGGCCTTCGGGCATGCCAACGCCACCGGTCACCAGTTCTGCGCCCTCGTCGATGCCCTGCTGGATCAACGCCTGCACCCGACGAAACTGCGCACGATTGACCAGCGGCCCAAGCTGGGTCGATTCGTCATCAGTGGCGCCGACCTTGAATGCCTCGGCCGCTTGCCTGGCGATCTGCACGGCATCGCTCATCAGGCTGCGCGGGATCAACATCCGTGTCGGGATCGAGCATGACTGGCCACTGTTGGTGAAACTCGCGGCGACGCCACGGGTGACCGCATCCTGCAGATTGACATCATCCAGCAAAATATTGGCCGACTTGCCGCCCAACTCCTGGGCCACGCGCTTGACCGTGTCGGCGGCGGATTTGGCCACTTGCACGCCGGCTCGGGTGGAGCCGGTGAACGAGACCATGTCGATGTCTGGATGCGCCGACAGCGCAGCGCCGACACCCGGGCCATCGCCACTGACCAGATTGAATACGCCGGCGGGCACACCCGCCTCGTCCAGCACTTCGGCGAACAACAGACTGCTGAGCGGCGAGTATTCGCTGGGTTTGAGGACCATGGTGCAACCCGCCGCCAGTGCTGGACCGACCTTGACCACGATCTGATTGATCGGCCAGTTCCACGGAGTGATCAGGCCGCACACGCCTACCGGCTCGTAGCGCAATACCGTGCTGCCCTGGCGCTGTTCGAATTCGAAACGTTTCAGCACTTCAATGAGCTGATTCAGATGCAGCCAACCCCGCGGCACCTGGAAATTGCGTGATGCGCTGATCGGCGAGCCCATTTCCAGGCGCATGGCCTGGGCGAACTCTTCCTGCCGGCGCTCGTAGATCGAGATGATTCGGCGCAGCAGGTCGATGCGTTGCTGGACGCTGGTTTGCGCGTACGCCGGCAAGGCTTTGCGCGCCGCAGCAACGGCGCGATCGACGTCTGTTGCATCGCCCAGGGCCAGGCGGTCGATCACGGTTTCGGTGGCAGGATCGATGACGTCAAACCAGGCCGGTGCGTGTGGCTGGACCCATTGTCCGTCGATGTAGAAACTGGCTGCACGGGACATGTGATGTGCTCCGTTGAAAATCGAGACGTGGCTGAGAGTTACTCGCCTTCTTTGGCCAGCATCCGGTACATCTCGGTGTGGTCGGTGGTGGGCGTGGAATCCTGCGCCACCTCGTCCCAGACCTTGATCGCGCGCTGGCCGAAGGTCAGCGGGTAATCCAGACCGTCGGCCAGGCCCTTGGCGATTTTCAAGTCCTTGTTCATCAGCTGCATGGAAAACCCGGAGCCGAAGGTGCCGCTGAGCATGAATTGCTTGGCCTTGTTCAGTGATGTGTTGCTGCCGCCGCTGGAGGCGTTGAGCACATCGACCATGACGCCGGGATCAATGCCGAAACGCTTGGCGACATGCAGGGCTTCAACCGTCGCCATCAGGCCCGCAGCGGACACAAAATTGTTCAGCGCCTTGGCCGCATGACCGGAACCAGCTTCGCCGATGTGCAGGATGTTTTTGCCCATGGCCTCAAGTACCGCCTGACAACGCGCCATGATCGCCGGGTCGCCACCGACCAGAATTGCCAGGCTGCCATCGACCGCGCGTTTGACACCGCCGGACACTGGCGCGTCCAGATAAGCCAGACCTAGGTCGTTGAGTTTTTGCCCCAATTGGCGGGAGCGTGCAGGTTCGGAGGAGCTCATGTCGATCACCACGGCTTGCGCTGACAGCGATGCAGCCCAGCCGGACTTGCCGTCCGCGCCCAGCAAGACGCTTTCGACGATGCTGGAGTTGGGCAGCATGGTGATCAGGACGTCGAGGGACTGGGCATTTTCTGCTGTGAGCGCGGTCGCGCCGAGGGTGGTTTCAATATCTTGCAAGCGCGCTGAATCGGCGTCAGCGAGGAACAACTGAAAACCGGCTTTGTTCAGGCAGGTGGTCATCGGCACGCCCATCATGCCAAGGCCGATGAAGCCGATCCGTTGTGGTTGATTCATATTCGTGCCCTATTGTTTTTCTTGAGCGGGTAAACGACGACACCGAACGACTTTTTTCTGCCCGGTACGCGTCAGCAGTTGCAACAAAACTATAGGACTGTCATACAATCGGTCAATAGGCTACTTTGCCTATTTCTCGACCGGTAATCACTTGAGGGGCTGAACATGATCGTTGAGTTACGCATTTACCACTGCGCACCGGGCCGCCTGCCTGCCCTGCACGAGCGCTTCACTACGACCACATTGGGGTTTTTCGAAAAATACGGGATCGAGCAGATCGGCTTCTGGACGTCGCTCACCGGCGACAGCAACCAGACGCTGACGTATCTGGTGAAGTGGGACAGCCTGGCTGACCGAGAAACCAAGTGGAACGCCTTCCAGAGCGACGCGGAATGGATCGCCAAACGTGCCGCCAGCGAAGCCGAGGCGATCATCGTTCAGCGCATCGAAAACCAGTTCCTGACGCCGACGGCTTACTCAGCGTTGCGCTGAAATAGCCCTGTAGGAGCCAACATGTTGGCGAAGCGGTTTAAGCGGTGTGTCAGGCCAGACGCTTCGCGAACAAGTTCGCGCCTACAGAGTTGCGCAGAATGCCCGGCGATCGCAGAACCTGCAGGAGCCAACTTGTTGGCGAGGCGGTTTAAGCGGTGCGTCAGGCCAGACGCTTCGCGAACAAGTTCGCTCCTACAGAGTGGCGCAGAATGCCCGGCGATCGCAGAACCCGTAGGAGCCAACTTGTTGGCGAAGCGGTTTAAGCGGTGTGTCAGGCCAGACGCTTCGCGAACAAGTTCGCGCCTACAGAGTGGCGCAGAATGCCCGGCGATTCGCAGAACCTGTAGGAGCCAACTTGTTGGCGAGGCGGTTTAAGCGGAGCGTCAGGCCGGACGCTTCGCGAACAAGTTCGCGCCTACAGTGATCGGTCATGCCGCTACTGCGTGGCGTGTACGTCGTTCAACGCCAACAACTCCAACACATTTTTCGAGGCGTTTTCGACGTGGAGCAGCGCTGCGGCACAGGCCCCGGCTTCATCGCGCAGCTTGATCATGCGCACGATTTCTTTCAATTCGGCCAAGGTGTGAACCATCCGACCCTCACGCCCCAGCGACAGCGCGCGCAGCAGGCTCACGCGGTTATTCAGTTGCTCCAGCATGCCACCTACTACGCGGCTCTGATCAATGTCCAGCAGCACGTTATAAAAGCGCCGTTTGATGTCCAGCAACGTCGTGCCATCGACTTTCGATGTGCGCGATTGCTGTTCGAATTCGTCGAAAACCTCGGCCAGCTCTGCCACGTCTTCGTCACTGGCATAGCGCACGAAGTTGCGCACGGCGAGCACTTCCAGGGCGCCGCGCACGTCGTAAATCTGAATCGCATCTTTGGCATCCACCGATGCCACGTAAGCCCCACGATGGGGAACCTGTTCAACCAGGCCCTCGGCTTCCAGCTGGCGCAGTGCCTCGCGCAGTGAAGTGCGGCTGACGTCCAGCGCGGTGTAGAGCTGCTGCTCCACCAGTCGATCGCCCGGTTTGAAACGGCCGGAGATGATTTCGTTGCGCAGTGCATCCTGCACCTGATGCCGCAAGGAAGACGCCTGGCGTTGTACCTTCATGTTGGATTCCCTAAGACCTGTACATTTCATTGCTGCAACGGCCAGTGGCCGTCGCGTGAAGCGAACGCGGCGAATCATCATGATCGGCAACGTGCTCAGCAATCGTATTGTATTACAGGCCGTTTCGGAAATTTTAAAAGGCAGACGGCGCCTCTGTAGAAGCCAACGTGTTGGCGAGGCGGCTAGCTGGGTGTGTCAGTCAGGGCGCCTCGCGAACAAGTTCGCTCCTACAGGGCGTCGACCAAAGCATCACAGGGGTTGCGGCACCTCGGTCTTGGGCACAAAAAACACCAGCAAAATCGCCCCCAGGCTCAATAACGCCAACGCCACGCAGCCGACATCGATCGCCATGTCCAGCCCCCACGCGGTGGCCGCCCTCCCCAGCAACATCGCGACCACGCCCTGCATCAGGTACGCCACCAGAAACAGCGCCGACAGCGTGCCTGCGCGGTGATGCATTGGTGCGTGGGCATTGATGGCATTAAGCCCGCCCATGAACAGCAAGCTGTAGCCCGCACCACTGCTGGCGCTGGAAAGCAGGAACACCGATAACGCGTGAGTGGAGGTGGCCAGGATCAGCAGCAGCATGCCGCCGATGGCAAATCCGCCGCCGAGAATGATTGACAGATTGGGAGTGAAACGGCGGGCAACGATCCCGGTCACACCGACCGCAACCGCAAACAAGGAAATCGCGCTGCCGTTGACCAGCGCGTTGCTGGAGCCGATCAGGTCGTGGCAATCTGCGAGCCCAGCGACAGCATCGTCGCCCCGACTGAATAGGCGCTGAGCACCGCCGTCACCGATACCAGAAACATCCGGCGCAACGGCTTATGCACATTGGGCAGACGCAGTTGCCAGCGCTTGCTGCTTTCGGCTTTGGTATGGCGCGGCAAGTGCCAGACCCCGACCAGAATCGCCAGCAGCACCACGGCCAGCAGCCAGAAGCTCAACCGCGTAGGAAACGGCGCGTATTGAATCAACCCACCGCTGATGATCAGTGCCGCCGCCAGCCCCAGCGCTTGGGACGCGGTGGTGATGGAGCCGGCCTGTTTGGCTTTGCCCGGCGCGCTGAATTCGACCACCGCTGCCGCAGACGGGCCCGCCGACAACCCGACGCCAATCCCCATGAACGCACGTCCCACCAGCAGCCAGATGACGCTGGGCGCCAAGGCAAACAGCAGCACGCCAATCAGCGATGCCAGCATTCCCAATAGCATCGCGCTGCGCCGGCCGATGTAATCCGACAAGTCTCCCAGCAGGATTAAGGTCAGGACCACAACGATGGGGAACACCGCGAAAATCATCGTGGTGACGGTGGGCGTCAGTTGCCATTCACGTGCGTAAAGCGGATAGGTCATGGCGGGTGCGGCGCTGGTCCACAACGTGTGCACGACAACAGCGGCCGCCACCCAGAAGCTGCCTTGTCGGCTCAAGATTCGGGCAGGCCCGGGTGTTTTCAGCTGCATGGGAAGCACTCGTGCGAAGGATCTTCCTACGTTAGCCGCAAATGCCATGCCGGGTGTTGTACGGGTGTGCGGTTATTGTTGAAGACCAACTGTTGGAGCGAGGCTTGCCCGCGAAGCTTACGACGCGATTTACCTGACACACCGCACTCCCAGCTTCGCGGACAAGCCTCTCCAACAAAAGCGGGATCGTTCATCCCGACGCTCAATATCGCTTTAGAAATTCGCTTTCAGCGCTTCAAGACCTCCATCGTAGATGCCCTGAAACAAGGCAGACGCCTCGGCATCGGTAATGCCATCAGGGGTGAAACGCCCGGACCAGGTGACTTGCGTCTGGTTATCGCCAACAGCGGCCACCTGCAGCGTCGCCACGTAATCGGTAACCGGGAACGGCCCCTCGGTGATTGAGTAGCTGTAGGTACGCGCCTGATTGTCGAAGGTTTCCAGACGCTCGGTGATCGATGCGCCGTCCTCGGCGGTGAGTTTGCGAATACGTCCGCCTTCGGCCGGTTCACTGCTGGTAATGAATGGCAGCCAATCCGGTAGCGACAAGAAGCCGCCCACCAATTGCCAGACCTTGTCCGCGGACACCGGCAGACTCAAAGAAGCAGAAGCAGTTGCCATGGAAATTCTCCAGAAAAGAGGTGATTCAAAGGCGATGAAATCGCCGGGTTATGCATTACGTCGCCACCGGAGCGCGGCCACGGTTGGACACCACACGGGACAAGCACGATACGCCACCGGGTTGGCATGAGGCCATCGAAACCAAGTGCCAACGCAGAGGCTAGTGATCAGTGCGCAGGCAACGGCGCAACCGGCGAAATCAGCCCGGCGGCGACCAACGCCTGCCAGAACTCGGCGGGGATGCGTTGGGTCAACGCCGCCACGTCCTGCTCGATACGACCCGGACGGCTCGATCCTGGAATGACGGCAGCGACTGCCGGATTGGCCAGTGAAAACTGCAGCGCAGCGGCTTTGAGGTCAACGTTGAATCGTTGCGCGATCTGGCGCATGGCCTCGACCTTGGCGACAATCGCAGGCTTGGCTTTCTGGTATTCGAAGTGTTCGCCCCCGGCCAGAATCCCCGAGCTGTAAGGACCGCCGACAACGATGTCGACATTCTGCGCATGGGCCGACGCCATCAAGCGTTGCAACGCTCGATCGTGGTCCAGCAGCGTGTAACGCCCCGCCAGCAGGAAACCATCCGGCTGCGCTTCTTCCAGATCCAGGGTCAGTTCACACGGCTCGACGCGGTTAACGCCCAGGCCCCAGGCGCGGATCACGCCCTCTTCGCGCAAACGGGTCAGCACCTTGAATGCGCCTTTGCGGGCGATGTTGAAGTATTCCAGCCATTCATCGCCGTAAAAGTCCTGAGCGATATCGTGTACCCAGACGATGTCCAGGCGATCGGTCTGCAGGCGCTTGAGGCTGTCGTCAATGGAGCGCAGCGTGGCGTCGGCGCTGTAATCGTTGACCAGTTTGTTGGGACGACCGTGATCGAACACACCGGCTTTCTCACCCAGGTCACGGGCAGACACGTCTTCGACTTCATCCAGTACCAATCGCCCGACCTTGGAGCTCAACACGTACTGGTCGCGGTCGTAATGCTTGAGCGCTTCACCCAAACGGATTTCCGACAGGCCCGAACCGTAGAAAGGTGCGGTGTCGAAATAACGTACGCCTGCATTCCACGCGCCGTGCACGGTGGCCAGCGCTTCTTCTTCAGGAATGGCGCGAAACATGTTACCCAAAGGTGCGGTGCCAAAGCCCAGAACACCTGGCAATTTGTCTTTCAAGCTCATGGTGAGTCCTCTTTGATTCATTCAATGATCGGCATGTGATGCCATCGACATGAGCCAAAGGTTAAGTTGACCGGAAAAGACCGTCCAAGACATAATTTGCCAAACTTGAGTCCTGACAGGTCTGAACTCCATGATCGATCTACGCCAGCTTCGTTATTTCGTGGCGGTCGCCGAAGAAGAGCACGTTGGACGCGCGGCCGAACGGCTGCACATTTCGCAATCTCCCTTGAGCAGGCAGATCGCTCAGCTGGAAGAGTCGCTTGGGCTGAACCTGTTCGAACGCACCCAGCAGCGCATTCGCCTGACGGTGGACGGGCGCACCTTTCTGGCCGAAACCAAGGCTCTGTTGACTCACGCCAAGCGCCTTGAATCACTGGGCAAACGTCTGGGCCGTGGCGAAGAAGGCGGGTTGTGTATCGGCTATATCGAGAACGCAATGCACACTTCGGTGTTGCCCGATGCGTTGAAAATTCTGCGAGCAGCCCGGCACGATCTACACATTGCGCTGTACAGCCAGACTTCAGCCGAGCAGCTGGAAGGATTGCGTCAGCGCAGTCTGGACATTGCGTTGGTCAGCGAACCACCCGCCAGCGACGACCCTGACCTGGACAGCGCTCTGGTGTTAGATGACGTGATGCTGCTGGCGATGCCCGAGCATCATCCGCTGGCGAAAAAGGACGTGCTGCGCCCCGAGGATTTGCAGGCCGCGCAATGGATTTCAGTGGCCAGCGGGCTGGTTACTCAGCGCGTTCCGGCGCATGAAGAAGGGTTCGTGGCAGCGTGCATGAAGGCCGGCTTCTCTCCGGATATTCATCTGGAAGTCACCGAGCCGATGACGGCGTTGCGTCTGGTGGGAGCAGGCCTGGGCATCGCCATGCTGCAGAAAAACCTGCGGGCCAGTGCGCCGAATAATGTGGTGTTGCGCGAAGTGCCGTGGATGCAATACACCACGCCAGTCTGGGCGGCATGGCATCGAATCAATCTGCGGCCGTTGGTGGCGATGGCCAAGGAAGTGCTGCTCAACGGCGAAAGCCCAGCCCTCGCCCACACAAACGCCGAAACGGTGTAGGAGCCGCGTCAGACGCCACCGTTGCGGCGCATGAAACTGTAGGAGCGAACTTGTTCGCGAGCCGGGGTGCCTGACTCACCGCCAATAGCCCGGTCGCCAACACGTTGGCTCCTACAAAATCAGCGCGTCGGCGCTTACTTCGCGGTCAGCGCCGAATAGCTGTTCATCAGGTTGCGGTAGTTGGGGATGCGTGGCGACAGCAGGTTGGCCAGGCCTTCCATGTCATTGCGCCAGTCCACTTGCAGCTCGCAGGCCACCGAGAACCAGTTGGTCAGTTGCGCGCCAGCAGCGGTCATGCGTGCCCAGGCCGCTTGCTGAACGGTTTCGTTGAAGGTGCCGGACGCATCCGTCACCACGAACACTTCGTAACCTTCTTCCAGCGCACACAGCGTCGGGAACGCCACGCACACGTCAGTCACCACACCGGCAATAATGATTTGCTTGCGGCCGGTGTCCTTGATCGCCTTGACGAAATCGGCGTTGTCCCAGGCGTTGATCTGACCAGGGCGCTGAATGAACGGCGCGTCAGGGAACAGCTCTTTGAGTTCAGGAACGAGCGGGCCGTTGGGACCTTTGTCGAAGCTGGTAGTGAGGATGGTCGGCAGGTTAAAAAACTTGGCCACGTCCGCCAGTGCCAGCACGTTGTTCTTGAATTCGTTGGGCGAGAAATCCTGCACCAGCGAGATCAATCCGGTCTGGTGATCGACCAGCAAAACAACGGCGTCATCTTTGTTCAAACGCTTGTAGGGGGTGCTCATGGTTGACTCCTTCGAGGGTAAGAATGGTGTCGTGTGAAAGCCGGTGGTCTGCACCGGCCAATCGCCCCGCCGCTATCGCAGGCGAGGCAAGGTTGCTCGGATCAGAACGCGAAACAGGAACAGCCGAACGCGCCCCAGAAACCCTGGAAATCGCTGACCGGCACGCTCGACATGCGCGCTCGCTCGTGGCTGTGGGAATGCACCGTGCAAGGCCCGGCGCACTGGTGAACGCTGGCGGCCATTGGCGCATTCGGGCGCCAGTGGCCGGGCACCATCGCGACCGGCGACCAGTCCGGCAGTACCGGCAAGGTCGGTGGCGACAAGTCGTCGAACTCGGCGGTGCCGTACACCACCTTCCCGTCCACCACGGTCAGCACCGATTCGATCCACTTGATCGACTCTTCCTCAACGCTGAAGAAGTCGGCCGACAGCGCGACCACGTCCGCCAGTTGCCCGACTTTGATCTGGCCTTTTTTGCCCTGCTCGGACGAGAACCAGGCGCTGCCACGGGTGTACAGCTCAAGCGCGGTGGCCCGAGACAGGCCTTCGGGATACAGCTCAAGACCGCCGACAGTACGACCGCTGACCATCCAGTACAGCGAAGTCCACGGGTTGTAGCTAGACACCCGGGTGGCGTCAGTGCCTGCGCCCACCGGCACGCCTTCGGCCAGCATGCGTTTGATTGGTGGCGTGTGCTCGCCGGCCTTGGCCCCGTAACGCTCGACGAAATACTCACCCTGGAACGCCATGCGGTCCTGAATCGCGATGCCGCCGCCCAGCGCTTTCACGCGCTCGATGTTTTTCGGGGTGATGGTTTCGCAGTGATCGAAGAACCACGGGATGCCGTTGAACGGAATTTCACGGTTGACTTTCTCGAACACGTCGAGCATGCGCGAGATCGACTCGTCGTAAGTGGCGTGCAAACGGAACGGCCAGCGGTGCTCGACCAGATGGCGAACCACCGGCTCAAGGTCCTGCTCCATGCCCGGCGGCAGGTCAGGACGCGGCTCCAGAAAGTCCTCGAAGTCGGCCGCCGAGAAGGTCAGCATCTCGCCCGCGCCGTTGTGCCGCAGGAAGTCGTCGCCCTGGTGCAGGGTCACGGTGCTGGTCCAGTTCTTGAAGTCAGTGAGTTCTTCTTTGGGCTTCTGAGTGAACAGGTTGTAGGCGATCCGCACGCTCAATTGTTTGGCCTTGGCCAGCTCTTCGATCACGGCGTAATCGTCGGGATAATTCTGGAAACCGCCACCGGCATCGATGGCACTGGTGACGCCCAGACGGTTCAGCTCGCGCATGAACTGGCGGGTGGAGTTAACCTGATACTCCAGCGGCAGCTTCGGCCCCTTGGCCAGCGTCGAGTACAGAATCATCGCGTTGGGCTTGGCCACCAACATGCCGGTCGGGTCGCCGTTGCTATCACGGACGATCTCACCGCCTGGCGGGTTTGGCGTGTCACGGGTGTAGCCGGCCACTCGCAGCGCGGCGCGATTGAGCAGCGCGCGGTCGTACAAGTGCAGTACGAACACCGGAGTGTCGGGCGCGGCTTGGTTGAGCTCTTCCAGGGTCGGCATGCGCTTTTCGGCAAACTGGAATTCGTTCCAGCCACCGACCACACGCACCCATTGCGGCGTCGGTGTGCGGTCAGCCTGGGCTTTGAGCATGCGCAGCGCATCGGCCAGCGACGGCACACCTTCCCAGCGCAGTTCGAGGTTGTAATTGAGACCGCCACGGATCAGGTGCAAGTGTGAGTCGTTGAGCCCCGGAATCACCGTGCGCTTGTGCATGTCGATGATTTGCGTGGCACTGCCGCGCATCGCCATTACTTCGGCGTCGCTGCCGACGGCGACGAATTTCCCGGCGGAAATAGCGACCGCGCTGGCGGTGGGTTTTTCTTGATCAACGGTATGAAAGTTTCCGTTGAAGAGGATCAGATCGACGTTCATCGCAGTTCCTTGAGCAGAGGATTGAGAAGTTTGAGAGGCGCTGGCGTAACCGGAAAACGGCAAGGAAGAGAAGACCGCAGCCGCTGCGCCGAGCAGCGAGCCCTTGGCCACGAACTGGCGGCGGGCAAGATCAGCGTCGTTATCCTTCATGGTCCGCACCGGGCGCCGCGCTGGCAGTTTTGCCGTTGAGCCATGGCGCGGCGAGTCGGGTGGCGAACGGCATCAGCAGGTAAACCACCAGCAAGACAATGGTCGCGGTGACCAGCGCAGTGCTGAGGATGTAATTGGTGAACACTACGTGCAGGGCGAAGATCGGCTGCCACAGCAGCGGTATCATCAGCGTCAGTGGGCAGATGACGAAGAAGGTCACCACGGCCTGCTTCCAGCGCGGCGGGGGCGGCGCATCGGTGCTGGGGACAAACCAGAATTCGTTGTGACGTTCGATCTCTGTGACGTCGCCATCGGCCAGCATCGGCGCGGCCTCTGCAACCAGCTGGCGGCGCTGCTCGGAATCAAGCCAGGTCTGCATGACCTCGGTTGAACAGTAACGCAGGACACAGGTGAACATGTGCAGCCCGCCGGATTTGCCACGAATGACATCCACGCCCAAATGACCGGGATAAGTGGCGGCCATCGCGACGGTGCGCCGCAACCAGGCTTCGTACTGCGCCTCCATGCCTGACTTGACCCGATGCTTGACCACCAGGGTGACGATCTCGTCGGCCGACAGGCGCGAGGCGGGCATCACGTCCACTTCTCGGGTAATGGAATCAGGCATAACGGAGTGCTCCTGCAAAACGGGCATTGAGCGCCAACCGACCGGGCCCGGCGATCAGCACGCTGGTGAATATGATCAGCAGCAACCAACCGAACTGCCCCTCTTGCACCGTCCATTCGGGGTGAACCGCGAGCAGCGCCACCAGCAACAGAAAGAGGATAGGCAGGCACGCCAAACGCGCC
The DNA here is from genome assembly GCF_057128745.1 of Pseudomonas rosaeacicularis. NCBI lineage: Bacteria > Pseudomonadati > Pseudomonadota > Gammaproteobacteria > Pseudomonadales > Pseudomonadaceae > Pseudomonas > Pseudomonas rosaeacicularis. The sequence continues at coordinate 248,824 of NZ_JBSKHT010000004.1, forward strand.
AGTACGCCGATCAGGATCAATAGCGGGCACAGCACTTCGGCGAAGATCGACAGGCACAAAGTCAGCTGAGCGCCGAGATGGAAAGGGTCTTCGATCATCGCCAGTTGCGCGTGGAAATCCAGCAGCTTGGGCAGGCCGTGTACGCACAGCAGAAACAACGCGCCACTGGTTCTGAGAAACAGCAGACCGATGTCCTGGGCATTGTGGTCGAGGATCGAGTCAGTCATTGCACACCAACACATTCAAGAAATGCTTGCCGGGGATGCATCGCGGCAAGCAGTGGTCTCGATAATGACGTGGCGGGTGGACGAGTTATTGAACGGGCGTGCTCTGCTGTGGAAGATTTTTTATTGCTGCTGAATACCTGTTGGAGCGAGGCTTGCCCGCGAAGCTGACGACACGGTGTGTCTGACGTTTCGAGGTGCCAGCTTCGCGAGCAAGCTCGGCTCCAACAGGTGATCGCGCTGATCGCTGAAATCGAGCAGGAGCGATCACATCCTCACGGCATTGGCCGGCTTTCCTGGGACATGAATTGGGTGATGCGCGAACGCAACCAGCGCTCGGCCGGGTCGTTGTCGTGGACGCCGCTCCAGACCATCGACAACTCGGCAGGCTCGATAGGAAATGGCGGATCTTCGGCTCGCAAGGCGCAGCCTTCAACCAGTGCGCACGCCGCATAATCAGGCACGGTGGCGATCAGCTCAGTACCGGCCAGCAACTGCCGCAATCCACTGAACTGCGGCACCGCCACCACCACCCTTCTTGCCCGTCCGACCTTGGCAAGATCAATGTCGATGTTGCCGCTCAGGTCCCCCGAAAACGACACCATCGTGTGGGGCCGAGCGCAGTAATCATCCAGCGTCAGTTCGCCGGGGCGTTTGTCGCCACGCAGCACTTTGACGCCGATATCACGCAGTTTCTTGCGCTTGGAATTGGCCGGCAAATCGGTGGTGTAACTGATGCCCACGGAGATTTCCCCGGACGCCAACAACGCCGGCATCAACAGGAAATTTGCCCGGCGCACCACGACGATGATGCCCGGGGCCTCCTCGCGCAGCTGAGACAGCAGCGGCGGGAACAGACCAAATTCTGCATCGTCCGACAGGCCAATGCGGAACACATCACAACTGGTGGCCGGGTCGAACTCCTTGGCTCGGCTTACCGCACCGGAGATGGTGTCCAGCGCAGGCTGTAGTTCCTTGAGAATCGCCAGGGCCCGAGCCGTCGGTTCCATCGCGCGACCGTTGCGCAACAGCAGCGGGTCATCGAACAGATCACGCAACCGCCCAAGCGCCGCACTGATCGCGGGCTGGCCCATAAACAGTTTTTCTGCGACGCGGGTCAGGTTTCGTTCGAACATCAGGGCTTCGAAGATCACCAGCAGGTTCATGTCGACGCGGCGCAGGTCATTTCGGTTCATGGATCGGTTCCGGGATCAGCGATGAGGAAAGCCTGGAAGGCAATTTGCCGTGCCAGCTAAACACAGCGAGTCATCCTGCGACTTGAACGAATGTGCTGTCCACTGCGCATTGTTGCCAGAACCAATGACACATCACTGATGGGAGTGATCACCACGGTCCCGCTCACTGCTCTGCGTCAGCGGGTAATCAGCCCGCTCGGCGCATCGGCGTGGCGGACGCCGAACGACGCCAGGTAAACGGCGTGACGCCCAGCATGCGGGTGAACACCCGGGTGAAATGCGATTGATCGGCAAATCCGCAATCCAGGCTGATCTGCGAAATCGTGAGATCAGAACCCGTCAGCAGGCCCTTGGCCTTGTCCAGACGCAGCCGCAGAAACCAGTCCCGAGGCGAGACGCCGGTGTTTTTCTTGAACGCACGGGAAAAATGGCTGCGCGACAGCGAGCATTCGCTGGCAATTCGAGCGATCGACAAACCCTGATCCATGTGGCTGTGCATCAGCTCCTTAGCCCGTCGCTCCTGCCACGGCGAAAGCGCCACCCGATCTGATGAAGGCTCGGGCTGATGAAGGGCAAATCGATGCGAATACGGCTGAGGCTGCGCAAGATGGGCGGCACAGGCGGTGGTCAGCGAGCGAGCCTCGCGCGTCAGTGATGAGTTGATTGCGTTCATTCCAGACTCTCCTGCTTGGCGGTTGTAGTCGCAGGGCAATTCTGAAATGGCCGGGCCTTAAAGTCCTTTTTGCCGCATTAAACGTTCTGAATGCAGGTTATGCCTCGTAAATCCGGGGAGATACGACGTGTGACGCTGAGTGGGTGGCGTGAACTTCAGAACATTTCAGGCCGCAGCCAAGGACGGGATGCCTGTGCCGGTCTATGTTGCAATCCGACGATGTGCTCGTTCGCTGCGAGGGATGCATGTGAACACCCGATACGTTGCAGGCGTGCGGATCCCCGACAGCGCGATGGCCCGCGCGGCGACCGAACTGATGCGCGACAGCCAGTCTCGGCTGCTGTTCGACGCGGCGTCGCGCGCGTTTTTATTTGCATCGCTTATTGGTCAAGGCCGGGACGTGCGCTTTGATCCCGACTTGCTGTACGTCAGCGCGCTGTTTTTGCGGGTGGGAGTGACCGCGCTGTACCGTCGCTCGCAGCAGCGCTTTGAGGTCGACAGCGCCGACGCTGCGGTGCAGTTTTTGCGGGGTTATGGTCGGTGCGGTGAAGACATGGTGCAAGTCTGGGATGCGGTTGCGCTGCACACCACGCCGGGCATCCCGGAGCACAAACCTGGCATCACCGCGCTATTGGCAGCGGGCGTCGAAACCGATCTGCTGGGCACTCATTGCCTGGCACTGGGGCCACAGGCGTTGGGGCTGATTCTTGAGGCATTTCCGCGCGAGCCGGGGTTCAAGAGCAAGTTGCTCGACACCCTCGCCCGAGGCCAGACCCACCGCCCGCAAAGCACCCACGGCACGATCAACGCCGACGTACTGCGATTTTGTGACCGCCGCTTCAAAAAGGCCGATTACTGTGAGCGGCTGATGGCGTCGAAGTGGCCGAATTAACCAGCATTGGAATTGAAAGAGCCCGTCCGCAAAACCCGTGGGAGCGAACCTGTCCGCGAAGAGGCCCGTACATCCGCCACATCCCTGCGTCTGGAAACCAGCCTTTGCGAACAGGTTCGCTCCCACAGTGCATCTGAGGCGCTGCTGATGTTTCGGCCTGACGCAAAACCCGTGGGAGCGGACCTGTCCGCGAAGAGGCCCGTACATCCGCCACATCTTTGCGTCTGGAAACCAACCTTCGCGAACAGGTTCGCTCCCACAATGAATCTGACGCGCTGCTGATGTTTCGGCCTGGCACAAAACCCGTGGGAGTGGACCTGTCCGCGAAGAGGCCCGTACATTCGCCACATCCCTGCGTCTGGAAACCAGCATTCGCGAACAGGTTCGCTCCCACATTGAATCTGAGGCGCTGCTGATGTTTCGGCCTGGCACAAAACCCGTGGGAGCGGACCTGTCCGCGAAGAGGCCCGTACATCCGCCACATCCCTGCGTCTGGAAACCAGCCTTCGCGAACAGGTTCGCTCCCACAGTGAATCTGAGGCACTGCTGATGTTTCGGCCTGGCACAAAACCCGTGGGAGTGGACCTGTCCGCCAAGAGGCCCGTACATTCGCCACATCCCTGCGTCTGGAAACCAGCATTCGCGAACAGGTTCGCTCCCACAGTGAATCTGAGGCGCTGCTGATGTTTCGGCCTGACGCAAAACTTGGTGGGAGCGGACCTGTCCGCGAAGAGGCCCGGACATCCGCCACATCTTTGCGTCTGGAAACCAGCCTTCGCGAACAGGTTCGCTCCCACAATGAATCTGAGGCGCTGCTGATGTTTCGGCCTGGCACAAAACCCGTGGGAGCGCACTTGGGCGCGCTGAAATCTGGATTCGACGCCGATAGAGATCTCAACCCCCGGCAGCGCCAACCGGCAGTACAAACACAAACGTCGTGCCGCCGTATCGCGCAGGCATGACATACAAACGTCCGAGATGGGCTTCGATGATCGAGCGGCAGATTGCCAGCCCCATACCCATGCCTTTGTCCTTGGTGCTGAAGAAGGCATTGAACAACTTGTCCATGTGCTCTGGCGCAACGCCGGTGCCGCTGTCTTCGACACTGACCACGATGTATGCCTCGCCCACCACTTCACTGGTGATCGACAACCTGCGCAGCACGTGGTCGCCGCCGCTCATGGCGTCCAGTGCATTGAGAATCAGGTTCAGCACCACTTGCTGCAGCTGCACGCATGAGGCGTACACCCGCAGCGGCGACCGGGTCAGGTGGGTGGTCAGCAAGACCCGCTGTTGCTCGACCTCGTTGGTGGTCAACGCCACCACATGCCGGATGACATCGTTGATCTGCACCCGCTGACGATTCTGCGGCGCCTGCCGGGCCAGCGATTGCAATGCGCTGACGATTTCCCCCGCGCGCCTGCCGTTGTCGAGGATGTCGCGCAACCCGGACATCGCTTCTTCGACCGCCGGCGTTTCGCGATTGAGCCACCGCAGGCTGGCCGCCGCATTGGATACGACGGACGCCAATGGCTGGTTGATCTCATGGGCAATCGAGGCCGCCAGCTCGCCCATGACTGTGGCCTTGGACACCCGCTCAAGTTCTGCGCGGGCATTGCGAAGTGCGGTTTCCGTGTCCTTGCGACGGGCGTTTTCTTCCACCAGTTCGGCATATAACCGCGCGGTCTCCAAAGAAATCGCCGCCTGCCCCGCCAGCAACTCCAGCACCGTGGTACGACTGGTGGTGAACACACCCGACGCCAAATTGTTTTCCAGGTACAACACGCCGATCACCTGCCCTTGCTTGATCAGCGGCAGACACAACACCGAGCGCACCTGGTGACGCAGCAGGTATTGGTCGGCGGAAAAATACGGATCGTTGCCCACATCATCGAACACCAGGCGCTGGCGGGTGCGCATCACTCGATAAAGGATCGACAACGGCAAATCGTTTTTCCCCGGCGCGACGCTTGCCAGCGTGATGACAATTGCGCCCTCCTGGCTCTGCCCGGTGGCGCTGATGAAAGGTGCCCCATCCTTCACCAGCAACAACAAGGCCCGTTGCGCACCGGCGTGCAGGATAGTGTTGGTCAGCAGAATCTCGATCAGGCGGTCCAGCAGCATTTCTTCGCACAGCGCCTGATTGGCTTTCATTACAGACACCAGGTCAAGCGTGTCCTGGCCGCCTGGAATGCTGATCGAAGCCCGCGAGGCTGAAATTAATTGTCCGCCCGCAAGCGGCAGAAGCCCCTGGGAATCGGCACCGACCAGCGAACGCGGCGCAGCGCGAACACCGGCGTTGCGCTGGTCAGGGACGAAATCCGGAATGTCCTGAAACCGCCGCCATTGCGTCAGGCAATGACGCAGATCCGCCGCCAGCCCGTGGGCTGTCTGATAGCGGTCTGCGGGATTCTTGGCGATGAGCTTGAGCACCAGGCGGGCCAGTGGCGCGGGAATATCGCCACGAAACTGACTGAGCAGTGGCGGCTGACGTGCGACGTGGCAATACACCCACTCCACCGCATCCGCAGCTTCAAACGGCAGTTGCCCGGTCAACCACTCGTAAAAGGTCATGCCCAAGGCATACAGGTCGCTGCGCTCATCGGCCTGCCGCTCGACCCGGCGTGCCTGCTCGGGGGACATGTACGCCAGCGACCCGCAGATCGAGTCGCAGTCGCTGGCCGGATCGCCCTGCGCCAGTCCGATACTCAAGCCGAAACCGGTCAGGCGTACCACGCCATCCGCACCCCGGACCAGATTGCACGGCTTGATATCGCGGTGCAGCAGCTGTGCGTCATGGGCATGAGCCAGCGCGGCAGCGGCGCCCTCGGCCAGTGACAGAAAGTCCTCGAGCGTGTGGCCGCCATCTGGTTGCTGATGTAGCGAAGTGCCTGCGGGGTCGTTCAAAACCAGCAACAAGCCGTCGCGTGATTGCAGCAACGCCAGCGGCTGCAATGACCAGCCGGGAAGCAGCGAGCCTGCCAGCGAATACTCGTGTTCAAGCCGATGCAACGCGCTGGCGCCCGCGAGCGCCGCAGGCCGCACGATCCGCCACGCCTCATCTGTGTCGGGGCGTCGGACGCGGTAGTGGCCCAGCTCTCCATCCAGATACAGAAACTCCCAGACGAGGCTGTCCAGCCACCGGCTATCCAGACCTGCAGCGGCGCGTCCTGAAACAGGAGTTACGTTGACGATGCTGCTCATGAAAGCCCTTGAGTGCATCCCACGGCGCCTTTTTAAGGCGAGGCCGACGACACAACGGCGCAAAAATCCGTGGGGAAACGCTGGATAAAAATTTCGATGTGCACTGTCATCGACAGTAACGATGACGATCATAGGCCGAAGTTTGTGGCAGTGATAGTTGGGGAAAAGAGGATGTCGGACGACATTTCAACAAGTTTTAAGAGCACATGGATAATTGTGCTCCCGATTAATCTGACAACACGCCTAAACGCTCGCGCATCTTCAGAAGTTCGATAACCGTACGGGCGTTCATCTTTGTCATTACGTGCCGTTTATGCACTTTTGCAGTGACTTCACTAGTACCCAGTTCAAGGGCTATTTGTTTATTCATCTTGCCTGTAATCAGCAACGCCAGTACTTCGCGCTCCCGCGGCGTCAGGCTGTTGAAGCGCTGGCGAACGCTGGACGTCACTGCCCGGTCCGCCCAGTTGCACGCGTCCTGCTGCAACGCCTGACGCACCAGATCAATGAGGGTATCGGGCTCGAAGGGTTTGGTCAGGAATTCATGAGCGCCGGCTTTGATGGCCCGAACTGACATGGGAATGGTGCCGAAACCGGTCATGAAGATAATCGGAAAGCCATGCCCGCGACGCAGCAGTTCGCTCTGCAGATCAAAGCCATTGCCGACACTGAGATTGACGTCCAGCAGCAGGCAGGTCGGCTGTTCGGCGAAATCGCTCTGCAAAAACTCCTCGGCGGTGGCGAACGCCTGGGATTCCATGTCCGCCGAACTGAGCAGTCGCCCCAGCGCCACCCGCATGGCTGCATCGTCATCCACGACGTAAACAATCGGTGTCGCACTCATAAAGGCTTCCGTTGGGCGTGCTACCGGCTGGCCGCCAGCATCCTCTGATGTCGCGCATGATAACCGTCAGGCCCGATTGGTCCAGAAGTCCCGGTTTGTAGCGTTGCGATCGACAGCGCTGAGGCACGTCGTTGGGCAACCGGCGCATCGCTGTGATCGAGAGGGATCTGCCCTGCGCCCTGAAGGGCGCATTTGATGAACGCCCGCGTCGAATCAGGTACGGCGTAGAACCGGAACGGCCCTTGGGCGGTGACGTTGAGCAGGGATTTAAGCGCCAGCCCGATGATGCAGTCAAGCACCCGGGAGCGCGGGATTTTGCGGTCCTGAACGGCGTCGCAGGCAAGGTCCAGGGTGAAACGGCCCTGCACTTGGCTGAGGCGTTCAAGCACCGCCAACTCATCGTCGTCGAGCAGACGCAGGCTCCAGATCAGAGACGCCTGCAGCGTCTGGTGACGCGAAGGCGCGGTGCGCAAACCGGAGCTGAGCAAATGCAGGTGTTCATCCAGGCTTGCGATCAGCTCAAACAGGCCCAATCCGCAGGCGCGGGCTGCGGCCATTTGCAGCGCCAGAGGCACGCCTTCCAGTCGCCGGCAGACCTCGCCCATCAGCTCGACGCTCTGGGTGTCCAGTCTCGAATCAGCGTCAGGGCACAGATGCCGATGTGCAAATGTGCCGTCCAGCTCGCGCATGTGCATCGACAGCAACTGCACTGACGCCGAGCTCAATATCGCCTGACGATCCGCGCCGACTTCGGGCACGTCCAGCGCCGCAACGCGCACACTGCGCTCATGGGCAATGCGCAGCGGCTCGCGACTGGTGGCCAGCACTGTCAGGCCTGGGCACTGATGCATCAGCCCTTCGACCAGAGTGGCCACCGCTTCAATCATGTGCTCGCAGTTGTCCAGAACGATCAGACAGGTATGGCCGGCGAGACGGCTCATCAGGCTCTGCGGGGTGGGATCGGTGTGGGTGCAGTCGATGCCCAGGGCGCTGGCCATGGCGTCCATTAAAAGGAGGGAGCCGTTCAACTCCGCCAGCGACACGAAATACACCGCCGCAGACCGAGTGCTCGCGAAACACTGGGCGACCTCGATGGCGAGCGCGGTTTTGCCTACCCCGCCCGGCCCGGTCAATGTGACGAGCGCGCAGACACTGAGGGCCTGACAGACTTCATTGAACAAGACCTCCCGCCCTACCAACGGCACGCTGCCGGGCAGCGTCGGCTCGGGCCGTGACGGCTCTTCGAACGAGGGGTGCTGCGACCTGACTTCCGTTTGCGCCGCGCCAGCCCCCAGCAGCACGTAGCCCCGCCCGGCAATAGTGCGGATCAGATCACGATCGTCGCCGAGCGCTTTGCGCAGCGCCGAGATATGAACCTGCAGGTTGTTCTCTTCGACCACTGTCTGCGGCCAGACGCAGTGCAGTATTTCGTCCTTGGTGACCAAGCGTCCCTGACAGCGGATCAGCAAGTGGAGGATATCGAACGCACGAGCACCCACACGCAACGCCGCGCCGTCCTTGAATAATTCCCTTTGCTCGAGGCAAACACGGGTCTGACCCAGATTTATCATTTTATTCACGCTGTCCTTTTGGGGGTTCGTATTGCCTGCCGTCACCGGCAGCGCCCACGGATCGTTCGCTCACAAATGGCATTCGTCATTGGGGAGAGTCGTCTATTTCGAACGGGTATCTAATCAGCTAACCACGCCACTCGATATTATCTGTTGGGGTAGTTTTTCGAATGAGGGCATTAAGACGACAGCTCGCCTGGCGTGAACCGGAACAGCGCTACTTCAATTTGGTGAGTTGCAAACAAGCCGCGTTCCCACGTTAATTGCGAAGAATGCTCTAGTGCGTCATCAAAAGTTGTCGCAACGGTTAACTTCTTAAAACTGGACTTCACTGGACGGGCAGTGCCGCAAACATCAATGCCGACCGTCCACACAGCGCTTCAGACAGGCAGGAACACCAGCCGTTGCTGGCGGCTGCGCCAGACGCTGGGCGTTTGGCCGACAAGACGGGAAAACACTCGGGTGAGATGAGGTTGGTCCGCAAAACCGCACTCCTGCGCGATGCGCGCCATCGGGATGACGGGCTGTTCCAGCAACATGCCCTTGGCCCGCTCGACACGCATGTGCAGCAACCAGGTGTGCGGCGCAACGCCGGTGGCTTGTTTGAACGCTCGGGAAAAGTGACTGCGCGAGAGTGAGCACTCCTGAGCGATGCGCTCCACCGACAGGTCGTTGCCTAACTGGCTGGCTATCAGTTCCTGAGCCAGACGCAATTGAACAGGCGTGAGGCTGGCACAAGGCTTGCCCGACGCTGGCCGAACCCGACCATAGTGCTGCAGCGCGTGGCCGAACATCGCCAACAGCACGTGATCGATAAACAAACGGTTGGCCATATCCGGACGCTGCAGCGCAGGCAGCAGTGCCTGCGCCAGGTGATAGAGCACCGGATCTTGGCTGCCCCCTTGCTCGTAGCGGAACATATCGACCTTCGCCCCGCCATTCTCGGCCTGCAGCTGGTCCAGCGTCTGCCGGGGGATGTTCACGCGAAGGTTGTCGTAGGCCGAACGATGCTGGCAGCGTAACTCGTCTCCCATGAACGGCAGCGAGACACTGCCCTGCTGATACCCGCCGCTGTAGCTAAGACGCCGCCCCCGCCATAGCCGGTGATCGGCGAAATCTTCCAGCTGCACGATGATCGAAAACGCGTCCGCGCATGGGATATCGATCACCCGCGCTGGATCAGGCGTCGCGTGGGTTGCCCGCGTCGCGGTGATGCTGTCGCGGCTGAGCTGGGTAATCAAGGGTGCGTTCAAGGCGGGGTCCAGGGTCGGTCCATTGTCCGGTACGAGGTCCGGCAGGTAATTAAGTGAAAAGCGGCTGCGATTCTAGCCCAACACGCCGCCACTGCAGTCCCAGAAAGCGTCGGAGCGATCACGCTAGTAGCGATACTGAATCAGTGGCCTACTTCGCGATAAGCGTCTGGCTCCTTACTTTGAAAAAAACTAAACGATGCCTGAAATTGATGCATTCCGCGGCTAGTCTAAATACAAGGTTTGAATTTTCAATATTCATGCTGCCATCACGGACGATTGACGAGGCACAGGGAAGACGCTATGAAATGGCTGACAAAACTGTACAAAAACTTATTTTTCAGACAAATACCAGACCCCTTAGACCCATTCCCAACAAACTGGCTTACCGATTTTCGCATCCAGCTGACTTCGGCCAGCGATCATCAATACGCCAATGATAAACAGCAGGTAGAAATCACCATAACCGTAAAGGCGCGAGAATCAAAAGAAATAACGGAAGATGAACTCGAAAGCCTCCGCGTCGTGGAAAGGAATGCTGCGGGCGCCTTTATTGCTCTGGAAACAGAGGCTTCCACAGGAAATTGGTGGGTATCGACTGAAAAAAATGAATACGACTATTACGCATCGATTACTTCCCCACCCCTCGACTTGCACGCAGTGGCAAAGAGTGCAACATCGTCATCCGACAATGACTACCAAGCCAATCCGCTGCTTGAAAGAAAATTCTACGCCATGACCTCAGCATCGGGGGGCACAACCAAACAACTCTGGGCACAAATCACCAAAGGTTCCGGCGAGGTTTATGAAACCAATTTTGAATTTGTCACAGATATCACGTTAGTAGCCGTCCCCATTCCTCAATATTCAGCGCCTGCCGATTACTCTATCAACCGGACATTAATATCGGGCAGCGAAAGTTCAGGGATATTCATATACGAGTGGGTTATTTTTCCGTTCGGAGTGAAGCTGTACTCCGCGACAATGTCTCCATCCGGAATGATTCAATGGCAAGATAAAGCCCCTGACGAAACCAAAGCTTCCTACGTCGCTTTTGCCGGGCCAAAGGAAGCTAATTTTAAACACAACCCCGCCATTGTGACGGGCGACTATTTCGTAGCGAATGAACGCGCTGATAACGTCAGTTCGCCAAACTCAGACAAAATTGTTGTACTGCTGCAAGGCTCTTTATTCATTCCCTATCACAGCGAAAGCGCCAACACCCAAAATGGTCCCTGCACGATCACGGCCGTGGATTATCAAGGCAACCCCCATCTTTTCAAGATAAAGTTCAAACTCCCGACGGGCCTGGAAGGCCGAACCAACCTGGAAATATCAGACGCTAGTTAGTCAAATCAAAACAAACAAGGGAGCAAATATTATGAAGAAGAAAACACATCCACTGGTCGAATCTAAAATTCGTGCTCAATGGACCCATTTGAGTAAGTTCCAGGTTATGTACCTGGGCCGTACCACCGACAACACTCTCGCTCATGTTTTCCGCAACGGCCACCAACAGGTGCCTGTACAGATCGTTATTGCGGCGCGCGACGCCAACAATGAACTGGTTGAGATACCTGAGGCCGACCTAAAGAATATTAATCTCGTGGAATATTATACCCGCACACGCCTCATTAATACGGAGGTCAGACTCTATCGATCTGCGGAATTTGACTACTATCCCGAAAGCGCGAAGTCTTCAACCATAAAAATTGACCACCTAGAAACAATTAACGAAGACGAATTATCCGTAATACCGACACCTTCAACAAACTACTCGATCACTACTACCCCTTTTACTCGCGTGTCGCCATCGCCCTCTGAAGAGGACACCATTCAGGACCAGACGTTCTTTCTTTACTTATCGACCAAAAACGTCAATGCCATGCGCATCGGCGCTAGCTTGCCGTCACCCATCGGTGGTGTCATTCACACATGTAGCAGCGATGCCGCTCCCGGTGGCGGAGCGGACGGTGGAGCATTTAACAGCTCGTTGACTATTAATCCTGTGCCACCTCGAAACTATTCAGCCTCGGATTTCACATTGACACGTACTGATTATTCAAGCGCCGAATATCTCGACGTCGACTTGTATGAATACTATCTCACAGACCACAACTATCAGATCAGGAGAATTACTTACACAATGGTAGTATGGGGGGAGGTGTACGCCCGATATAAGCCTGCCTCTAGAAAAGGCTACTTCCTGTGTGCACCCCCTCCAGGAAATACAACTGTGAGGCATGTCCATTCCCAGTTTTCCTGGGTATATGCTGACATCGAAGTCAATCAGGGATGGAGTTTGGGGCGTGCATCATTGATTCGGGTTTACGAAATAAAAGAATGCACGGCCACCGCTTGGGGTGGCGACGGCCAAGCTACGACAATAGACAACTACGGCAACGAGAGCATTATTCGTTTCAGATCTGGAGATGGAAATACCATTTACTTAACTGATTAACCCTTCGAATAAATACCTACAACGAAGATACAGGAGCTGGCCCTGACATGTCTGAAACCCAAGCCTTCGACCTAACCCGCCTGCAAAACGGCAACGGCCTCTATTCCCAAGCGGGCAACTTCTTCAGCCATGTAAGCACGGGAGTGGACGCCCGCACCGGCCAGTTCACCCTAGCGTTGGAGCTGCCGATTTCTACCGGTAATGACCTTGCTGGCCCGATAGTCTCGGCGAGTCTAGCGTTCAGTTCTCTGGCATCGGCCACCAGCCAGGGATTTGGTCGGGGCTGGAGCCTCACGTTATCGGAACTGGACCGGGGCCGGAAAGCGTTACGTCTGTCGGATGGCGCTCAATACGCCATCGATATGGACCAGTCCGACTTTACCGACGGAGGTGAGCTGGTGTTTTTCGACCGCAAGTTGCTGAGCTTCCGGGTGGTCTGTCGAGGGGCGGACTTCCACATCGAGTACAAGTCAGGCGTTATCGAGATTCTGCGAATGCAGGAACAAACCGGCGTCGCCAAGCCTGAACAGATCTGCTCACCCGAAGGCCGGTGTGTGTTCCTTGAGTGGCGTCCGTCAGGCGTCGTCAATGTCTCAAGACTTTGGGAGGTGAGAGACGAAAGCAGAACCTTACTGACGATCCGCCCGGTGTCGGCGACCGAAATACAACTGCAGTCCAATCCGGAGTCAAATCAGGGAACCACCATCAGAATCACCGTCGCGGACGATCGTTTAACGCAAGTAGTCCTGCCCGATGAAGAGCAAAGTCGTTGGGTATTTGGCTACGACGAGATCGACGGACTGCTTTTCCCCAACCAAATACAACATCCACTTGGTAGCCTCGACACCGTGCTATATGCATCCGGAGCCAATGGTCATAGGCTGCCGCCGGGCGCACCACTGGCGTTTTTGCCGCGCGTGACCACCTGGCGCCACATTGCCAACGACGACCTGCCCTTTCTGACCAAACGATACGAATGGGTCGGCGATCGTAATTTCCTCGGCAGGGGCGCCGAATTACCGGGAGGTTGGGAAGACGGTAGAGACAACCTCTATCAAGCAACAAACGCCTATTCCTATAGCGTCAGGGAAATGTTGTTCGACGAAAACGGCTTGGATCGAGGCTCTGTGGTACAGACATGGAACCGTTTCCACCTTCAGACAGCACACATCACCTCATACCAGGGCAAATCCACCAGCGTGTTCACCGAGTATGACGAAGACCCCATCCAGCCGTGGCGAGCACAACCGCCTTGGTGCCAGCTGCCCTGGAAAGTGACCACCGAGTACGCGGACACAGCCCAGCCTTCACAGCCGCCGCGACAGGAACAGACCGAAACGCGTTACGACGAGGCTGGCAATATTCTTTACTTCCGTGACACAAGCGGCATCGTCGAGACGCGCGAGTATTACCCCGCCGACTACACAGGCCCCGAGTGTCCCGCCGATCCGTTGGGCTTCACCCGCTGGACGCGTGAGTACAAAGTTCAGCCTGCCTTACTGCAGGATGGCACCACGGGCGGGGCCGCTACGTTGGTCACGACCTATCGTTATGCATTACTGCCCTCGCGGATCCCTGGCTTTGCCGCACATGTGGTGGTTGCAGAAGAGCTCATGGGCGAATCCACGCCGACGGGCCTCGCGATGATTGGCTCCACGACTCAAACCTTCATTCAGGATGGCGGTGAGCATCACGGGCGGCCCTTGACCAGCGTGTCGACCCTCAACGGCATCAGCACCACTACCGGCTATCGCTATGAGCTGGCGGACAACCAACTGATCATGCGTACGACGGTTACCGGCTTTGAGAACGATGAAGAGAACACCGCCATCGAGGTCTCCGCTCGTTCTGTGCTCACCGGCCTGACGGTGATGGAGCAGGATCATGATGGCGTCGTCGAGCAGTACACACACGATGTGCTGGGCCGCATTGTCAGTAAAACAATCGCGCCCGATACCGATTTCACCGTGACCATGACCTGCCGTTACCAATTAACGGGAAGCACCCGGGCGCTCAATGTAGAGGTCGAAGAAACCGATGTTCGCGGCGTGCGCAAGCGCCTGCATCTGGATGGCGACGGGCGCACGCTGCGCATCGAGGTCGAGGACCTGGATAACGCGCCGGGCACCTTCCGGGAAATCCTCAGCACTGGTTACAACGCCTTGGGACAGGTCGAGCAGGAAACCTCTCAGGACTGGCTGCCGATGCAGGCCGAGCCAATCAGCCTTACAACCCGCTACGAGTACGACGGCTGGGGTAATCGCTCCATCACTTACCGTCCCGATGGCACCACGCAATACAGCCTTTATGACCCCGTCACGCTCAAGGGCCGGCAGTGGACTCAGAGCATCGATAACAGCAAGAGCCTGGAAGTCGTCACGTTTTTGAACCAATGGGGCAGTGTCATAAGGTCCGAGCATCTGCACCCTAACGGCGGTCTGACGTTCGCGCAGGATGTTTCACGAGACGGGCTGAACCGGGTGATCACTCAATCCGACATCGTGCCGCTGGCGGACCCCATCATCACTCGCACCCTTTACGACTTGCAGGGGCGGGTCAGCAGTAAAACCCTGCCTGACAACACAGTCGTGAACTGGTCGTATGCCGCTCACAGTGACGACGACCATCGTGAGTCCGTGGACGTGGTGACACCGCAAGGCACCAAATTTGCCCTTGGCAGGAAGACCTATGACGGGCTGGGGCGCGACCGCAGCATTGAGGTCGGCGGCAGGCAACAGCTTGAGCTGTATACAGCAGGACAAATCCCCCCCGTTTCGAGTACCACTGCGCGGGGCGATTCAATCGAGTACCAGTATCAGAAGCTCCTGAACAATCAGGTGACCGGGATTAACGACGGCACCGGGCAGTCCGAATTCACCTACACAGCGCGTGATGCCCAGCTGCTGACAGCGACCGGAGATTTAGGCGAGATGGCCTGGACCTACTCCCCAGCCGGAAAGCTCGAGTCGCAAGTGTGGACCGTTGACGGAGAAACCCATTCCAGCGAATGGCTTTATTCCCTGGGAGGTTTGCCATTGAGCGTTACGGATTTCGCGGGAATCGTGCACGCACTGGAGTACGACGCCATCGGCCGCCTGGTTGGTCAATCGACTGAATCGCTCGCCGTCACCTTTGCTTACGACAGCTTTTCCCGGCCAAAAAGAATAGTCACTCGTGACCTCACACAAAACCGCAGTTTGACTCAGACGCTGGACTATGACCCGCTGGGCCGGGAGATCACCCGCACGATGTCCTCCTCCGAGGCAGATCAACCCTGGTCGCAGGAACTCACGTATACGGCACGTGATCAGGTGCAATCGCGGATATGGCGATCGGGCGCCTTGCTCCTCAGTCACGAGACCTACGCCTACGACACCCGCGGCCGACTGCTGACCTACACCACCGAAGGCCCCAACTCCAGTGCCGACCCTTTCGGCAATGTGCTGCGCAGTCAGGCGTATACCCTCAATGCCCTAGACGGCTACCAGAAGGTCGTCAGCGTTTATACCGACGGGACGCAAGACGACGCCGTATTCACCTACAGCGATGCCGATCCCACTCAGATAAAACAAGTCACCCACACCCATGCCAGTTGGCCAAAACTGATCGAGCCCTCCTACGACGCCCATGGAAATGTGACCCGCGACGGTCTTGGCCGGGTGCTGACATGGGATGCACAAAATCGTCTGGTGAGTGTGACTGAAGGTGTTCGAACCGCTGAATATCGGTACGACCCGCTCGGCCAACTGGGCGAAGTCATTCTGGACAGTAAAAAGCGGCGGCTTTTTTATCGGGCCGATACGGTTGCCAACGAGCGAGACGCCGAGGGATGGCGCGGTTACCTGAGCGCGGGGCGTACGGTGTTGGCCATCAGTAAGCTTTCCGAGGCGGTACATCAGGGCGTTCTCAACCGCGCAGAAACTGTAAAGGCCACCACCAGCGTCATGCTCCTGGGTGCAGACGCACAAGGGTCGGTGCGCCTTGAGGTCGACGATTCTGCGCGCATGGCTACTTACTCGCCCCATGGCTTCAGAAGCGGCGATGCGATGCAGGGCCAACCCGGTTTTGCGGAGGAACGGCAAGACGAATTGACTGGCTGGTACCTACCCGGCAGCTATCGTCCTTATGACCCTGTGCTGATGAGTTTTTTAAGCCCCGACAGCGAAAGCCCTTTTGGCGACGGCGGATTGAACCCGTATGCCTATTGCGCGGGCGACCCGGTCAACAATATCGACCCTAATGGTCACGCGTGGTGGAAATGGCTGGTGGCAGGTGTCGGTACCGCGCTGGCGATCGCCGGTACCGTCGCCTCGTTCGGCACTGCTGCACCTGCCCTCGCTGCGTTATGGGCCGGGGGGATGGGCGCCTTGACGCTTGGCGGTGCAATGGCAATTACCTCAGCAGGGTTTGCGGCGGTGTCGTTGGCCACCGGCGTGGCGGCGATGACACTGGAAGCTACCGGAGGAGATGAAAAAGCAGCCGGTATTCTGGGGTGGGTTTCGTTAGGGACAGGGGTTGCGTCGGCGGTGACGAGGTTGGGCTCCGGGATTGCTACAAAAGCAGCGGTACGAGCGTCGAGGGCGCCGGGCCGTGGGTCGACGAGGATAAAAGGTCCATCAGAGCGAGTGAAAGGCAGAACGCTTTTCGAAGAATTTCCCGGCGATCACGATGTCGTGTTTCACGACAACATTTGGAATAAGGGGATCGTTGCATATGAAACACACGGTAGTATTTTCGGAAGTCTTATGAATACTGAGGGCAAGATGAGCTCAGCGACGCAAGTGGCCCTGAAAGATATCAAACCACTGATCGACGCTATGCCGACTGCTTATCCTGCTGACAAGCCGATTATCTTGATAGCCTGCTGGGGTGGGCGATCGGGAGCAGCTCAGAAAACTGCGAACGTCTTGCAACGCCCAGTCGTGGGATTCGACCATGTTGTGAGTATTCGCTCGCCTCATCTCATGCGTCTTTTAAGCGTATCGGAGCGCAATATTCTCAACAACAATCTTCTGAAGACCGTGCGAACCAACCCTTTCGTTCGACTAAAAATGTACCTCCAGGGCATCCCAAATATGTCCATTGGGGCAATGAAGACATACTTTCCGCAGTGATCGATAAAATATCGAACGGTAAACAGTGAGCCGACCGGAAATAAAAAAACGCCACGACTCAGCGTGGCGTTTTCGTTCAAACCGATCTATCGATCAACAACACTTAGGCCCAGCCTTCCCGCCATACCGCGCATCCTGACGCTCCCGAAAGAACATCTCGTAGCTCATCACCGGCTTGTCCGGGTGGGTCTTGTGCATATGTTCAACGTAGTTGTCGTAGTCGGGCATACCCACCATCAGGCGCGCGGCCTGACCCAAGTATTTGCCCAGCTTGCTCAGGTCATTGAACATACGCAGTGCTCCGCTCGATCAATGGGTTTCAGGGAATGGCTGAAACGGCGATTCCTTGTCCGAGCGTTCTTTCTTGATCCACGCTGCGCGACCAACCTTGACCGCGTAGAACAGAATGCTCAGCACCACGAACAGGAACAGAATGGTCAACGTGGCATTGGTGTACGCGTTGAAGATCACATGCTGCATCTGCTCGACCGTCTTGGCCGGGGCGATGATCTGACCGGCATCGGCGGCAGTGCTGTATTTTTTCGCCAGCGCCAGAAAGCCAACCGCCGGGCTCGGGTCGAACAGCTTGATGAAGCCTGCAGTTACGGTGCAAATCAGCAGCCAAGAGGCCGGCAGGATGGTCACCCACACGTACTGCTGGCGCTTCATTTTGATCAGCACGACGGTCGCCAGCATCAGCGCGATCCCGGCCAGCATCTGATTAGAGATACCGAACAGCGGCCACAAGGTGTTGATGCCACCCAGCGGATCGATCACGCCCTGATACAGCAAGTAACCCCAAAGCGCGACGCAGCCACCGGTACCGATGATGTTGGCGGTCCAGGACTCAGTGCGCTTGAGAGCCGGGACGAAACTGCCGAGCAAGTCCTGCAGCATGAAACGACCGGCGCGGGTGCCTGCGTCAACAGCAGTCAGGATAAACAGCGCTTCAAACAGGATCGCGAAGTGGTACCAGAACGCCATGGTGTTCTGGCCCGGCAGCACCTGGTGCAGGATCTGCGCGATACCGACCGCCAATGTTGGGGCACCACCGGCACGAGCCAGCACGGTGTTTTCCCCGATATCCTTGGCCACAGCGGTCAGGGTTTCCGGCGTGATGGCAAAGCCCCAACTGGAGATGGTCTGCGCAACCGTCACTACGTCACCGCCGACCACGGCAGCCGGGCTGTTCATGGCGAAGTAGACGCCCGGATCGATCACCGAGGCCGCAACCATGGCCATGATGGCGACGAACGATTCCATCAACATGCCGCCGTAACCGATGTAACGGGCGTTCTTTTCGTTGTCCAGCAACTTGGGCGTGGTGCCCGACGAGATCAGCGCGTGGAAGCCGGAAACTGCGCCGCAAGCGATGGTGATAAACAGGAACGGGAACAGCGCGCCCTTCCACACCGGGCCAGTGCCGTCGGTGAATTGGGTCAGCGCAGGCATTCTCAATTCAGGCGCAAGGATCAGGATGCCGATTGCCAGGGCAACGATGGTGCCGATCTTCAAGAACGTAGAAAGGTAGTCACGAGGCGCCAGCAGCAGCCAGACCGGCAGCATGGCGGCGACGAAGCCATAACCCACGAGCATCCAGGTGATCTGCACGCCGGTGAAGGTGAACATTGGCGCCCAGGCAGGACTTGCAGCGATTTGCCCGCCCAACCAGATCGAACCCAGCAGCAACACCACGCCGACGATGGAGATTTCACCAATACGGCCTGGACGGATGTAGCGCATGTACACGCCCATGAACATCGCGATCGGGATGGTCGCCATGACCGTGAACATGCCCCAAGGGCTCTCGGCCAGGGCCTTGACCACGATCAGCGCCAGCACCGCAAGGATGATGATCATGATCAGAAAGCAGCCGAACAAGGCGATGGTGCCGGGGATGCGGCCCATTTCCTCACGCACCATGTCGCCCAGGGAGCGACCGTTGCGGCGGGTTGAGAGGAACAGGATCATGAAATCCTGCACCGCGCCTGCAAGCACCACACCGGCGATCAGCCAGAGCGTGCCGGGCAAATAACCCATTTGCGCGGCCAGCACCGGGCCGACCAGAGGGCCAGCGCCCGCGATGGCGGCGAAGTGGTGACCGAAGAGAATGTGTTTGTTGGTCGGAACGTAATCCAGACCGTCATTGTTGACGACCGCCGGGGTGGCCCGAGTCGGATCAAGCTGCATGACGTGGTTGGCGATGAACAGGCTGTAATAGCGGTACGCAACCAGATAAATCGCGACGGCGGCGACGACAATCCAGAGCGCGTTAATGGCTTCGCCGCGGCGCAGCGCGACGACACCCAAGGCGCATGCCCCGAGGGCAGCGACGGCGAACCAACCCAGGTGTTTGGTCAGTCGGGTCATTGTGGGTCTCCTGCCCAAGCCTGTTGGCTCGTGGCGTAATTGTTATTGTTGTCCCCGCGGTAACGGAGCGTCGCCACTATCCGCGCTGCTGTCAGCAAGAGAAATTGGTATTACTACGGTAGTGACTGCGTAGTACTACGCAGCGGCAAACTCATCTGTAGGAGCGTGGCTTGTCCCGCGATCGGCGGGAACCCGCCGTAATTCTGTCAACACGGTCTATTTGAAATAACTTATCCACCGAATTCGCTGCCGCTTCGCGCCAGATCGCGGGACAAGCCACGCTCCTACATGTGTTGCGGCAAGCAGCGCCCTCGCCGTCAGCCGGCGTTACGTGTCTAATACCGCCCAAACAACACGCGCTTGCGGGACCTCTCTCCATGCAACTCAAACACAAGATTGTCGCTCTGGGCATTTTGCCGTTGATCCTTGCGGTGTCGGTGATCTGCGCGCTGGTCATCGTGCAGAACCAGCGTCTGGGCGAGCAGCAGGCGCAGTTAATCGAAGACAGCATTCTGGCGAGCAAACGCGCGGAGCTGAAAAACTACGTCGAAATGGCCATGAGCGCCCTCACCCCGATCTATGAAAGCGGCCGCGACGACGAGCAAACCAAGCAGCAAGTCCTCGAAGAACTGTCGAAACTGAGCTTTGGCATCGACGGTTATTTCTTCGTCTACGACCGCAACGGCCGCAACCTGATGCACCCGCGCCAAGCCGCGTTGGTGGGCAAGGACCTGTGGAACATGACCGACCCCCAAGGCCTGCTGGTGATCCGCGCGCTGCTGACCAGCGCAGAAAGCGGCGACGGCTTTCAGCATTACGCCTGGGAAAAACCCTCCACCGGACAAGTCACCGGCAAACTGGCGCGAGTGGTGATGCTTGACCGCTGGGGCTGGATGCTTGGCACCGGCATCTATCTGGAAGACGTCGAACGCGCGACCCAGCAGGCGCGCAAGGAAGTCGCTCAGGGCATTTACGCGACCATGTTCGACATCGGCGCCGTGGCACTGGTCGCGGTGTTGCTGGTGTTCATCTGCGGTGTAACGCTCAATGCCAGCGAGCACCGGCTGGCCGACCGCAAATTGCAATTGCTCAACCAGCGCATCATCAACCTGCAGGAAGAGGAGCGTTCGCGGCTGTCCCGGGAACTGCACGACGGCATCAGTCAGGTGTTGGTGTCGATCAAATTTCAGTTCGAGCTGGCCTGCCTGCAACTGGAAGCCGGTAACGAACGCGGCATGGACGCGCTGCGTCAGGGCACCGACCGGCTGGGCGACGCCATCGGTGAAATCCGCACCATTTCCCATGACCTGCGCCCCTCCCTGCTCGACACCCTTGGCCTGGCTGCGGCTGTCACCCAGTTGGTGACCGAGTTCGAACAGCGAAGCGGCCTGTCGATTCATTACCAGCACAACCTGGGCAATCTCAAGCTTCAGGAAGGCGCGCCGGTTGCACTGTTCCGTATCCTGCAGGAAGCGCTGACCAACATCGAACGCCACGCCCACGCCAAAAACGTCTACATCCACCTGGATGGCAATCAGCGGCAGGTGCAGTTGTCGGTGCGCGACGACGGGGTGGGCTTTAAAGTCGATGTCGGCCGATTGCAGGAGATACAAGGCGGCATCGGTTTGCGTAATATCCGCGAGCGCGTCGAACACTTCCAGGGCCAACTGGCGCTATTTTCGGTGCCCGGTCGCAGCGAAATGACCGTGACCATGCCGATTCGAGCCATCGCTTGAACCCTTCTTTTTCAGCCAGGAATGACGTTGCGAACATGAGCCAGTCCCTACCGATCCGCATCGCCCTGGTTGACGATCATTCTCTGGTGCGCGACGGCGTGCGCGCCCTGCTCTCCGCCCGGCCGCAATTTGAAGTGGTGGGCGAGGCGGAAAACGCAGCTCAGGGATTGAAGCTGTGCGAAGAGGTCAAGCCGGACATTCTGCTGGTGGACATCGGTTTGCAGGACATGAACGGCCTGGAGCTGACCCAACTCGTGCGCAGCCGCTGTCCGGCGATCAAGATTCTGATCCTGAGCATGTACGACAATCAGGAGTACGTCGCCACGTCGATCCGCGCCGGCGCCAGTGGCTATGTGCTGAAGAACGCGCCGTCACGGGAAATCGTCGCCGCCATTGAGGCCATTGCTACCGGCGGGACGTTCTACAGCGCCGAAGTGACGTTGAAACTGGTGTCCAAAAAGACTGAAGAAAACGAGCTGACGCCACGTGAAGTACAGGTGCTGGTGGGCCTGGCCAAGGGGCTGGACAACAAAACCATCGCCCGGGATCTGGCCATCAGCGTGCGCACGGTCGAGACCCATCGCTTGAGCATTCGGCGTAAATTGAAAGTGGATAAACCGGCGGGGCTGGTGAAGTACGCGATGGAGCATGGGTTGTTGTTGCCGTGATGCTCTGGATAACGAAAACACTGTAGGAGCGAATTTATTCGCGAGACGCCGGCAGGATCAATCCTTCTGTTGCGTCTGATCCATTGCCTCGCGAATAAATTCGCTCCTACAGATGGATCATCTCCGATCAGGAAACAGGCAATCGCTGTTCCGCCGTCTGCTGATCAACCGGCAATGCAAACCGGAACGTCGCACCCTGCCCCGCGACGTCCAGCAGATCCACCCGATGCCCATGCAATTGCAAAATCTGATGCACGATGCGCAGACCCAACCCGCCATCACGGCGCGCGCCGCCGATATTGAATGGCCGCAGAAACAGACCGTCGCGCAACTCAGGCGCAATTCCCGGCCCGCTGTCACTCACCGTCACGTCCACGAACTGCCCTTGCGGCGCCAGGGTGATCTTCACTTCACCGCCCCGGGGCGTATGACGCAGCGCGTTGTCCAGCAAGTTAGTCAGCACCCGCTCGATCAAGCCCAGGTCCGCGTGCACGCCGGGGACTCTGGTCGCAAAATCAGGTGTCAGCGTAATGGCCTTGGCTTCTGCGCTCAGTTCGAACTTCTGGAAAATGTCCTGCACCAGATCGGTCAGCGAAAAGCGCTCGATCACCGGCACCACAAAACCGTGCTCCAGACGCACCAGTTCCAGCAGCGATTGCGCAAGGCCGCCGACCTTGCGGCTCTGGTCCAGCGCGACGCCAAGGTAGCGTCGACGCTCTTCCGGGCTCAGGCTCGCGTCCTTCACCGAGAGCACTTCCAGATAGCCGTGCAACGATGCCAGTGGCGTACGCAGGTCATGAGAAATATTGGCCACCAGTTCGCGGCGGTCCTGGCTTTGCCGGGTCAGGGTGCGCCACTGCTCGCTCAGCCGCGCCTGCATCTGCCGGAACGTGGCATCCAGCACGCTGATTTCGTCCTGATTGGCCTGATCCGATGCAGTGGCGGCGTTCGGCGCGGGCAGTGCAACCGGGGCGGCATTGATATCGAACCGGCCGACCGAATCGGTCAGCCGCCGCAATGGCCGCGTGATCAGGCCGAACGCTGCAAGCCCCGCCACAAGGCACAACAACGCCACCAGCCCAATCGACCACAGCGCAGTTTTCAGCGCTTCGCTGGTGGCACCACGCTCGGCGAACTGATCATGGGCCTCGCCCAGCAGCACTACGTACAGAAACCCCGCCGGTTGCCCCGCCACCATCAAGGGCGCGGCACTGAACACTTTGCGGCCTTGGGCACTGCGCGGGTCGTCACCCAGAATCGGCAGCGGATCACCCGCCAGCAGGCGCTGCACCGGGCCTAGATCGATCTGCTGACGCAGCATCCGGTCCTTGGGCGCGGCATCGCCAATGACCTTGCCGTTCACATCCAGCAGATAAACCTCGACGCTGGGATTGACCAGCATCAACTGCCCGAACAGTTGCCGTACCGCCTCAGGCTTGAGCCCGTTGGCGTCCATCAGTTGCGTGTCGTGGGCGATGTGCTGCGCCAAGTCCCGGGACAAACCCTGCACCACTTCCAGCTCGTGCATTTTGCTGGAGCGCACTTGCAACCACACCGAGGTGCCGCTGCACACCAGCAGCAACACCGCGAACACCAGCGAAAGCCGTTGCGTCAAAGACATTCTCACGTGGGCTCTCCCGGCGCGACGAACTTATAGCCGCGGCCCCAGACCGTCAGAATCCTCAGCGGCTGCGCGGGATCGGCTTCGATCTTGGCCCGCAGACGATTGATGTGAGTGTTGACCGTGTGCTCGTAACCTTCGTGGTTGTATCCCCACACCGAATTGAGCAGATCCAGGCGCGAAAACACCTTGCCCGGCTGACGAGCGAAGAAGTACAGCAGGTCGAATTCCCGTGGCGTGAGGTCCAGCTGACCGCCCTCCAGCGAGGCTTCGCGAGTCAGCGGATCGATAAACAATCCGGCGCTGGAGAGGCTGCCCGAATCCATTTTCAGGTTGCGCGCCATGGCATCAACCCGACGCAACAAGGCTTTGACCCGTGCCACCAGTTCCATCATCGAAAACGGCTTGGCCAGGTAATCGTCGGCCCCCAGTTCAAGGCCGAGAATCCGGTGCATCTCGCTGGAGCGCGCGCTGGTGATGATGATCGGTGTATAGCGGGTCATGGCGCGGGCCCGACGGCAGATTTCCAGGCCGTCGACGCCGGGCAGCATCAGATCGAGAATCAGCGCGTCCCAACCGCCCTGCTCCAGCAGGCGCAGGCCCTTTTCACCGTCGGCGCTGTGCACTACTTCAAAGTGCTCGTCTCGCAAATGCAGACAAATGAGGTCGGCGATATGACTGTCGTCTTCGACCACCAGAACGCGTTTGGGCTGTTCCATCGAGTGCTGAACCTGCTGGGCGCCGGAGTTGCGCGATGTCGTCATTGTGCAGCGTTTGGCGGCATTGAGTTATCACGAATTGTTTAACTCTGCGTGAGGATTTCGGGAGCAGCATGAGCCTAGTCTTGCTCCATCGCCTGATTGCCATCGGATGCACAGCGACTTCGAGGACGTTTTCATGTTTTCAAGACGACAGTTTTTGACCTTGAGCGCCACCGCCGGGGTCGCCGTCATAGCGTTGGGCGTGCTGCCCAAATTTGCCGACGGGGAAGCGCTGGCACCAAGGGACTCCCCGATCGGCACCTTCGAAGTGCAGCACACCGATGCCGAGTGGCGGGCGATGCTCAACGATGACCAATATCAGGTGCTGCGCCACGAAGACACCGAACGACCTTACAGCAGCGCGTTGAATGAAGAACACCGCGACGGCACGTTTGCCTGCGCCGGATGCGCGCTGGCGTTGTTCGCCTCCAGCACCAAGTTCGACAGCCATACCGGCTGGCCAAGTTTCTGGGCGCCGCTGGAAAACGCCACGGCGATCCGCACCGACACCTCGTTCGGCGTGACCCGCAAGGAAGTTCACTGCCGGCGCTGCGGCGGGCATTTGGGCCACGTCTTCACCGATGGCCCCAAGCCCACCGGTCTGCGTTATTGCATGAACGGCCTGGCGATGACATTTGAAAAGCGGGCGGCCTGAAGAGGCGACGCTACTCAACATTACTTCTGATTGAATTCTGGAGCGCTGTATGAAAAACCTGAACGCTTTCAAAGCAGCACTGCCAGCCTGGCGTCGCGGCGGCCTGCGCATGCTGGCCGGTGCACTGTTGCTGCAAACCGCTGCCTGTTCGTTTGCCGGCGAAGATTCCGTGGCACTGGCGCCGCCGCAACAGGATGAAATGGTCAGCACCGCGACGACAGAAACCGCGGTGCTGTCGGGCGGCTGCTTCTGGGGTGTCCAGGGTGTCTTCCAGCACGTTAATGGTGTGAAAAACGTGGTTTCCGGTTATGCCGGCGGCAAGGCGGACACCGCGCAATACGAGCGGGTCAGTGACGGCGACACCGGTCATGCGGAAGCGGTGAAAATCACCTTCAATCCGCAGCAGGTCAGCTATGGCACGCTGTTGCAGATCTTCTTTTCTGTGGCGCACAACCCCACCGAATTGAACCGTCAGGGGCCGGACCACGGCACGCAATATCGCTCGGCGATTTTCCCCGAAAGCCAGGGACAACAAGCCGTGGCCCAGGCCTATATCGCGCAACTGGACGCCGCTCATTCATTCAGCGCGCCCATCGTGACCAAAATCGAGACCGGTCAGCAGTTCTACCCAGCCGAAGGCTATCACCAGAACTTCCTGACCACTCACCCGACCTACCCGTACATCGTGATTAACGACCTGCCCAAAGTCGGCCAGCTCAAGCAGTTGTTCGCCGATCGCTACAGCGATGAGCCGGTGTTGGTGAAAGAGGGGTTATAAACGCGAACGCTGACTTTCTGTAGGAGCGAACTGGTTCGCGAGGCGGCATACCTGACACCGCACCGCCTTGCTCGCCAACAAGTTGGCTCCTACAGGTCATCATTCATCTCTGTAGCCACCGAGCCCGCCAGTTAACGTTCACTCCTCCCCTTTAGCGCCTGGTTCAGGCGCTTTTTTTTGCCTGTTTTTCGCCGTACCGCAGTGTCAAAACGCACAACCGTCCTATAAAAAAGCGCTGCCCTTCAAGAGACTTGAATGTCCACCTGAGGAGCCTGAACCATGAACAAACTGACCACCGTCGCCGGCGCACCTGTCGTCGATAACCAGAACTCGCAATCAGCGGGCAAACGCGGGCCGTTGTTGCTGCAAGACGTATGGCTGCTGGAAAAGCTCGCGCACTTCGACCGCGAAGTCATCCCGGAGCGGCGCATGCACGCCAAGGGTTCCGGCGCGTTCGGCACCTTCACCGTGACTCACGACATCACTCGCTACACCAAGGCCAAATTGTTCTCCGAGATCGGCAAAAAGACCGAGCTGTTCATTCGCTTTTCTACCGTGGCCGGGGAACGTGGCGCCGCCGATGCCGAGCGCGATATTCGCGGCTTTGCGATCAAGTTCTACACCGAGCAAGGCAACTGGGATCTGGTGGGCAACAACACGCCGGTGTTCTTCCTGCGCGATCCGTTAAAGTTTCCGGACCTGAACCACGCGATCAAACGCGACCCGCGCAGCAACATGCGAAGCGCCGACAACAACTGGGATTTCTGGAGTTCACTGCCCGAAGCGCTGCACCAGGTCACCGTGGTGATGAGCGATCGCGGCCTGCCAAGTTCGTACCGTCACATGCACGGTTTTGGCAGCCACACCTTCAGTTTCATCAGCCCGGACAACAAGCGTTACTGGGTCAAGTTCACGATGAAAACCCAACAGGGCATCAAGAACCTCACCGACGAAGAAGCCGCTGCACAGGTTGCCGGCGACCGAGAAACCCATCAGCGCGATTTGTACGACGCCATCGAGCAGGGTCAGTTTCCGAAGTGGACAATGTTCGTGCAGATCATGCCGGAAGCGGATGCCGGCACTTACCATATCCACCCGTTCGACCTGACCAAAGTCTGGCCCCACGCCGATTACCCGCTGATTGAAGTGGGTGAGTTCGAGCTCAACCGCAACTCGGACAACTATTTCCACGACGTCGAGCAGGCGGCGTTCAACCCGGCCAACGTGGTGCCGGGGATCAGCTTCTCACCGGACAAGATGCTCCAGGGACGTTTGTTTTCTTACGGCGACGCGCAGCGCTATCGTTTGGGCGTGAACCATCACCAGATTCCGGTGAATACCCCGCGATGCCCGGTCAACAGTTACCACCGCGACGGTCAGATGCGGGTGAACAACAATGCGGGCGGGACCATCGGTTACGAGCCCAACAGCAAAGGCGCGTGGGTCGAGCAACCGGACTTCACCGAGCCACCACTGGCCCTGGACGGTGCGGCGCACAACTGGAATTTCCGGGAAGACGATGACGACTACTACTCGCAGCCGCGAGCGTTGTTCCGTTTGATGACGCCTGAGCAGCAACAGGTACTGTTCTTCAACACGGCGAGGGCAATTTCCGGCGCCTCGGCATTGGTCAAACAACGCCACATCGACAACTGCACCAAGGCCGATCCTGCCTATGGCGCGGGGGTTGCGGCGGCTATCGAAATGGTTGGCTGACACAAGCTTGAGATCATTCCCACGCTGTGCGTGGGAATGCATACTTCAACGTTCGACGTCACCGGACACAGCACCCGTGGGAGCGGACCTGTCCGCGAAGAGGCCCGGGTGCCCGACATATATCCTTTGCCCGACACATTGTCTTAGCGGACAGGTCCGCTCCCACAGTCCTCTGTTCGCTCTACGCCGGCGTTGCCCCGCTTCAGCCCTTGATGAAGCCCAGCAAGATCTCGTTGATCTCATCCGGCTGCACGGTGCACATGCCGTGGGCGCCGCCTTTGACGATGTGCAGGGTCGAGCCTTGCACCAGCTCGTGGCTTTTCAGACCAGAGGCCGCGATGGGTACGATCTGGTCGTCATCGCCGTGGAGGATCAGCGTCGGGACATCGATCTTTTTCAGGTCTTCGGTGAAGTCGGTTTCAGAGAACGCCTTGATGCAGTCGTACTCGGCCTTAACCCCGCCCAGCATGCCGATGGACCAGAACGAATCGATCGCGCCCTGAGACACTTTGGCGCCGTCACGGTTGAAGCCGAAGAACGGCATCGCCAGGTCCTTGAAGAACTGCGAACGGTCTGCTGTCACGCCCGCACGAATACCATCGAATACGTCGATGGGCACGCCTTCAGGGTTGCTCGCCGATTTGAGCATGATCGGCGGAACTGCCCCGATCAGCACAGCCTTGGCCACACGTGACGTGCCGTGACGACCGATGTAGCGCGCAACTTCGCCGCCGCCGGTGGAGTGACCGATCATGATCACGTCTTTGAGGTCCAGGTGTTCGAACAGCTCTGCCAGGTCATCGGCGTAAGTGTTCATGTCATTGCCTTCCCAGGTCTGCCCGGAACGGCCGTGACCGCGACGGTCGTGGGCGATGACGCGATAGCCTTTCTGGCCAAGAAACAGCATCTGCGCGTCCCAGGCATCGCCATCCAGCGGCCAGCCGTGGGAGAACACGATGGGCTGTCCGGTGCCCCAGTCTTTGTAGAAAAACTCGGTGCCGTCTTTCAGGGTCAAGGTAGTCATGGGACGCGATCCTCGTATCGTTTCACGGATGGGGTATGCAAGAACCAGTGAGCCTAGTCGCAGATGGGCCAAACGACTTGAAAGATTGTGCTTGTTTTGCGCCATGCGTCGGGCTCGCCTCCCCCTTCGCGGACAGGTCCGCTCCCACGAAAAAAAGCAGTCCCCTGTAGGTTTGTGGTGGACCGACATTCGCGGCGCATGAAGACCGTAGGAGCGCGCTTGCCCACGATCGCGTTGGGTCAGAAGACATAGGCGGCACAGCCACACCGTCATCGCGGGCAAGCGCGCTCCTACACATTCGGCGTCAAGCCCAAATCCAGGATTAGCCCGTACCTGAAGGAGCTGCCGAAGGCTGCGATGCGGTGTGTCAGGCGAAACACTTCGCGAACAAGCTCGCGCCTACAGGGATTTCGGATGTTTGCACAATCTTGGTTTAACGCCGAACCGTTGGGGCGAGGCTTGCCCGCGAAGTTAACGACGCGCAGTGTCAGGCGAATCCAGGCGTCAGCTTCGCGGGCAAGCCTCGCTCCAACAAAAGCTGATGCACTGTCGACATGCGGATTCGAGCAAACCCGCAATAACCGATGCGTTCGTGGTGCTCGTGATTTGTAGGAGCCAACTTGTTGGCGAGGGTTCGGTGCGGTGTGTCAGGCGAAACACTTCGCGAACAAGCTCGCGCCTACAGGGCCTGTGGTTGCAAGACCATGCCGTCGCGGGCGATGGTGACGTTGGCGGGTAGCTCGCGGGGTTCGTGCATCAACCACGCATCCAGCGTGTGCCCAATGTGAGTCAGCACTGCCTGCCGTGGCTGCAGTGCATCGACAATCTGCAACGCCAGATTAAGGTCATTGTGATTACGCGGGGTTTGCGGCTGAGGCGGCATGGAGCAATCGAGGATCAACACATCCAAAGGCGCCTGTTGCAGATACGCCGTGGTGTCTTCAGGCAGGCCAACTGTATCGGTTAGATAAGCGACACGTCGGCCTTCGATTTCCAGCAAATAACCCAACGTCGGCCTGGAATGCACCAGCGGCAACGCGGTGACATTCAATGCACCCAACTGCCGCGTTTCAAATTCAGCAAACGGCTGACTGAAATCCAGAATCCCCGGATGTTTGTAGAGGTCCGCCAGCCCTTCGCGATCCGCGGGGCCATGGACCGGAATCACCAACCCCTGCCCCCAGCGCAAATGCAACAGGCCTTGAGCGTGATCGGCATGGTAATGGGTCTGCAGAATCCCCCTCAGACTATGCGGAGGAAAACGCTCGCACAGGTCTGTCAGCCCGCTGTCGATCAACCAACGCTGATCACCCACTTCCACCAGCGCGCAACACGGCAACCGCCGCCAGCGCGAATCATCATGGGCAGCCAGACACGCCACGCACTGGCAGCCATAGACCGGCACCTGGCGCGCATCGCCAGTGCCGAGCAAGGTCAGGCGCATACGCGCTCGCGATCAAGATGATGAATCAAGCGCGCCACAGTACTGGGCAACGGGCCTGAGTTATCCAGCTCAAACAACCCTGAATCGCCCGCCGACAGCTCCGAAGCAAACTGCGCATTGCGCGCCAGTCGTGCGTCGATCTCGTCCACTGATTCGCGCGCTCGCGCCAGCAGGCGTTGACGCAATACTGCCTGATCCACCGTCAGCAGCACGGCCAGCAATTGGGGATAACGCTCGCGAGCCTGAAGCAGATGCCCGCGCGAGCCATTGATCAGCACGCCATGCCCCTGCGCCAGCCATTGATCGATCTCGACGGGAATGCCGTAGTGCAAGCCGTTGGCAAACCAGCTCAAGGCAAACTCGCCCTGCGCCTGCATCGTCAGAAACCGTTCGACGCTGACCGCCTGCGCAGCCTCGCCATTTGCTTCCGCCGAACGGGTGATGACCCGACGCACGATCCGGCAGCCACGCTCGGCCAAAGGTTCGCGCGCCGCATCCAGCAGGCTGTCCTTGCCCGAACCGGACGGTCCGATGAGATAGATCAACCTGCCTGCCATCAAAACACCCTCTTCGCCTGTCGCCAGACCTGTTGGATCACCGGCAGCGTGCCGTGGCTTCTGGCGTGAATCAGATCGGCCCGCAGACCGACACGGATTTCGCCGCGATCATTGAGCCCCGCCGCCCTGGCCGGTGCGCCGCTGACCGTGTCCATCGCCTTGGCCAGCCCGGCGCCCTGCCCGCCCTCCTGCCCAAAAGAGTCCAGTTGCGCGGCCAGCGCAAACGCTGCCTGCAACAGACTCGCCGGATAATAATCGCTCGACAAAATATCCAGTAGCCCTTCTTTCGCCAGGTCGGCCGCCGCGATATTGCCCGAATGCGAGCCGCCGCGAACGATGTTCGGCGCGCCCATCACCACGCTCATGCCCAGGCGACGGCAACCTTGCGCCGCCTCCAGCGTAGTCGGGAATTCGGCAATGGACATGCCGTAAGCCGCCGACTCCTCCACGTGCGCCAAGGTCGCGTCATCGTGACTGGCCACCGACAGCCCGCGCGCCAGGCAGATGTCGACAATAGCCTTGCGATAACGGTCGCTGTAGGTCTTGGAGTTGGCGACCTGCTCGACGACGAACTCGTCCATCTGCTCGCTGCTCAGGTGATATTTACCCATGTAGTACTCGCGGTACTTGGATTCAAGGGCAAATTGACGCTGACCCGGCGAATGGTCCATCACCGACACCAGTTGCACCAGCGGCTGCTCCACCAGATCGCGGAACACGCTCAGCGTGTCGGGGTGGCAGACTTCGCAGCGCAGGTGCAGGCGGTGTTCGGCGCGGGTCATGTCCGAGGCGTTGGCCTTGGCGATGGCGTCGATCATCCCCGGCAATTGCTGCATGCGCTTGCCCTTGGGGTTGACGTCGCCGATGGACAGCGCGTCGAACACCGTAGTGATGCCGGCCGCGATGATCTGCGCGTCATGGCTGATGATCGCCGAAGCCGACGGCCAGTCGACGCCGGGACGCGGGCTCAGGTATTTTTCGAGGTTGTCGGTGTGCAGCTCCACCAGGCCGGGCAACAGGTAATCGCCGTTGAGGTTTTGCGCATGTGGCAGACGGCTGAGGCCGGTTTCGACCTCGCTGATCAGCCCGTCGCGCAGCACCACCGTGCCGTTGAACACCTGATCGCCGGTGACGATTCTCGCGTTGGTCAGGATCTGTTCGTTCAGCATTCGAGCAACTCCTTGGCGGTCAGCTCCGCTGGGGTCATGTCCAGATGACGGTCGGCCACCGCTTCGCGGGCCAGACGGTCGTGGAAAATACCGATCACGGCAGCGCCGGCGTGTTTGGCTTCGTTGATCAGCTCGAGAACCACTTGGCGGTTGGTGTCGTCCAGCGAGGCAGTGGGTTCATCCAGCAGCATCAGCGGCCAAGGCACCATGAAGCCGCGAGCGATGTTGACCCGCTGTTGCTCGCCGCCGGAAAACGTCCCCGGCGCCAATTGCCACAGGCGCTGCGGGATGTTCAGACGCGCCAACAAATCCTCGGCCCGGGCCTTGGCGTCCGAGCGCCCCCAGCCTCGGGACAGCGCCGGTTCCATCACCACGTCCAAGGTGGACACCCTCGGAATGACCCGCAGAAACTGGCTGACGTAACCCAGGGTTTGCTGACGCACTGCCAGCACTTCCCGGGGCTCGGCGCCCACCAGTTCCAGCCACTGGCCCTGATGCTGAACGCGAATGCTGCCGCCCGCTGGCAGGTAGTTGCCGTACAGCGTGCGCAGCAAGGTGCTTTTGCCAGCGCCGGACTGACCATGCAGCACCAGGCATTCGCCAGCGCGCACCGAGAAGCTCAGGCCGCGCAGCACGTTGAGCACCACGCCGTTCTGCTGATGCAAAGTGAAGGTTTTCGAGAGGTCACGGACCTCGATCAGCGTGTTCATCAAAAGCACTCCAAAGACCGGATCAAGGCTGCAGGACCGAGGACACCAGCAGTTGCGAATAAGGATGCTGCGGGTCGTCGAGGATCTGATCGGTCAGGCCGGTCTCGACCACTCGCGAGCGACGCATGACCATCAAGCGATCCGCCAGCAACCGCGCCACCGCCAGGTCGTGGGTGACGATCACCACCGCCAGGTCCAGCTCGCGCACCAGGCCGCGCATCAGGTCCAGCAGCCGCGCTTGCACCGAGACGTCGAGGCCGCCGGTGGGTTCGTCCATGAACACCAGACGCGGGCCGGACACCAGATTGCGCGCCACTTGCAGTCGCTGTTGCATGCCGCCGGAAAAGGTCCGCGGCAGGTCATCAATGCGTGCCGGGTCGATCTCGACCTGATTCAGCCAATCCAGCCCTGCAGCCCGCAGCGCCTGATAATTGCGCACGCCCTGAGCCATCAAACGCTCACCGATGTTGGCCCCTGCCGAAACGCCCATGCGCAAGCCGTCGCGGGGGTTCTGCTCGACGAATCCCCATTCGGTGCGCAGCAAGGTGCGACGCTCGGCCTCGCTGGCGCTGTACAGATCCAGCCATCGGCCGGCGCCTTTGTGCGAGTCGGCGCGACGGTAATCGATGCGCCCGGAATCCGGCGGGCAACGGCCACTGAGCAGCGACAGCAACGTTGACTTGCCAGAACCGGACTCACCGACGATGCCCAGCACTTCGCCCGGATACAGCTCGAAGCTGACGTCCTGACAGCCCTTTTCCGGACCATACAGTTTGCCCAGTCCGCTTACTTTGAGCAGCGGTTGCGAGCGGTCGGTGGCACGGTCGGCTGCGCGATCGGTCTGTGTCACGTCGTTGATTGCATGGGCAGCATTCATTGGCCGTTCTCCCCTTGGAGCACGCGTTGCGCGCAGTAATCGCTGTCCGAACAGACGAAGCTCTGGGTGCCCTGATCGTCGAGAATCAGCTCGTCGAGGAAGGATTCGTGGCTGCCGCAGATGGCGCAGTTCTGTTCCCACTTCTGCACTTCGAACGGGTGGTCTTCAAAGTCCAGGCTGCTGACCTTGGTGTAGGGCGGCACCGCGTACAGGCGCTTCTCGCGACCGGCGCCGAACAGCATCAGCGCCGGGCTCATGTCCAGTTTCGGGTTGTCGAATTTGGGGATTGGCGAGGGGTCCATGACGTAGCGATCATTGACCGTCACCGGGTATGCATAGGCCGTGGCGATGTGGCCGAAGGTGGCGATATCTTCGTAGAGCTTGACGTGCATCACCCCGTAATCGTTGAGCGCGTGCATGGTCCGGGTTTCGGTTTCCAGCGGCTCGATGAAGCGCAACGGCTCGGGATTGGGCACCTGATACACCATGATCTGGTCGGCGCTCAAACGCATTTCCGGAATCCGGTGGCGGGTCTGGATGATCGTCGCTTCCGGCGTGCGCTCGGTGGTGGCGACGCCTGCGGTGCGGGCGAAGAAGCGGCGGATCGAGACTGCGTTGGTGGTGTCGTCGGCGCCCTGATCGGTGACTTTCAGCACGTCATCGGCGCCAAGAATTGCCGCCGTCAGCTGCATGCCGCCGGTGCCCCAGCCGTAGGGCAACGGCATTTCACGGCCGCCGAACGGCACCTGATAACCGGGGATCGCCACGGCCTTGAGCAGGCCGCGACGGATCATCCGTTTGGTTTGTTCGTCCAGGTACGCGAAGTTGTAAGCCTCATCCCGCGCAGGCCGGGGTTGGGTGGCGGCGTTCATTGGCCGTTCTCCTTGGCGTGCGCCTGCCCGTTGAAGGGCTTGCGCAGTTTGCGGATCAATTCCAGTTCGGACTGGAAGTCGACGTAGTGCGGCAGCTTGAGGTGCGAGACGAAACCTGCAGCTTCGACGTTGTCGCAGTGGGCCAGCACGAACTCTTCCTGCTGCGCGGGGGACTGAATTTCTTCGGCGTATTCCTCGGCGCGCAGGGAGCGGTCCACCAGCGCCATGCCCATGGCCTTGCGCTCGGCGTGACCGAATGCCAGGCCGTAGCCGCGCGTGAATTGCGCAGGCTCGCTGCCGGAGCCGACGAACTGGTTAACCATCTCGCACTCGGTGATTTCGATGGCACCGATGGCAATCGGGAAACCCAACTCGTCAGGCTCGATCCACACGTCCACTTCGCCGATGCGGATTTCCCCGGCGAACGGGTGATTGCGCCCGTAACCGCGCTGGGTCGAATAGCCCAGCGCCAACAGGAAACCCTCATCGCCTCGGGCCAGCGCCTGCAGCCGTTGCGCACGGCTGGCCGGGTACTCAAGCGGCTCGCGGGTGATGTCGGCGATAGCCTCGCCGGTGTCGGCTTCTTCCTTGATCAGGCCTTCCTTGGCCAGCAATCCCAAGACTCGCGGGCAGGGTTCCAACGCGGTGTTTTCCTGCGCGGACGGGCCGGGATATTCGCCCTCGGCCAGCAGGCTGAAATCCAGCAAGCGGTGGGTGTAATCGAAGGTCGGTCCTAACAGTTGACCGCCCGGCACGTCCTTGAACGTGGCCGACAGACGACGGCTGAGCAGCATGTTCCCGGTATCGATCGGCAAGCTGGCGGTGAAGCGTGGCAAAGTCGTGCGGTAGGCGCGCAGGAGGAAAATCGCTTCCACCAGATCCCCCGCCGCCTGCTTGATCGCGAGCGCTGCCAGTTGCTCGTCGTACAGCGAGCCTTCGGTCATCACCCGAGCCACCGCCAGCGGCAATTGCTGACGGATTTGCTCGACGTCCAGTTCGGCAATCGAGGTGTCGCCACGACGCTTTTTCGCCAGCACCTTGTGCGCATTATCGATGGCCTGTTCGCCACCCTTGACCGCAACGTACATCAGGCACCTCCCTGGAACGCGACTTGGGTGCTGCGCGGCAGCCCCATCAGTTCGCTGCCGGCGAGAAAGAACACGTCGATGCCCCGGGGGAAGTCGCTGCGCGATTCGCGCTCCTGCCAGAAATTATCCGCCAACGGCAGCGCCACCTGGTTTTCGCTCTGGATGCCCGGCCCGCGCCAGGACAGCTGCCGTCCGCCCTCGAGCGCTGGCAATTGAACCAGCAGCGTGCAGGACTGATCGGGATAGCGGTCGTTGCCCAGATCGAAACCGCTCAGGTCATGCAACTGGCTGTCGTCGAGCAGCGCAAAGCGTGCGTTCTGGCGGTCGCTGACAATCGGGCAACCGCAGTGAAAGGTCAGGTTGGCGCGAATCGCCTGGGTGTCGAATTTGGGCGCAAGCCACAGCGGCGTGTCGATATCCAGCAGCGCCAGACACAGAGCGTGGCTGGCAGCGGCCAGGCCTTCCAAGTGCGGCGGCAATTGCGCAGGCAACAGGTTTTGCGTAACGCCTGGCCCTGCGAGGGCTTTGAGGGCAGCGCGAAAGCTGCGCTGGGCGTCGAGCACGGGATCGGCGAACGCGGGCTGTAAAACAGCGGATTGTGAAGATGCGGATTGAAAAAGAGAGGCGCTCATCAGTTTTCTCCTCTGACCAGGGTGAAGAACTCCACTTTGGTCGCTGCGGTTTCGGCTTCTTTCCGGGCCCGGCGCGCGGCTTGTGCCTGCGTCAGGGGTTCGATCAGCTCACTCAACCAGCGAGCCTGTTGCGGGCCTTGCAGGTGTGCATCGGCCAGGGCCGCCAGTTCGGCGTGGGCCTTGTCGCGCCCGGCCAGGTAGCTGTAACCGGTACGACCGTCGGCCAGGCGCACCACGCAACGGGTGACGCTCATTTCGCCGACGTTGAACGGCGCACCGCTACCGCCCATGCGCCCACGGACCAGGGTCATGCCGATTTCCGGCGCCCGGATCAGTTGGTATTCGGCATCGCGCAGTGCCGGTTCATGAGCCTTCAAATCAGCACTCCGGGCGCGGGACAGCACGCCAATCCAGTGCTGACGTTCGGCATTGTCTTGATCCAAAGGGCTTTCAGGGTTCGGGGATGAGGCAGGCATCAGAGGCATCTCCATCATGTGACGACCTGGTACTGGAAGCGGTCGGAGCGGCTGGTGGACTGCGCAAGCTCCACCGGCCGGCCGGCTGCATCGCGCGAAAGAGTGAGCACGGTGAGTGCCGGAAGATGGCGCGGCATCAGCAACACGCTGGCCTCTTCGCGGCTGGGTAAACGGGCGCCGATCAGGCTGAAGGTGCGCGTCAGTTGCAGGTCCCGCTCAGCCAGAAACTGGCGCACGGACCCGCTTTTGTAGTCGGCCAGCAATTGGCTGCGGGTGGCGCAATAGCGGTGACGTATGAGGCTCACCGGCTGGCCGTCGAGGCGGCGAAGGGTTTGCAGTTCGATCAATGGCGCGTGTTCTGGCAGGCCCAGATGTTCGGCGTCTTCGCGGGTGGCGATGCAGTGGCGGCGCTGCAACAGGATCGCTTCAACGCCATGTCCTTGAGCTGACAACGATTGGCTGTAGGCACTTTCAGCGGCTACCGGGTAAATCAACGGACGACCCAGGACTTGGGTGCCCTTGCCCTGGCGGCGCAGCAGACTGCCTTCGCGCACCAGTTCGTCGATGGCGCGGCGCACGGTGTGGCGGTTGACCGAAAATCGCGCTGCCAGCTGGATCTCGGCAGGCAGGTATTCCCCTGCATTGAAACCGCTCAACTCGCTGCGCAGGGTGTCCGCCAGCTCCCGGTACATCGGTTCGCGAGGCAGTGTTTCGCGATGCGAGGGTTCGGATTGTCTAGACAAGTACATGGCTAAAAAAAGGGTTCGCACCCTCTCCTGTCAGTTAGATGAACTGCTTGCGCAGGCGCTGGGAAATGATGTCGATCACGCTGACCACCACGATGATCACCAAGAGCACGGCGCAGGTCTGAACGAACTCGAACGCGCGGATGTTTTCCCAGAGGATCACCCCGATACCGCCCGCACCGACCATCCCCACCACCGTCGCCGAGCGCACGTTGGATTCGAAGCGGTACAGCGCATAGGAGATCCACAGCGGCAGCACCTGCGGGATGACCCCGTAAATCACTTCTTGCAATGCACTGGCGCCTGTCGCGCGCACGCCTTCAACTGGCCCCGGATCGATGGCTTCAACCGCTTCGGCGAACAGCTTGGCGAGTACGCCGGTGGTGCTGATCCAGAGCGCCAGGACACCGGCGAACGGGCCCAGACCGACCGCGACCACAAACAGCATCGCGAAGACCATTTCATTGATGGAGCGGAAGGAATCCATGACCCGGCGCAGCGGCTGGTGAATCCACCACGGAGTGATGTTGTCGGCGCAGAGAATGCCCAGGGGCACGGAGCAGACGATCGCAAGCAAAGTGCCCCACAGCGCGATGTGCACAGTGACGATCATTTCCTTGAGGTACGAACGCCATTCGTGAAAGTCCGGCGGGAAGAAGTCGGCGGCGAAGGTCGCCATGTTCCCGGAGTCGCGATAGAGCGCGAGCGGGTTCATTTCCGCGCCGTGCCAGGCCCAGGCCATCATCGCGGCGAACAGGCCCCAGCCCAGGTATCGGCTCCAGGAGCGCTTGCCGACGGCTTCGGCATATACAGCGTGAGTGGTCATAAACGATCCCGTTTGCAGGGTTAAAAACGACAGCTCGAATGCGTTGGCAGGCGCGGTGCCGATGCACCGCGCCGCACCGGTCAGCCCGCTTTGGCGGTGCCTTGTTTTTCCAGGTCGGAGATACGGTCCTGAAGCTTGGTCAGGCCTTCATCGATGGCTTTGAGGCGCGTAGCTTTTTCATTGGCATCGAGGGTGGTGCTGGCGGTGACTTCGGACTTCTGCTTGAACAGGTCCAGTTGGCGGATGGTCAGCAACTGGTCGTCAGAGGACTTGAGGAACTTGCCCATCTGCATGTTCTTGAGCACGGCTTTTTCTTCGTCGGTGTCGCCGTAGGTGGCGAAGAATTCGCGGATCTTGTTCTTGTCGTCGTCCGACATGGATTTGCGCCAGACCATCGGGTCCGCCGGGATGATCGGAGATTTCCAGATCACTTTGAGCAGCGCCGCTTTGTCCGGCTGGGTCACTTCCAGGCGGTCCCAGCTTTCGGTGTTGAAGGTGGCGACATCCAGCTGGCCCTTGGCGACGCTCAAGGCGTTCACTTCGTGGCTGGAGTTGAGGGTGCGTTTGAACGCGGTGGCGGCGTCGACGTTGTTCTTGGCGAACACGTAGTAGCCGGGGATCAGGTAGCCGGAGGTGGAGTTTGGATCGCCGTTACCGAAGGTCAGCTCCTTGGCGTGCTTGAGCATGTCTTCGACCGAATTGATCGGGCTGTCCTTGCGCGCAATGATCACGCTCCAGTAGCCCGGCGCGCCATTGGCAGCAGCGGTCTGGGCAAAGATTTCACCGCCGGAACGGTCTACAGCTTCCATCGCCGCTTTGTTGCCCAGCCAGGCCACATCGACCTTGTTGAAGCGCATGCCCTGAATCAGCCCGGCGTAGTCGGAGGCGAAGGTGGCCTTGACGTTCAGGCCGGTCTTTTTCGTCATGTCATCGAGGAACGGCTGCCAGACGCTTTTCAGGTTTTGCGAAGACTCGGTGGACATGATGCCGAAGTTGATGACCTTGTCGTCGGCTTGCGCGTTACCCAGCAGGCAGCTGGCGAGCAAGGCGGCAGACGCGAACACGCGACCGATACTGTTCAACATTGAGTGCTCCTGAATCGAGAGGTTGTGCGTTGTCTGTAGGAGCCAACTTGTTGGCGAGGCAGCTGACGCGGTGTGTCAGGGATGGCGCCTCGCGAACAAGTTCGCTCCTACAGGGTTTGTGCGTTGTCTGTAGGAGCCAACTTGTTGGCGAGGGCCCTGACGCGGTGTGTCAGGGATGACGCCTCGCGAACCAGTTCGCTCCTACAGGGTTTGTGCGTTGTCTGTAGGAGCCAACTTGTTGGCGAGGCAGCTGACGCGGTGTGTCAGGAAAAACGCCTCGCGAACACGTTCGCTCCTACAGGGGAATGTGGTCAGGCCTGGGCCAGCGCCAATCGCGGTGGCTTGCCGGGCTTGCGGGTCTGGTCGGAAAACATGAGGCTGGTGTCCAGGTCGCCGCCGTACAGCTCATTGAGAAACTGGCTACTCAGCTCGGTGCCCTTGCCGTCGTAATGAATGCGCCCGGCTTTGAGGGCAACGGCACGCGGGCAATACCGCACGGCGTAATCGACTTGATGCAGGGTGACGACCACGGTCTTGCCGTCGCGACGATTGATATCGGAAAGGATTTCCATGACGTTGCGCGCAGATTCCGGGTCCAGCGAAGCAATGGGCTCGTCTGCCAGAATCACTTCAGCGCGCTGGGTCAAAGCCCGGGCAATCGCCACACGCTGCTGTTGACCGCCGGAAAGCGTTGAGGCGCGCTGATGGGCCAGATCGGCAAGGCCGACGCGAGCCAGTGATTCCATGGCCCGTTGCTTTTCCTCGGCGTTGAACAGCCCCAGATTGCCACGCCAGCGTGGCATGCGACCCAGGCATCCAAGCAGCACGTTGTCCATCACGCTGAGGCGATTGACCAGATTGAATTGCTGAAAGATGTAGCCGATGTCAGCGCGCAAGCGGCGCACTTTACTGTTCAAGCGGCCCGAGGCCTGCACCTCACGGCCCAGCACCTGGACGTTGCCGCCGTTGTTGCGATCACAACACGCAAGGCCCGCGAGGTGGCGCAACAGGGTAGATTTGCCGGAGCCCGAAGCGCCGATCAGCGCGACCATTTCTCCGGGTTGTATAGACAATGCGAGATCAACCAGAGCGGTCTTGCGGGCAAATGTCTTGTTCAAGCGGTCGACATGGATGGCTGGGTTCATGGGCTTCTCTGTCTTGTGGGGCTGGCGTGCTGCCAACGCGATTTGACGACCTGCCAAACCGGTCCATGGCTGGCTGCGGTGCGAGTGACATTAGAGAGAGCGTGTGGCAGTCCGATGAACCAAACATGAACGTGGGATAACAGTTTGTTGAAGGTTTGAGGTAGGGTTTTGAGGGGTTTTGGCCGACATCACACGCTAGAATCGCGGCCTGACCGGCGTGTGGGCTAGACAAGTTAGGGCCACTTTCCGTAGGAGCGAACTTGTTCGCGAGACGTACTGTCTGGCACCCCGCCTGAATTTCTCGCCAACAAGTTGGCTCCTACAGACTGGCGCCCGACCATCGCGTTTGACGCGGGGTTAGGAATTGAACAACGAGCGCGCACCCATGAACTGGATTCAAACCATGAAAAAAACGCTGTCGATCACCCTGCTCAGCGCGCTGCCGTTGATGGCCTACGCCGCTGGCAGCGTCGCCGAGAACACCCCGCCTCTGGCTCAAACAGGCTCGGCCCATTACACCTTCGAGCGCCTGAACGTAGACTCGCCCGGCGGTGAGATTCACTACCGCCTCGACATCGCCATTCCCAAAAAAGCGCCGCCCGCCACTGGCTACCCGGTGATGTACCTGCTGGACGGCAACAACGTCATGGCCGAGCTGCGCGATGACTGGCTGGGGAAACTGGAAGCAGGCAGCCCGCCGCTGCTGGTGATGATCGGCTACGACATCGATGGCACTTACGACATGCAACAACGCACCCGCGATTACACCGGGGCGACGTCAGCGGCGTTTCTTGACCTCATTCAAAGCAAAATAAAACCTGAAGTGCAGGCGCGCTACGCCATCGATCAATCGCGCCAGATGCTGTGGGGCCACTCGTTTGGCGGATTGTTCGTGCTGTACGCGCTGCTGGAAAAACCCGAAGCGTTCCAGACCTGGTTCGCCGCCAGTCCTTCGCTGTGGTTTCAGCCGATGACCTTCGACAACGGCATGGCGTTGCAGCGGTTCGCAGGTGATCAACCGAAGACGGTTCGCATCATGCGCGGGGAACGGGAAGGCAAGCCACCGGTTGGGCAGTTCGATAACGGCTCGCCAGAAAGAAGAAAGGCCATGGCGGCGGTGCCGAATGACTCCAACCGGTTGTTGGCCGAGCACCTGGCAACGCTGCCCAATACCGACGCGACCTATGAGCAGCCCAATGGGCGAAACCATGGGCAGATGTTCAGTACGGCGCTTTACCCCGCGCTGCGGATGGCGGCAGGGTTGCCCGAAAAACCGTGACTTCAGGAGCGCTAAACCCGTGGGAGCGGACCTGTCCGCGAAGACATCATTTCAGACACTAAAGATGTGCTGAATGTACCGACGCCTTCGCGGACAGGTCCGCTCCCACAGTGTGAATCACATTGACCTGCTGGAACGCTGTGTTTTCAGATCCGGAACGTGCCCACCAGATGCTGCAAGCGCGCGGTCTGGTGTTCCAGTTGCGAGCACGCATCGAGAGTGGATTTGAGGTTGTCGACGCCTTCCTGGTTGAGGGTGTTGATCTCGGTGATGTCGACGTTGATCGATTCCACCACGGCAGTCTGCTCCTCGGTCGCGGTCGCCACCGACTGGTTCATGCCGTCGATTTCGCCGATGCGCTGGGTCACGCTGCCCAGCCGTTCGCCGGCCTGATTGGCGATCACCACACTGCTTTCGCTTTGGCGCTGGCTCTCGGTCATGTTGACCACCGCATCCCGCGCGCCGACTTGCAGCTCTTCAATCATCTTCTGCACTTGCTGCGCCGAATCCTGAGTGCGATGGGCCAGGTTGCGCACCTCATCAGCCACCACAGCAAATCCACGACCGGCCTCACCCGCACGCGCCGCTTCAATCGCAGCGTTGAGCGCCAGCAGGTTGGTCTGCTGGGAGATGCCGGAAATCACTTCCAGAATCTGTCCGATGTTGGCGGTCTTGTTGTTCAGGGTTTCGATGTTGACGCACGACTCGCTGATCTTCTGCGACAGCTGATTCATCGCAGCGATGGTCTGGCTGACGACGCTCTGCCCTTCGCTCGCCAACTGGCTCGCCTGGCTGGAATGCTGCGAAGCGAGGGCTGCGTTCTGCGCGATCTCTTGAGCGGCGGCGCCCAGTTGGTTGATCGCGGCGGCCACGCTGGTGGTGCGGTTGGCCTGCTGATCGGAATTCCTCATTGAGGAATTGGACGCACCCACGACCTGCGCGGCGACTTCCCCCAACTGCCCGGCGGTGGATGCCACTTCGCGGATCGAGCCGTGAATACGCTCTACAAAGCGGTTGAACGATTGCGCCATCCGACCAAATTCATCGTTGGAATCGTTGTTCAATCGCTTGGTCAGATCGCCTTCGCCGTCGGCGATATCGGCCATGGCGCGGCCCATCTGGTGCAGCGGTTGCATCAGCACGCGAATCAACAACCCCAGCAACAGCATGATGATCGCCACGGCAATGACCATGGCGGTGATCGCCGAGGAGCGGAATTCGCTGAGCATCGAATACGCTGCATCACGATCCAGCACCAGCGCCACGTACCAGTTGGCCGAACTCAGGCCCTGGACTTTGGTGAAGGAGATGAACTGCGCCTTGCCAGCGGATTCAATCTCGGCCACACCGGGTGCGATTTTCGGCGCTCCGTCGGGATAGGCCTCACTGACACTCTTGAGAACCAGCTTGCTGTCGGGGTGAATCAGAATCTTGCCGTCGGCGCTGACGATGTACGCATAACCGTGACCTCCGAAGTTCAGCGAATTGATGGTCTTGCTGATAGCGTCCAGCGAGATGTCCGCGCCCGCGACGCCAATCATTTGCCCCTGCTGGCGCACCGGAGTGGCCAGGGTCACCACCAGTTTGCCGGACGAGGCGGCAATGTAGGGTTCGGTGACGATGGTGGCTTGGGCTGCGTCGGCGGCTTTGTACCAGCCACGGGCGCGGGGGTCATAATCAGCGGCACGATTGCCGGCGGGCACGGAGAACATCACGCCGTCCTTGCCACCGAAATAGCTGAGCTGGAAGTTTTCCGGATAGACCGGCAAGCCGATGGCGCGCTGCAGACTGGCTTGCGCGGGGCCGTCCACGGCAATCTGTTGCGCCATGGAATGCAGCAATTGGGTGCGGCTTTCCAGCCAGGTCTGAATATTTTGCGTGGTCAGACTGCCTAACTGGGTAAGTTCAGAATCCACATTGTTTTTCAGGGTTTCCCGTTGTCGGAAATCGTTCACCACGATAAACAGCGAGAACGCGACGACAACTATCAACGCGGCAGCCAGCAGGATCTTTCTGCTGAAGCCAAGACTTCTGATCATACGTTTGTA
Source organism: Pseudomonas rosaeacicularis (assembly GCF_057128745.1). Lineage (NCBI taxonomy): Bacteria > Pseudomonadati > Pseudomonadota > Gammaproteobacteria > Pseudomonadales > Pseudomonadaceae > Pseudomonas > Pseudomonas rosaeacicularis. The sequence continues at coordinate 292,536 of NZ_JBSKHT010000004.1, forward strand.
TCCATCAACAGGAATGACAGCGAGGGTGTGCACCACCGGATAGGCAAGCGCTGCGCTTTGTACGGGCTTGCTCGGCAAAAGGGAAGACGCGGCCTGAGAAATGTGTCGGCCGGTTTCGGGGAGGCGTTAGTTAGGGTGACGAGTGGTGGGGAGTTGATTAACGCACGCACATAACAATTGCTGGAATCTTGTAACCATACTGTGGGAGCGGACCTGTCCGCGAAGACTGCATCACAGCCGAAACATTGATTGAATGTGCCGACGTATTCGCGGACAGGTCCGCTCCCACGGGTTATGCGCAATGCCCGTCATGGGGCAACGCGTAAACGCTACTTGGCAAACAACTGCGACATGTCCTTGAACGCCTTGAACTCAAGCGCATTGCCGCATGGGTCGAACAGGAACATCGTCGCCTGCTCGCCCACCTGCCCCTTGAAGCGCACGTACGGTTCGATCACGAACTTCACGCCCTGCCCGCGCAAGCGCTCGGCCAACGCTTCCCAGGTTTCCCAACCCAGCACCACACCAAAATGCGGCACAGGTACGTCGTGACCGTCCACCGCGTTGCTACCGGCGTGGGCCTGAGAGTCGGTTTTAGGGTGTTCGTGAATCACCAGTTGATGGCCAAAAAAGTCGAAGTCCACCCACTGCTCACTGGAGCGGCCTTCCGGCAGGTTGAACACGTTGGCGTAGAAGTGACGCGCAGCGGCCAGGTCGTAAACCGGAATGGCCAGGTGAAACGGCGTAAGCGTAGAGGTCGGTGTGGTCACGGTGATGTCTCTTTATAGTGAATGGACGTATCTTTGCCCATTGATTCATGAATTGAAAACTCATAATTTTCGTGTCGAGCACGAATTTTTTTGATTAGAGAGCGCCACATGATCCGCGAACTGAAAACCCTGCTGACCGTTGCCCGCCTCGGTACCTTTGTCGCAGCGGGCAACCACATCGGCCTGACTCAGTCGGCGGTCAGTGCGCAGATCCGCACGCTGGAAAAAGCGCTGGGCGGCAATCTGTTTGATCGAAATGGCCGCAGCGCCACGCTTAACGCGGCGGGTCAGCGTGCCCTCCCCATGGCGCGGGAGATCATCGAGATTTACGAGCGCATGGCAAAACCCGAGCACGACAGCGGCTATTTCGGCGAACTGGTGATCGGCGCCATCGCCACCGTGCAGACCGGTTTGCTGCCGGACGCACTGGTACGGCTCAACCGCGAGGCGCCCGCTGTTGAGGCGAAGGTAATGCCGGGGGTGTCGCAGAACCTGCTGAACAGCGTCGACGCTGGCGAGATCGATCTGGCGATCATGATCCATCCGCCCTTCGCGCTGCCCAAGGATTTGCACCTGGAAGTGCTCCAGCGTGAGCCGTTTGTGTTGATCGTGCCGGGGCATGTGGTGGGGGATGATCCGCTGCAGTTGCTGCGCGACAACCGCTTCGTGCGCTACGACCGGCATTCGTTCGGCGGGCGTCAAGTGAGCCGCTTTTTGCGCGAGCAGAAGATCGAGGTCAATCCGGGGTTGGAGCTGGACGAGGTGGAAGCGCTGGTGCGTATGGTCGAGGCCGGGCTGGGTGTTTCGTTGGTGCCACAGGCCGGTTTGTGGCTGGCGCGGGAGGCGAATATTCGGGTGATTGAGTTGGGGGCGTTGACCTTCTACCGGGAGCTGGTGCTGATCATGCGTCATGCCAATCGGCAGTTGCCGTTGCACAAGCTGTTTCGCGAATGTCTGGAATGATTGACGCGGAACCTTGTAGGAGCTGCCGAAGGCTGCGATGCGGTGTGGCTGATGCGCCTCGGGATCGGGGTCGAGATCGGGATCGGGATCGGGTGAATATCCGTTGTCGAGGGTGTTGCTGACATCGGTTCCGCCCTTACGGCGTGTCACTTTGTCTTGGCAAAGTAACCAAACCGTTTCGCTCCCGTGTCCGGCCCTCCTTCGTCGGGTTCCCTCGCTCCGGCATTGCTCCGGGGACACGCCGCCATCGGCCATCCATGGCCGGGGGCGGCTAGCGCGGCATCCATGCCGCGCTGTCCCCTGCGCAACGCCTGCGCTCGGCCTTCCAAAGTCGCACTTTGTGGCGCTCACAAAATCTCGGCACGGCTCGGATAAAAAGCGCAGAACGCTTTCCTGATCGCTCCCACGCTCCGCGTGGTAGCGCCTCTCATGACGCTCCGCGTCATTGGACGCGGAGCGTCCGGGCTGCATTCCCACGCGGAGCGTGAGGAACGATCAGAGCAGAAGCGCAACGCGCGTTGCTTTTGCTCTTCATGCGCAACAGTCCAGACACCACAAATCGCGACTTGGGTGCAGGCCGAACGCAGGTGGCGCGCAGTGGGATGGCGGGCAGGGACGCCCGCCAAGCGCCGTCAGGACATGGATGTCCGTTCGGCGCGTGCCCACGGAGCGTCGCCGGAGTGAGGGAACCCGACGAAGTCGGGCCAAACCGGGAGCAAATGGTTTTGGTTACTTTTCCCGAAAGAAAAGTGACCCGCCGTAAGGGCGGAACCAACGTCAGCACCACCAGAGATAACGGATATTCACACAACCCCGGTACACCCGACACACCGCATCGCGACCGTCGTAACCTCCGATTGCTCCTACAGGAGACCGCGTCACCCGCACCGGCGGAACCAATACCAGCAACACCCCCAATAACGGATATACACACAATCCCGGTACACCCGAAACACCGCATCGCAGCCTTCGGCAGCTCCTACAGGAATTTGCGTGCGCCGATGATCAACCCGTCATCGCCGCCAAGGCCACTGAAGTCGCGGCAGTACGGGTTTCGACGCCGAGTTTGATGTAGATGTGCTCCAGATGTTTGTTCACCGTGCGCGGACTCAACTGCAAAATGTCGGCGATGTCCTTGTTGGTCTTGCCGCACGACACCCAACGCAAGACCTCGATTTCCCGGTCGGTCAGCTGAAAGCGGCGCGACAGTTTTCCGTAGGCCGATTTGTCGTCGAACCTCACCGGCTGCGACGCCGTGCGCGCCGATTGCAGAATCCGCGCCGTACGCAGATGCGACGCCACCCGGGCCAGCACTTCAGCGCACTGGATCGGCTTGGTGACGTAATCGATAGCGCCGGCCTCAAAGCCCTGCACCACATGCTCGCTGTCGGTCAGCGCGGTCATGAACAGCACCGGGATGTTCGCCGTGTCCGGTTGCGCCTTGATTTGCCGACAGGTATCGAAGCCATTGAGGCCGGGCATCATCGCATCCAGCAAAATCAAATCCGGACGCCGACGCTGAATCCGAGTCAGCGCGCTATGACCGTCCAGCGCCACCAGCACCATGTAGCCCGCCTCATCCAGCGCATCGGACAGCAGCGCCAGATTGTCGGGAACGTCATCGACGATCAGGATGACGCCGTTTTCAGCGGCTCGGGTCATAGCGTCCATTGAGGGCCTCCTTCAATTGAAGACTGAGTTCATCCAGGCGAAAGCCTGAGGCCAGGGTTCGCAGGCCGGTGACGAAACCGACACTGCTGGTGCTCTCACGCTCGATGGCGTCGAGTTTTTGTTGAATGCCCCGGACATAGCCCAGGCCGCACAACTCATACAGCTCTTCCAGATCCTCGCGCGAAGGCAGCACAACCGTTGCCGGAAGAGACAAAGGCGGAATGCGCAGGCGCCGCTGCCAGGTCAGTTGCAGATGAAACTGAATGCGGTCGAGCAGTTGCTGCAGGTGCACGGGTTTGGCCAGGTAGTCGTTGCACACCTGAAGGCTGCGTTCCTTATCGTCGGCGAAGGCATTGGCGTTGGCTGACAGGACAATGATCGGCGCCAGCGACAGCGCGTTGCGGCGAATCATGCGGCTAGTGGCCCAGCCATCCATGTCCGGCATGGACAGGTCCATCAGGATCAGATCCGGGTGCAGCAACGACACCTGCCTGACTGCCTCGTGCCCGTTGGCCGCTTGCGCCACTTCAAAACCCAAGGGCATGAGCATGCCGCTGATGACCTTGCGGTGCTCGATGTGATCATCGACCACCAGAATCAGCCGCCGATGGCCGTCATACCCGATGACATCGTGGCTGACGTCGATGACGGCCTTGGGCACCCGCACTTCGGACAGAAACAGCCGCACCTGAAACCGCGTGCCTTCATCGGGCTGGCTGCTGACCGACAACGCGCCGCCCATCAAGGCGGTCAGCATGCGGGTGATGGTCAGCCCCAGGCCTACACCGTTGTCCTGGCGCACAAGCCCTCCCCGTTCAAAGGGCTGAAAAATCCGCTCGATCTGTTCCGGCGCGATGCCGATCCCGGTGTCGATGATGTCGAACGTCGCGGTTTCGCGACGGTAACTGACCCGCAGGCACACCTCGCCGCTGTCGGTGAAATTGATCGCGTTGCCCAGCAGGTTGATCAAAATCTGCCGCACCCGCTTTTCATCACCACGTACCACCTGCGGCATGCGTCCGATCAGGTCCAGGCGAAAGCGCAGGCCCTTTTCACGCGCGGTGCTGGCGAACATTTTTTCCAGGTCATCAAGGAACTCGCGAAACAGGATTTCCGAGGGCTCAAGGCGCAACTTGCCGGCTTCGATCTTGGCCACGTCGAGCAAGCCATCGATCAGCGACAACAGGTGCGAACTGCTGCGCATGATGGTGGCCAGTGAATCGAGGTGCTTGCTTGGGGTGGCCGCGTCTCGCTGCAAAATCTGGGTGAAACCCAGAATGCTGTTGAGCGGTGTGCGCAGTTCGTGGGAGAGCCCGGTCACGTAACGACTCTTGGCCGCGTTGGCCGCCTCCGAGGCCTCCTTGGCTTCTTGCAGCGCCTGATCGGTCTTGTCGTGGGCTTCGATTTCCTGCATCAGCAAGGCCGTCTGCCGCTCGGACTCTTCCAGCGCCACGCGACGGCTTTCCCGGGTCAGCACCACCCACCAGGCGAGCACACCGGCGAACACACAAAAGGTCAGGAACGCCTTGAGAAACGCCAGCATTAGGGTGTGATGCACTTCGGGCGACTGATCGATCAGCCCGTGGGACACCTGGCTGTAAATCATCGCCAGCGCCCCGCTCAAGGTCAGTACCAATACGGTCAACAGGCCCAGGTATTGCGCCAGCCGCGTGTGCAGGTACTGGCGCGGCAAACGCGGCAGCAGGCGCGCGACCAGGTCCTCAAATTGCATCGACAGCCGCGCGCGGGTTTTGCACTGATCGCCGCAGCGTGCGTCCAGCGAACAGCACAACGAGCAGATCGGCGAGCCATAGGCCGGACACCAGGCCATGTCCGGGCTTTCGAACGTGTTGCTGCAAACCCCGCAGCGCAGACTGGTCTGGCGCCCTATGGGAAACAGCAGGCCGGGGTCGCTCTCCCGGGCGATGTAATAGCGGCCTTTGGTCAGCCAGGCGATTAACGGCGCGGCAATCAGGGCTGTGGTCAGAGAAATCAGTGGCGGTGCGGCCCTCGCGACTTCCCCCAGCGCCCCGAAATGGGCACACATGGACAGCAATGACGCAATGAACATCGCGCCGACGCCCACCGGGTTGATGTCGTAAAGGTGCGCGCGCTTGAATTCGATGTGCTTGGGGGAAAGCCCCAGTGGCTTGTTGATCACCAGATCGGCCACCAGCGCGCCGATCCAGGCGATGGCCACGTTGGCGTACAGCCCAAGCACTTCCTCGATGGCGTCGAACACGCCCAGCTCCATGAGGATCAGTGCGATGGCGACGTTGAACACCAGCCAGATCACCCGCCCGGGATGGCTATGAGTGACCCGCGCGAAGAAATTCGACCAGGCCAGGGAACCGGCGTAGGCGTTGGTCATGTTGATTTTGATCTGGGAAATGATCACGAACAGCACCATGGCCGCCAGCGCCCATTCCGGGGACACGAACACGTAGTTGAACGCCACCAGGTACATCTGCGTCGGCTCGGCCGCGCGCTCGATGGGCACTTGATGTTGCAGGGCGAGAAACGCCAGAAAGGCGCCGGCCATGATTTTCAGGGCGCCGGGGATCACCCAGCCGGGCCCGGCCATCAACAGCGCGGCCCACCAGCGCTTGCGGTTGTGTCGGGTTTTTTCCGGGAGAAAGCGCAGGTAGTCCACCTGCTCGCCGATCTGCGTTACCAGTGACAGCGCCACGCTGAACGCCGCGCCAAACAGCAGCAAGTTGAAGGTCCCGCCCTCGCCTTCGCGCCCGGCGAAGCTGGTCAGGTCGGACAGCGCGTCGGGGTTTTTCCAGATCACGAACACGTACGGCACGATCAACAGCGTCAGCCACAGCGGTTGCGACCACATCTGCAGGCGACTGATCAGGGTGATGCCATAGGCCACCAACGGGATGACAATGATGGAGCAGATGACGTACGCCAACGCCAGCGGGATGTGGGTGTACAGCTCCAGCGCCAGGGCCATGATGGCTGCTTCAAGGGCGAAGAACAGAAAGGTGAAGCTGGCGTAGATCAGTGAGGTAATGGTGGAGCCAATGTAGCCGAAACCGGCGCCCCGGGTCAGCAGGTCCATGTCCACGCCATAGCGGGCGGCGTAATAACTGATGGGCAGGCCGGTGAGAAAGATCACCACCGCCATGGCGATGATCGCCCACAGCGTATTGGTGAAGCCGTAACTCATCACCAACGCGCCACCGATGGCCTCCAGTGCCAGGAACGACACCGCGCCGACAGCGGTGTTGGCGATGCGGAATTCCGACCATTTGCGAAACGACTTGGGCGTGAAACGCAGCGCGTAGTCTTCCATGGTCTCGTCAGCGACCAGACGGTTGTAATCGCGGCGCACCTTGACGATGCGTTGAGAGCCGGAGGGGCGCACTGAGTGGTTCCTGGGTTAAATAAACTGGGACGTAACAGTTGACGCCATTCCCGTGGACGCGGACCCGTCCGCGAAAGCAACCTGCCAGGCACCGCAAATCTGTTTAATGCCCTGGCCTCTTCGCGGACAGGTCCGCTCCCACGGATTGGGTCACACCACAGATTCTGGATAACTACCCATACCCCGTGGGAGCGGACCCGTCCGCGAAAGCACTCTGCCAGGCACCGCAAATCTGAGGAATGTGCTGGCCTCTTCGCGGGCAAGCGCGGTCCTACAGACAAGGGCGGGCGCGTGTCCCTTCAAACAGCAACTTCTGTGCCGCGGGCGCAATGATGCCTTTGCCCAGAGTTCCCGGCCCTACGTCAAATGACGTACGCCGATACGTCACGCTGCGTATACCTCGTTTCCCGCGCCACGCTCATTCTTGCTCGCAGCTCGCGACGGACCTTCACCCGGCCGTTTCGAATCACCAGCACAGGAGCGGGAACATGGATTCACGACTGACAGGCCCCACGCGCTTTTTCCCCCGACGGCTGGCATTGGGTGCGGCAGCACTTTCGCTGATCGCCGCCAGCGTGTTCAGCCAGATGACCCTGGCCGACGACGCCAACACCACAGGTCTGGCCGTGACGGCGACCGAAGTGACCGTCGGCCAGCTGCATTCGGCCACCGGCACCATGGCAATCTCCGAAACCGGTTCGATCCAGGCCGAGCGCCTGGCCATTGATCAGATCAACGCTTCGGGCGGCATTCTTGGCCGCCAGATCAAGATCATTCAGGAAGACGGCGCGTCCGACTGGCCGACCTTTGCCGAGAAAGCGCGCAAGCTGCTGGTGGGCGACAAGGTAGCCACGGTGTTCGGCTGCTGGACTTCGGCCTCGCGTAAAGCGGTGTTGCCGGTGTTCGAGAAAGAAAACGGCCTGCTCTACTACCCAACCTTCTATGAAGGGCTGGAACAGTCGAAAAACGTGATCTACACAGGCCAGGAAGCCACCCAGCAAATCCTCGCCAGCCTGGACTGGATCGCCAAGACCAAAGGCGCGAAGACCTTCTACCTGATCGGCTCCGATTACATCTGGCCGCGCACCTCGATGAAGATCGCGCGCAAGCACATCGAAAACGTGCTGCACGGCACCGTCGTCGGCGAAGACTACTACCCGCTGGGCAACACCCAGTTCGGTTCGCTGATCAACAAAGTCAAATTGAAGAAACCTGACGTGGTCTTCGCTGCGGTCGTGGGCGGCTCCAACGTCGCGTTCTACAAACAGCTCAAGGCGGCTGGCGTTGATTCCACCAAGCAGACGTTGTTGACCCTGTCGGTCACCGAAGACGAACTGCTGGGCATTGGCGGGGAAAACATGAAGGGCTTCTACGCCTCCATGAAGTACTTCCAGAGCCTGGATAACCCGAACAACAAAGCCTTCGTTGAAGCGTTCAAGGCCAAATACGGCAAGGATTCGGTGATGGGCGACGTGACCCAGGCCGCCTACCTCGGCCCGTGGTTGTGGAAAGCCGCTGTCGAGAAAGCCGGCAGTTTCGACGTCGACAAAGTGGTCGCCGCTTCCCCTGGGATCGAACTGAAATCCGCACCTGAAGGCTACGTGAAGATTCACGAAAACCATCACTTGTGGAGCAAGACCCGCATCGGTGAAGTCCAGGCAGACGGCCAGTTCAAAGTGGTCTACGAGTCGGATCTGATTGAGCCGAATCCGTTTCCGAAGGGTTATCAGTAACCGCTCATCCACCCTGTTGGAGCGAGGCTTGCCCGCGAATGCGTTGGGTCAGCCAATAGAGATATTGGCCGGGAATACCCATTCGCGGGCAAGCCTCGCTCCAACAGGGCCCGTTCTGAATTCACCTCGGAGACCATCATCATGGAATGGCTATCGGAATTTGGTGCCATCGCGGCCATGCAGGGGTTCAACGGGCTTTCCGTGTTCTGCGTGCTGTTGTTGATGGCCCTGGGGCTGGCGATCATCTTTGGTCAGATGGGCGTGATCAACATGGCCCACGGTGAATTCCTCACCATCGGCGCCTACACCACTTACGTGCTGTCGAGCCTGGTACAGACCTATGTGCCGTGGATGCAGCCGTACTATTTTTTCTTCGCCATCGCGTTGTCGTTCGTGGTGGCCGGTGCGATTGGCTGGGTGGTGGAGTGGGTGATGATCAGTCGCCTCTACCACCGACCACTCGACACCCTGCTCGCGACCTGGGGTCTGTCCCTGGTCATGCAACAAGCCTTCCGCTCCATCTTCGGTGCTCGTGAAGTCAGCGCCAACCCGCCCGAGTGGCTGATGGGCGCGGTCAACCTTACCGACGCCATCGAAATCCCGCGCAACGGCCTGTTCGTCATGGGCCTGACGTTGCTGATGACCGGCGGTATTTTCCTGATGCTGTACCGCACCCGCTGGGGCTTGCATGTCCGGGCCACGGTGCAGAACCGGATGATGAGCCGCGCCGTGGGTATCAACACCCGCAAGGTCGACCGCATGACCTTCGCCTTGGGTTGCGGTGTGGCCGGGGTGGCAGGCGCGGCGTTCACCACCATCGGTTCCACCGGGCCAACGGCCGGTTCCCTTTATATCGTCGACACCTTTCTGGTGGTGGTCTTCGGCGGCGCGGCCAGCCTGTTCGGCACCATCGCCTCGGCGTTCGCCATTGCCCAGACCCAGTCACTGTCGGAATTTTTCATGAGTGGCTCGATGGCCAAGGTCCTGACCCTGTCCGCCGTGATCCTGATCCTGTTGATGCGCCCGCAAGGGTTGTTTGCCAGCAAGGTTCGTAAATAAGTGTGCGCATCAACAGAGGCCTTGTTCTCCAGGCGCCGCACTTTCGCGCGTCAAGCGAAGAATCGTGGGAGCGGACCTGTCCGCGAAAGCAATCTGTCAGGCCCTGAAAATCCGTCGGATTCACTGGCCTCTTCGCGGACAGGTCCGCTCCCACGGATTGGTTTTCGTCAATTAGCTCCATGTTGGATGAGAGAGGCCAAGCAATGAACGCGCTAAACAAAATGCTCGGTGGACGCCAGGGCGTGGTCAGCCTGTTGATCCTCGCGGCCCTGATTCTGGTGGTCTTCCCGCTGACCCTCGACGCCTTCCGCCTGAACATGGTGGGAAAATACCTGACGTACGCATTTGTCGCGGTGGGCCTGGTGTTGTGCTGGGGGTATGGCGGGATTCTCAGCCTGGGGCAAGGGGTGTTCTTCGGCCTGGGCGGCTACTGCATGGCGATGTTCCTCAAGCTGGAAGCGTCCGACCCGCAAAGCACCAAAATCCAATCCACCCCGGGCATTCCGGATTTCATGGACTGGAACCAGATCACCGAACTGCCGTGGCTGTGGGTGCCGTTTCACAGCTTCACCTTCACGGTGATCGCGGTGATCGTGGCGCCTGTCTTGTTGGCATTGATCATCGGCGCCGCGCTGTTCCGGCGTCGGGTGGGTGACGTGTACTTCTCCATCGTCACCCAGGCCATCGCGCTGATCCTGACGGTGCTGATCATCGGCCAGCAAGGCCTGACCGGCGGGGTCAACGGCATTACCGATCTCAAGACCCTGCTTGGTTGGGACATCCGCGGCGACGGCGCCAAGCTGACGCTCTACTTCATCAATGCCGGGCTGCTGTTCGCCTGCATCCTCTTCGGCAAATTCATCCTCGCGTCCAAGCTCGGCCGGCTGCTGATGGCCATGCGTGACAAGGAAGAGCGCGTGCGTTTTTCCGGCTATGACGTCGCCGCCTTCAAGGTCTTCGTCTACTGCGTCGCCGCGTGTTTTTCGGCCATTGGGGGGGCCATGTTCGCCTTGCAGGTCGGTTTCATGTCGCCCTCGTTTGTCGGCATCGTGCCGTCCATCGAAATGGTGATTTTCGCAGCAGTCGGCGGGCGCATGTCGCTGCTGGGCGCGGTGTACGGCTCGCTGCTGGTGAACTACGGCAAGACCTATTTCTCCGAGTCGTTCCCCGAACTGTGGCTGTACCTCATGGGCGGCCTGTTTATCGCGGTGGTCATGTATTTCCCCAACGGCCTGGCCGGTCTGTGGGAAAGCCACGGACGCAAATGGCTGGCGCGCGTGACGCGCAAATCTGCACCGGCGATAGCTGCGCCTGCAGCGGTGAAAGCCCCCGCTCCCGCTGACAAAAAAGCTGCCAGCCCAATGGAGATTCAGCCATGACCAGCCCGACAGGCTTTCAGATGAACAAACCGGTGCTGGTCATCGAAGGGCTGACCGTGTCCTTCGACGGTTTCAAGGCGGTGGACGACCTCAATCTGTACATCGATCGCAACGAAGTGCGGGTGGTGATCGGCCCGAACGGAGCCGGCAAGACGACGGTGCTGGACCTGATCTGCGGCAAGACCCGGGCTACCGGCGGCAGCATTCAGTTCAAGGACCGCGAGCTGACCAAGATGAACGAGTACGACATCGTTCGTGCAGGGGTCGGGCGCAAATTTCAGACGCCATCGATCTACGACAACTTGAGCGTGTTCGAGAACCTGGAGATGTCATTCCCGGCCGGTCGCTCGGTGTTCGGCGCATTGTTTTTCAAGCGCACCCAAGAGGTGCTGGATCGGGTCACGCAGGTGTCCGCCGACATTTTTCTGGGCGACCTGCTGCATCAGCAGGCCGGGCTTTTGTCCCACGGCCAAAAGCAGTGGCTGGAGATCGGCATGTTGCTGATGCAGGACCCGGAACTGCTGATGCTCGACGAGCCGGTGGCCGGAATGAGTGTCAGCGAGCGCGCCCAGACCGCTGACCTGTTGAACCGCATCAGCCAGGGCCGTTCGGTGCTGGTGATCGAGCACGACATGGAGTTTGTGAAGAGCATCGCGCACAAGGTCACGGTGCTGCATCAGGGCAAGGTGCTGGCCGAAGGCAGCATGGAGTCGGTGCAGAACAACCCGAAAGTCATCGAAGTCTATCTGGGCCATTAAGGAGCGCAGCATGTTCAACATTCAGCAGCTGGCGTGTGGTTATGGCCAGAGCCAGGTTCTCCACGACCTGAACCTTTCGGTGCAGAAACAGGAAATCGTCGCGGTGATGGGTCGCAACGGCATGGGCAAAACCACGCTGTTCAAGAGCCTGATGGGCATCCTGCCGCAATGGGGTGGCCAGGTGCAGCTGGACGGGGTTGACGTGTCCGGCATGGAAACCCACAACCGGGTCGCACACGGCATGGCCTACGTGCCCCAGGGGCGGATGATTTTTCCGTCGATGAGCGTGCTGGAAAACATCCAGACCGGCCTGCCCGCCTCGGCAGGCGGCAAGGTGCCGGAAGACCTGTACGCGCTGTTTCCGGTGCTGTTCGACATGCGCGTCCGACGCGGCGGCAATCTGTCGGGCGGTCAGCAGCAACAACTGGCAATTGCCCGCGCGCTGGCGACCAACCCCAAGGTGTTGTTGCTCGACGAGCCCACCGAAGGGATCCAGCCGTCGATCATCAAGGACATCGCCCGTACCCTCAAAGAGATCCGCACCCTGCGCAACCTGACCATCGTCGTGTCCGAGCAGGTGCTCTCCTTCACCCTGGAAATCGCTGACCGATTACTGGTGATCGAGAAAGGCCGCTTCGTCATCGAGGAAACCCGGGCCAATGTCGATGAAGCGACGATCAGTCGGTATTTGTCGGTGTAGGCAAAAGCCAGAGATTTGTAGCGCCTGTGACGGCCTCTCGCGGGACGAGCCACGCTCCTACAGAGGATTGTGGCCACCTGTAGGAGCGTGGCTTGTCCCGCGATGGCGTCAGCATGGACGTTCACGACTTATTTGATTGACCCGAAACCCAAGGAGAACCCCCATGACCGATACCTTGATCAAAGTCGACCTCAACCAGCCTGTCACCGAAAACGAACAGATCCACAACCGCTGGCACCCTGACATTCCCATGGCCTGCTGGGTCAAGCCCGGCGATGACTTCATCCTCGAAACCTACGACTGGACCGCCGGCGCGATCAAGAACGACGATGACGCCAGCGACGTGCGCGACGTCGACCTGACCACCGTGCATTACCTCTCAGGCCCCGTGGGCGTGCATGGCGCCGAGCCGGGCGATCTGCTGGTGGTTGATCTGCTGGACATCGGCGCACGTGCCGATTCGCAATGGGGTTTCAACGGGTTCTTTTCCAAGCAGAACGGTGGCGGCTTTCTCACCGAACACTTCCCGCTGGCGCAGAAATCCATCTGGGACTTCAAAGGCATGATGACCAGCTCCCGGCACATTCCTGGCGTTGAATTCGCAGGCCTTATCCACCCCGGACTCATCGGCTGCCTGCCCGACCACAAGATGCTCGCCGAGTGGAACCGCCGCGAACAGGAACTGATCGACACCGACCCCGAGCGCGTGCCAGCACTGGCCTGCCCGCCCTGCGCCAGCACTGCGCATCTGGGGAAACTCAAGGGCCCGGCCCGGGAGCTTGCCGCCGCCACCGGCGCGCGCACCGTCCCGCCCCGTGAGCACGGCGGCAACTGCGACATCAAGGATTTGTCCAGGGGCTCGAAGGTGTTCTTCCCGGTCTACGTCGATGGCGCAGGACTGTCGGTGGGCGATTTGCACTTCAGCCAGGGCGACGGCGAAATCACCTTCTGCGGCGCCATCGAAATGGCCGGCTGGGTGCACATGCGCGTCGAGCTGATCAAGGGCGGCATGGCCAAGTACGGGATCAAGAATCCCGTGTTCAAGCCAAGCCCTATCGTGCCGAACTACAACAACTACCTGATCTTCGAGGGCATTTCGGTCGACGAAGCCGGCCAGCAGCACTACCTGGACGTCAACGTCGCCTACCGTCAGGCGTGCCTGAACGCGATCAATTACATGACCAAGTTCGGTTACTCGCCGGCCCAGGGTTATTCGTTGCTGGGCTCGGCACCGGTGCAGGGTCACATCAGCGGCGTGGTAGACATCCCCAACGCCTGCGCCACCCTGTGGCTGCCGACGGAGATCTTCAAGTTCGACATCAACCCCAACGCCAACGGCCCGACCAAGTTCATCGACGGCACGGTGGATTTGCCGATTGCGCAGGATAAGTAAGCCGCTGATGCGTTTCCTTGTAGGAGCTGCCGAAGGCTGCGAAGCGTTTTGTCTGACGCACCGCGATCGGTCGGGCGCGACCCCGCAGCCTCGCGCTGCTCGGCAGTTCCTACAGGGCTTGCACACTCTGAGACATTGAGGAATCTGGCCATGCCCATGTACGAATACGACTGCCCTGACTGCGGGGATTTCACTTCACTGCGGCCCATGGCTGAAAGCGCGCTGCCGTGCGATTGCCCGGAATGCGGTGCATCGAGCCTGCGTGTGATTCTGTCCGCGCCTGGCTTGAGCACCATGGCCGGCAACACCCGCAGCGCCATCGCCCGCAACGAGCAAAGCGCCCACGCCCCCAAGACGGTAGACCAATACAAGGAAAGCCGTGGGCACCCCAGCGGTTGCAGTTGCTGCGGGCCGACGAAAAAACTGGCCCCCACCAAAGCCAACCCTCATGCGCTAAAAGGCAAACCGGCTGGCCGACCCTGGATGATCAGCCACTGATCAAATCAAGGCCTGCCACCGGCCCTGTGGCATAAGGGCCGGCAGCCGGTGGTCAGTGATTCGACGCCAGATGACAGCGCACCAGCTCCCCGCCTCCCTTGGCCGGCAGCAACGCTTGCGGCTGCTCACAGCCAACGGTCGCCTTCGGACAACGATCGCGGAAGAAACACCCGGTCGGCAAATTACGATTACCCGGCAATTCGGTCGGCGCGGCAATCTGCGCATCGTCCACCGGCACGCCCAGTCGCGGCACCGCCTCCAACAGCAATTGCGTGTACGGATGACGCGGCTGTTCCAGCACTTCGGCGGCGCTGCCCAGTTCGACGATCTGCCCCAGATACATCACCGCCACCCGATCGGCCATATGCCGCACCACCGAGACATTGTGGGAAATCAGGATGTAGGTCAGGTCGCGACTGCGCTGCAGTTCGGCCAGCAGGTTGAGGATTTGCGCCTGCACCGAGATGTCCAGCGCCGAGGTCGGCTCGTCCAGCACGATGATGTCCGGGTTGGACGACAGCGCCCTTGCAATCGCAATGCGTTGCCGCTGCCCACCGGAAAACTGGTGCGGGAAACGATCCATGTATTCAGTGCGAATGCCCACCTGTGACGCGACTTTGGCGGCGATGTCGCGCATGTCCCGACGGGGCGCGACACGCTGCACGAACAGCGGCTCGGTGATGATTTTCCAGATCGGCAAGCGCGGGTCCAGCGAGGACTGCGGGTCCTGAAACACGATCTGCACATTGCTGCTGCGTTCGCGGACGTCGTTGTAGATCCAGTTCAGAGTGCCCGTGGTCGGCTTGATCAACCCCATGAGCAATTGCGCCAGCGTGCTCTTGCCGCAGCCGGACTCACCGACCACGCCCAGGGTTTCACCGGCGCGCACTTGCAGGTCAATGCCGTTCAGGGCGTGGGCCACTGATTTGGGGCGACCGAGCCAGTCGTTGCCCACGGGAAAATGCACGCGGACGTCTTCGAGGGTAAGGATGGTCATACGCGGCCTACTTGTTGGAGCGAGGCTTGCCCGCGAAGGTGGTGGACCTGATACAAATCTGTCGGTAGTGATGACTCATTCGCGGGCAAACCTCGCTCCAACTGGGTGTGCGATACCGGGCTCGGACAACCAGCAAGCGCTCTTGCGATCACCCGTTTCATCAACGGCAATCAGCGGCGGACGCTCCACACATTTAGGCATCGCAAACCCGCAGCGATCCCTGAACGTACAACCGTCCGGCAGTGCCGAGAGATTGGGCACTTGCCCCGCAATGGTCATCAAATCGGTGCCCGGCTCGACCTGTTCCGGCAAGCCGCTGAGCAGGCCTTGAGTGTACGGATGACGCGGATCGGCCATGACCTCTGCCGTCACGCCCTGCTCCACCACCGCACCGGTGTACATCACGTAAACGCGGTCGCAGAACTGCGAGACCAGCGCCATGTCATGGGTGATCAGTAAGATCGCCGTGCCGCGCTGGCGGGCCTTTTCTCGCAGCAGCAACAGCACCTGGCGTTGCACTGTTACGTCCAGCGCAGTTGTCGGTTCATCGGCGATCAGTAACTGCGGGTCGCACGAGAACGCCAACGCAATCATCACCCGCTGCCGCATGCCGCCGGACAGCTCGAACGGGTAGCTGTCCATGATCTGCTCGGGGTCGGCGATGTGCATGTCGCGCAACAGGGCCACGGCTTTGGTACGAGCTTCGTCCTTGCTCAGTTGCTGGTGATGAATGATCACGTCGAGCATCTGCCGGCCGATGCGCCGGGTCGGATTCAGCGCCGTCATCGGCTCCTGAAAAATCATCGCTGCATCGCGACCGCGAACCTTGAGCAAGTCCTTCTCTTTGGCCAGCAGCATGTCGCGGCCAAGAATGCTCAGGCTGCCGCTTTTGACCTGATAAGAACGCTCCGGCAACAGACGCAGGCTGAGCATCGCGGTGACCGATTTGCCCGAGCCGGACTCGCCGATCACCCCGACGATCTCGCCGGGATTGACGTGCAGGGTCACGCCATTCAGCGCTTTGACCGTACTTTTGTAAGCCGGGAACTCGATGCACAGATTGTCGATGGCCAGCACCGGCGCCTGTGCTTCAGGCGTTATGGAAGCTTGAGTGTGCATGGTCATTTCCCCTGTTGCCGAGGGTCGAGCAGATCGCGCACGCCATCGCCCAGCAAATTAAAACCGGTGGCCGTGATCAGAATCGCCACGCCGGGAAAGGTCGAGTACCACCATTGATCGAGGATGTAGTTGCGCCCGGTGGCAACCATCGCGCCCCACTCCGCCGTGGGCTGTTGCGCGCCCAGACCGATGAAGCCCAAGGCCGAGGCCATGAGAATCGCAGCGCCGATGTCCAGGCTCAACTGCACCAGCAGCGGCGGCATGGCATTGCGCGCCACGTGCCAGAGCACCATGTGCCAGCGCCCGGCGCCGAAGGTTTCGGCAGCTTTGACGTAACCCATCTGCCGAATGCTCAAGGCCTGACCCCGGGCCAGACGCACGTAGAACGGAATCCGCACCAGCGTGATCGCCAGCATGGCGTTGAACAGGCTCGGGCCGAGCGCAGCGGCCAGCGCCATGATCAGCACCAGCGACGGCACCGAGAGCATGATGTCCATCAGGCGCATCATCAGCCCGTCGAAGCGACCGCCGATGATCCCGGACATACAGCCGAGCAAGCCACCGACAAAACACGAAGCAAAGGCCACGAACAAACCGACACCCACCGATTGCTGACTGCCGTACAACACGCGGCTGAACAGGTCGCGGCCGACTTCATCGGTACCAAACCAGTGCGACGCAGATGGCGCGGCCAGGCGGTGAGCCAGGTCCAGCGCGTTGGGGTTATGCGTCGCCAGCCACGGCGCGAAGATCATGCACAGCAGCACCATCAAGGTGATCAGCAAGCCGGCCATGGTTAGCGGGCTGCGGCGCACCTGATGGGCCAGATAAGCGAACTTGTCCTGCCAGCGGGTGGCGCTGGGCAGCGGCGCAACAACCGGGGCGGTAATGGGGGTAGACATCTCAGTTCACCTCGCGAATGCGCGGGTCGATCAAGCGGTACAGCAGATCGATGACCATGTTGAGCAGCACATAAATGAACGACACCAGAATGGCGAAGCCCATCACGGCGGGGAAGTCCAGGGACTGGATCGACTTGACCACGTAAGCGCCCATGCCCGGCCAGGCAAACACGGTTTCGGTCAGCACCGCGCCATAGAGCAAGTCGCCCAGGGTCAGGCCCAATACCGTCACCGACGGAATCAATGCGTTGGGCAAGGCGTGGCGCAGGATCACCGCCCATTTCGACAAGCCGTAGGCTCGCGCGGTGCGGATGTAGTCCTCGCCCAATTGATCGAGCATCGCCGAGCGAATCTGCCGCGCCACCACGCCGAGATTGACGAAACCCAGGGTGATCGCTGGCAAAATCAGGTGCTGCACGGCATTGGAAAACAGCGCCATATCCCCCATCAGTAACGCGTCGATCAGGTAAAAACCGGTGACGGTACGCGGCGGGTCCAGGCCCTCATCTAGCCGCCCGCTCCCGGGCAGCCAATTCAGATGACCGTAAAACAGCACGATCAGGCCCAGCCCCAGCCAGAACGCCGGGGTTGAAATGCCGGTGACCGCCAACGTGCGCGCCACCTGATCGATGAAGCGGTTGTGGTACACCGCCGACAACACGCCCAGCGGCACGCCGATCAGGATCGACAGCGTCAACGCGGCCAGCGCCAGTTCCAGGGTTGCCGGGAAGAACGCTTGCAGGTCCTCCAGCACCGGGCGGCTGGTGCGAATCGACGTACCGAGATCGCCATGGAACAGGTCGAGCATGTAACGCCCGTATTGTTGATATAGCGGCAAATCCAGCCCCAATTGGTGGCGGATGTGCTGCACGATCTCGTCTGTAGCCCGGTCGCCGGCGATCAGACGCGCAGGGTCGCCCGGGATCAGGTGCGAGATCGAAAAGGTAATCAGTGAAACGCCAAACACCACCAGCAACAGGCCGGATACGCGTTTACGTACAGTTGTCAGGAAGGCCATCAGGCACCTCGGTCAAAGCCGCGTAACGACCCCCTGTAGGAGCGAACTTGTTCGCGAGGTGGCTGCACAAACGATAGATATCTGTCGCCCGACCGTTTCTCGCGAATGAATTCGCTCCTACAGGGGTGAGGAGCGATTGAAGTCGCGCCTACAGGGGTGATGACTTATTTGGTGATCGTGTCGACGTTGAACACTTGTTCCAGCATCGGGTTGAACACGTAGCCCTTGACCTTGTTGCTCATCGGCAAGGTGTAGGCCTTCTGATACAGGTAGGCGTAGGCGCTTTCGTTGATCACGATTTTCTGCGCTTTCTGGTACATCTCGGTGCGCTGGGCGATGTCGTTGTTGGCGGCGGCATCACGCACCAGTTTGTCGACTTCCGGGTTGCTGTAAAAAGAACGGTTGCCCGGCAGGCCTTGCAGCTTGGAGTCGAACCAGAAATTCATGAACATGTAGGGGTCGGCAAAATCCGGGCTCCAGGAACCGATGGCCACGTCGAAATCACCGCTGCCCAGACGTTCACGCAGGGTGGCGTTGGCCAGTTTTTCCATCTTCAGGTTCACGCCCACTGCTTGCAGGTTGGCTTGCAGGGTCAGGCCGATCGGCTCCCAGTTCGGGTCTTTGTCGGAATACATGAAGTTCAGGTTGGCGACTTTGGGCGATACTTTCGCCAGGTCGGCTTTGGCCTTGGCTTCATCCTGTTTCGGTACTGGCAGCTTCTCGTCGTAAGCCCACATACCCTGGGGGATCGGCCCGTTCATAGGCTTGGCTTTGCCTTTGAGAATGCCGTTGATGATGCCGTCGTAGTCCAGCGCTTCAACAATGGCGCGGCGCGCATTCGGGTCGTTCATCGGGGCTTTTTTGTTGTTCAGGTACAGCAGCGTGACCCGCAGCGATGGGTAATCACCGACGACGATGCCCGGCTTTTTGCTCAGCGCTTCGAGCTGGTCTTCGGGCATGTCTTCGATGATGTCGAGGTCGCCGTGTTCCAGCTGCAGACGACGCACCGAGGCCTCACCGATAATCTTGATCACCACCTTTTTCAGCGTCGGTTTGGTGCCGGCGTAGTTGGCGTTCTGATCCATGGTCAGGGTTTGGCCTTTCTGCCAGCTGACCAGCTTGAACGCGCCAGAACCTGCGGTGTGGGTCGACAGGTAAGCGTCGGCGCCTTCCGGTTTTTTCGCCACATCCGGGTTAACGATGGCCGCGCCGTTGTGCGCGAGGGTCGAAAGGAACGGAGCGTACGGAGTTTTCAGGGTGAAGCGCACGGTCATCGGATCGACCACCGACACCGCCATGTCATCCGGGAACGCACCGGACGGACCCTGCTTTAGCTTCATCACGCGATCAAAGGAAAACTTCACGGCCTCGGCGGTCACGTCGGCGCCATCGTCGAATTTATTGCCGGGCTTGAGTTTGAACTCCCAGACCAGACTGTCGGCCGATGTGGTCCAGCTGCTCGCCAGCTCGCCTGCCACTTCGGTGCTGCCCTTGCCGTTTTCGACCTTGTAGGTGACCAGGCGCTGGTAGGACGGATAGGTCACGGCCCAGTCGTTGTTGTCGATGGTCACGGCCGGATCGAGGGTCTGCGGATCGGACGGTTTGCCGATCATCAGGGTGTCTTGCGGCACGGCTGCGCTGGCCGATTGCCAGGCACCCAGACCCATGGCGGTGCAGAGGACTGCCATCGCCAGCTTGCGTGAGGAAGTGAATGATTTCATGCCGGTTCCTTGATCGTTCGATGTGGGAAAGTTCGTCAGGTTTATTGTTGGTGCTATACCGGGCAGTTAAAGCTCGAGCGCGCTGATGATGCTTTGGCGCGTTCGACATGGCGTTCGCTCAGGATTTTCCTGTAGCCCATCGCCAGATTCACGCCGGGATCTTGTACGTCCCGGTCAGGTGTCACGGGTGTTGCTTGTTGTAAGTACTCGCTTAATGCGCCTGCTTGATCGAGGTGTCGTCGATCAGTGGATAGTCGTCCGCGTCCGGCAGCTCGAAATGCCACCACTCGCTGTCGATGTAGGTAAAACCTGCGCCGAGCATGATGCCCAACAGCAGCAGGCGGTTGCGCTGCACCTGAGGTGGCAGGTCGGCGTAGAACTGATGGGATTGCTCGCGCATGTCATCGAAACCGGTGCCCATGTCCAGCGGCTGGCCATCGGCATCGATCAGCGTCAAGTCCACCGCAACGCCCCGGCTGTGATGGGAACCCAGGCTCGGGTCGCGCACGTATTCCGGATTCGGCAGCGCGGCCCACAGCAGGTACTGCGCATACGGTGGGCGATAGGCATCGAAAATCTTCAGGCTGAAACCGGCCTGACGCGCCAGTCGGCTGGCTTTGCGCAGGCAGATTTCGGCATCGCGGTGCAGCAGGCAGCGCGGGTCCTGGTAGATCTGTTTACCGGCCAGGTTGTCGACACCTGCGTAGATCAGGTCGATCTCCAGGTGAAGCGCCTGAGCGTCGATTTCCACAAGGGGGTTGTTCACGTAAAGCTCTCCAGATCAGCGTGTTCGTGGCGCTGCAGCTCAGGGGTTATTCGAACTGCCCAAAAAGTTGTTGCAGCTGACGATTCTTCGCCAGACGTTCATCCAGGCGGTCGCCATATTTTTCAGCGACCGCAGAGACCATCAGGTTGAACAGGCACGTCAGCGGCGCCAGTGAGTCCCAGAACTGCCCGACGTCCGATTGCAGCTGCAACAGGTCCATCGGGTAATCCCGCGCCCACGGGCAGTGAAAATCGGTGATGAAGGCCAGCGGCAAACCTTGCTGGCTGGCGACCTCGCAGAACGTGCGGGTCACGCTGGAATAGGTGCGGAAATCGGCAATCAGCGCGTAGGGGTTTTCGAACTGCGAATTGAGGGATTCGGCATAGGTCCCGGACAGCCCGTCGACGTAATAGACCTTGGGGCGGATGTATTCCAGGTGGCTGAAAAAGGCGTTGAGAATCCCGCGAGTGGTTTGCAGGCCAACGATGAACACGGCGTCCGCGCTGTGAAGTTTGTCGACAATGCTGGCGAATACCTCGCCTCGGGCCAGCTCGTAAACGCGCTGGATGGCTTCGATTTCCCGGTTCATCGAACGCTCCAGCGCATCGCCATGGGTGCCCTCTTCGCGGAACGCGCCAAGCCGATCGGTGATCACCCACGGATTGCCGGTGTCGCCACGCAGGCTTTGTTTGACGTCGTCGATGTTGCGATAACCCAGCGACCGCAGGAACCGGCCGACGGAGATGCCGGTGGTGTCGGTTTGTTGAGCGATGCTGTCAGCAGTCTCGAACGGCAGCTTTTGCGGGTTCGCCAGCAAATAACCGGCGATGCGCTTGCCGGTGGGCGTCAGGCTGGTGAACCGTTGCTCCAGCGTGTCGAGAAAACTGCTTTTGTGCATGAGGTGTCCGCCGCCAATCTGAAACTGCGAAATGACAATGAATGTTATCTTTCGTGCATTTCGCTACAGGATGTTACCAACATAACACCCACTTTTCTGATGGCACAACGGTTTTTTTCAAGAGATTTTGGAAAGGGGATTTATTGATTCAGGGTGGTGCGGACGGAAGGGGAAATGCGCTTTTTGTGGGCGGTTTCATTGTATGTAAACAGCTTTTCTGTAGGAGCTGACGAGCACCGCGAGGCTGCGATGCGGTACATCTGTCATACCGCAATCGCAGCCTCGCGGTGCTCGTCAGCTCCTACAGTTTATCGGCGAATTTATCGCAGATTAGTCTTCGCCAGTTCCAGCACCTGATCCGCCTTGCCGTTCATCACAGCCTTGAGCATGAACAAACTAAAACCTTTGGCCTGGGCCAGTTTGATCTTCGGCGGGATGCCCAATTCCTGCTTGGCGGTCACGACGTCCACCAACACCGGCCCTGGATGCTCGAACGCTCTTTTCAGGGCTTGCGGCAGCTCGGCAGAGTCTTCGACGCGAATCCCCAGAATCCCCGCGCCAATGGCGATATTGGCAAAACTGGTGCTGTCGAAATCGGTGTCATGGGGCACATAGCCGCTGGCCTGCATTTCCATGGCGACGAAGCCCAGCGAGCTGTTGTTGAACACCACCAGTTTGATCGGCAGGTTCAGCTGACGAATGCTCAGCAAGTCCCCCATCAGCATCGACAACCCGCCGTCGCCGCACAAGGCCACGACCTGACGTTGCGGATGGGCCGCCTTGGCGCCGAGAGCTTGCGGCATGGCGTTGGCCATGGAGCCATGATTGAACGAGCCGATCAGCGACCGTTGGCCGTTCATGGTCAGGTAACGGGCCGCCCACAAGGTCGGCGTGCCCACGTCCACGGTGAAGATCGCATCGGCATCGGCGTAGGCGTCCACCAGACGGGTCAGGTACTGTGGGTGAATAGGTTGCCCGGGTGCAGACGGCGTGGCCAGTTCGTCCAGCTCTTCGCGAGACTTGGCGTAATGATCCAGCGCCTTGTCGAGGAATCGGCGATCGGTGTGTTCTTTTAGCCGTGGCAGCAACGCATCAACGGTCTCTTTAATGCCCCCGGCGACCCCCACGGTCAACGCAACACGACGTCCGAGTGCAGTGGGGTCAATGTCGATCTGGACGACCTTGGCTTTGTCCGGATAGAAGTTGCGATACGGAAAGCTGCTGCCCAGGATCACCAGCGTGTCGCAGGCCATCATTGCGTGATACCCGGAGCTGAAACCGATCAGGCCGGTCATCCCCACGTCGTAAGGGTTGGCGTATTCGATGTACTGCTTGCCGCGCAACGCGTGTACCACCGGGGCGTTGAGCTTTTCGGCCAACGCGACTACCTGATCGTGAGCGTTGGCGCACCCTGCCCCGGCCAGAATGGTCACGGCCTTGGAACCGTCCAGCAGATCGACGATGCGTTGCAGGTCTTTGTCGGTGGGCGTTACCAGCGCCGGTTCGTGATCGACCCAGGCCGCCTTGACGTCCGGCGCTTCGCTCAACGCCACATCGCCCGGAATCACAATCACCGCCACCCCGCGTTGGCTGATGGCCGCGCGCATCGCCCGCTCCAGCACTTTGGGGAATTGCTCGGCGCTGCTGACGGCTTCAACGAAGTAACTGCACTCCTTGAACAGCTCGGTGGGATGGGTTTCCTGGAAGTAATCCAGGCCGATCTCCGAAGACGGGATTTGCGCAGCAATGGCCAGCACCGGCACACGGCTGCGATGGCAGTCATACAAGCCGTTGATCAAATGCAAATTGCCCGGCCCGCAACTCCCGGCGCACACCGCAAGCTTGCCGGTGGCGGCTGCTTCTGCGCCCGCAGCGAAGGCCGCGACTTCCTCATGGCGGGTGTGCATCCACTGGATCTTGCCCAGGCGTTCGAGGCTGTCGGTCAGGCCGTTGAGGCTATCGCCACTGACGCCCCAAATCTTGGAAACGCCTGCGGCGAGAAGGGTTTGCGCGAGGTGGTCGGCAACGGTTTTGCTGGACATGGGGTTGGGTTCCTTGTCGATGCGGGTTAGCGCTCGGGGCTGGTGCGGTCGTGTAAACGCTGACTGCGGTGAATCAGCCAGGTAACGAGCGTTGTCTCAAATCGACAAGTACCACCCTGTTCAGTTCAGTGATTGAACGGATGTGCTTGGGTGGGCGCGCGTAAATCCTGTAGGAGCGAATTCATTCGCGAGACGTCGCAACGCTTCTATGTAGGACACATCTCTTAACTTCCTAGGACGCTTCCTGATCGTCTTTTCGCAATGGTATTCCGACCAAAGCGCACCTAAATTTGCGTGCGAAACGAGGCGTCGTCTCGGGTTATTTGCGTATCAGCTCGTTAAGAATGGCCACAGGAACTGCCCAATTGTTAAGGACGTATTTGTGTCTCTCGCAGGAGCGAAACCGATGTTTACAAAGCGGTTAAGAATCTACCTCTTCGGTCTCAACGACTCCGAACGGCAGGAGCACCGTGCCGCCCAGGCCGCCATATTGCCCACCCCCGATGGCCGCCCGGTACATGCGCCCACCGACCCGGAAACTGATGCACTCCCAGC